>CAYMUJ010000162.1:0-3851 GCA_964393565.1 uncultured Stakelama sp. | reverse complement strand
GCACCGGGCCTCTCCAGCCTGCTCTTCATCACCATCCCGCTCGGGTTTCTGATCGCCGCCGGATCGCTCCACTGGATCGGCTGGCTCAGCCTCGGCTTCGGTGCGCTCGGCCTGTTTGCGACGGCCGCGCAGGCGATGGGCTGGACCATCGGCCCTCAGCCACGCTCCCGACACAGTGCGCCGCGCGCTCAACACAGCAAGCCCATCTACCACAAAGGCCCAGTCCCCGAACTCTCCGCCAACAAACAGGCGCAGGTCCGTCGCGTGGTCAAGGTGATGGCACAGGCGGGCGTCTTCGCGCCCACCCCGCCCGACCCCGCTTTGCTCTACGCCGGTGCAGCGGAAATGGGCTGGTCGATCCAGCCCGACGTCATTCTGCTCGCGCTCCTCGAAGCCGACTATTACCAGCCCGGCTTCGACCCCGCGTCGCACCTCGCCAACCTCGCTTTCCATGACATTCAGGTCGAAACTCCGGCCGAGCACATCGAAGCGATGATCCGCGACCTCGAACGCCTGTCCGGCGGCGCACTCGTGATCGCCGACCTTCAGGTCGCGCAGGACATGATCGACCCCGACGCGCGCATCGTCCGCACCAGCGTGACGATGACGATCAACGGCACACCGCTGACCTTCACCGACGATCACCACTTCAAATATTTCCCGGCCGGCCTTCACCCGGCCATTGCCGCGCACATGCCGCCCGACCGCCGCTTCGCGTGGCTCTGGGTCGATCAGGGCGCGTTCGTCACCGCTCTCGCCCCCGGCGCGGTCGCGGCGATGAACGACGCGCTCAAGCTCACCCCGAACAGCCGCTCATTCTGGGACTGGATCGTACAGCCAGCAGCCACTGCTTGAGATCGCGCCGCGACGCGATAGACTTGCCAGTCACGTGGGAGAGATCGGATGATGCTGACAAGGACCGCGCGGGCCGCAGCCGCCTTGGCCCTGATCGCCGCACAGCCGACATCGGCTCAGTATTTCGACGGACTGAAGGGCAAGAAGCTCCGCACCGCGATCGCCGCCGCACAGGCGCATCCGCTGGGCAGCGAGCAGAACCCGGTCCGCGCCCGGGGACCGGAGGGCGAGCGCGCCTATCTCGCCCGTCTGCGTTGTGCCGATGGCAATGCCCCGGCATTCGAACGTCAGGGCAGCACCGGGATCGGCCCCTATCACAACATCCTCGACCTCTACGCGGTCCAGTGCGTCGGGGCCGCGCCCCTGTCGGTCTATATCGACATGTACCACAAGCATGAGGAACCCGCCCCGCTCCCCGGCTTCACCATCGTCGCGCCCTGACCGGCGCGGCGACGGTCAGCGATAGACGATCCGCACCCTGCCCGCCGCCTCGACCGCGACCCGCCGGGCGCTGTCCACATCCCCGGCCAGCGCCAACGCGACGCCCATCCGCCGATAGGGCCGCGTCGTCGGCTTGGCGAAGATGCGCAGATCGACCTCGCCGCCCGGAGTCGCCAGCGCATCGGCGATCCCGTCATAGCCCGGCCCCTCGCTGTCCCGATCCGCCAGGATCACCGCCGAAGCCGCCGCCCCGCGCAGCAGCACTTCCGGCACCGGCAGACCCAGCACCGCACGCGCATGCAGGTCGAACTCGGTCAGGTTCTGGGAGATCAGCGTGACCATGCCGGTATCATGCGGCCGCGGTGACAGCTCGCTGAAGATCACCTCTTCGCCCTTGACGAAGAACTCGACCCCGAACAGGCCATAGCCGCCCAGATTATCGACCACCTTGCGCGCCATGTCCTGCGCCGCAGTGATCGCGCCCGCAGTCATCGCAGCCGGCTGCCAGCTTTCCTGATAGTCGCCGCGCTCCTGCCGATGCCCGATCGGCGGGCAGAATACGACGCCGTCGCGCGTCCGCACCGTCAGCAGCGTGATCTCATAATCGAAATCGACAAACTCCTCGACGATCACCCGCCGCCGGTCGCCGCGCATATTGGCGACCGCATAATCCCACGCAGCCTCCAGCGCGGACGCATCGCGCACCGTCGTCTGCCCCTTGCCCGATGAGGACATGACCGGCTTGATCACGCACGGCAGGCCGGTGTGCTCGGCCCCCGCCAGCACTTCCGCCAGGCTCTCGGCATAGCGGTAGCGCGACGTACGCAGCCCCAGCTCCACCGCTGCCACCTCGCGGATCGCGTCGCGGTTCATCGTCATCATCGTCGCGCGGGCCGATGGCACCACCGTCACCCCCGCCGCCTCGACTTCGGCCAGCACTTCGGTCCGGATCGCCTCGATCTCCGGCACGACCAGGTCGGGCGCATGGCGATCGATCGCGGCGCGCAGCGCGTCGCCATCCAGCATGGAGAACACTTCATACCCGTCGGCAACCTGCATCGCCGGCGCATTGGGATAGGCATCGCACGCAATCACCTGCGCCCCCAGCCGCTTGGCGGAAATGACGAACTCACGCCCGAGTTCCCCGGACCCGAGAAGGAGAATTGTTGCGGTATAGGTCATGGATGAAGCGTTAGGGGATGCACGGCAGGAGGGAAATGGGGAAGTGAATGGCCATCATTCCCCGCGCGCAGCCGACAGCCCGTGAAATGACAGGGCCGGGATAAAAAAATGAAGAATTGGCCAACACACACATCCGGAAAACAACCGGAAAGGCACCGCAAGAATAAGCTATAACCATGATATTAAATCATAATATATGCTCACCACCCTCTCCGCAGCCATCCTACCCAATCCGGGTCACAGCCAACCCGAAGCAGCGCCGAAGCCGCTATAAATGGTTAGTAGAGAGTGACCTGACAGGAATTTTTGATAATGATGCATTGGTTTGAAGCCAACGCGCCCATACGCCAAAAGACGTTGATCGCCTTCGGCTCGCTGGTTGCTCTCATGCTGGTGACCGCATTGATCGGCGTCGTGCGGGCTGACTGGGTCATGGCGGCAACCGGTGTCGCAACGGCTCTCGTCGGCGCGACACTGGGCCAGGCGTTTCGTCGGGCAATCTGCGACCCCTATGTCAACACCGTGGTACGGATGGAGGCACTGGCCACTGGCGATCTGTCCAGCCCGATCAACTATACCGAATATCAGGACTGCGTCGGTCGCATGACCCGTGCGATGTTCACCTTCCGCGATACCGCGCAGGAACAGATCCGCCTTACCCAGGAACAGAATGACGTGGTGGGGACCCTTCGCGCCAGCCTCGAGACGCTGACCAAAGGTGACCTGACCGCCGAGATTCGCGCCGATTTTCCGCCTGCCTATGCCGCGTTGAAGGCGAACTTCAATGAGGCGCTGTCGTCACTGCGCGCGCTGATCGGATCGGTCATGGAGGGGACGCGCAGCATTACCACCGGATCGACCGAAATCGCCCATGCGTCCGAGGATCTTGCTCGCCGGACGGAAGCCAATGCCGCCAGTCTTGAGGAAACGTCAGCCGCAATCGAACAGATGAAAGAGCGGCTGGAGTCCAATGCCGAAGCGGCCGAACGGACCGTCAGCCGCGCAGACGCCGCCATCAACAGCGTCGCTACCGGCCGCACCACGACCGAAGAGGCCGTGCAGGCGATGACCCGCGTCAGCGACAGCGCCAAGGGCATCGACACGGTGATCGAGGGGCTCGACAAGATCGCGTTCCAGACGCGCGTCCTCGCGATGAACGCTGCGGTCGAAGCCGGTCGCGCCGGTGAAGCCGGGCGGGGGTTCGCCGTCGTCGCCGACCTGGTGTCCGCACTGGCGATGCGCGCCGAAGAGGAAGCCGGCCGCGCACGCGAACAATTGACCGCAACACAGACCGATATCGGCGCTGCCGTCGAAATGGTCCGCAACGTCGACTCCGCCTTCGCCAACATCTCCGGCGATGTCGGTGAGGTCCA
>CAYMUJ010000161.1:2621-3900 GCA_964393565.1 uncultured Stakelama sp. | reverse complement strand
CGCTGATGGAAGAGGGGACCAAGACGCGCAATTCGGTCCAGATCGCCGAGGCGCAGGAGCGGCTGGGCGCGGGAATCGGTGTGGGCAGCAATGCCGACCGCGCGACCATTTCGCTGTTCACGCCGAGCCCGAACCTTGCCGGTTCGCTTGACCTGATGGCCGATATCGCCCGTAACCCGAGCTTCCCGCAGGCAGAGATCGAGCGCGTGCGCGGCCAGATGTTGGCGCAGATCGCGCAGGTCCGGTCGAACCCGGCTGGGCTGGCGCAGATGGCGATGCCCGCGCTGATCTATGGCAAGGATTCGCCCTACGCGAAGACCGCCGCGATTGGTGGTGACGCCGAGGCGGTGAAGAAGCTGACCCGCGATGACCTGATCAATTATTACAAGGCGTGGATCCGCCCTGAAAAGGCGAAGATCTTCGTCGTGTCGGACCGTCCGCTGACCGAGGTGAAAGCTGCATTCGAAGCGAAGTTCGGCGACTGGAAGGGTGATGGCAGCGCCGGGACCAAGGAGTTCGCCGCCAGCCCGCAACAGGCCGCGCCCAAGATCCTGCTGATCGATCGGCCCGATTCGCCGCAGTCGCTGATCCTTGCAGCGCAGATGACCCCGGTCGATCCGTTCGGCGATCCGATTGCGCTGGGCACCGCGACCGAAGTGCTGGGCGGCGACTTCCTGTCGCGCATCAACATGAACCTGCGTGAGGACAAGGCGTGGTCCTATGGCGCGCGCGCCGGCATCGCCCGGCTGGAACATGCCGTGCCGTTCACCGTCTCCGCCCCGGTTCAGGCCGACAAGACCGGCCCGGCGATCGTCGAGATCCAGAAGGAGCTTAAGGCGTATCTGGGAGACAAGGGCATCACCAAGGTCGAGTTCGACCGTTCGGTGATCAGTGCGATTCGCCGTCAGGCGGGCCAGTATGAAACTGCCGGCGCGGTGCTGGGCGCGATGCAGTCGAACGACTTCCTGCGCCGTCCGGACGACTATCAGGAGCAGATCGCGAAAAAATATCGCGCGCTGACGATCCCGCAGGTTGACGCTGCGGCACGCGCGGCTCTCGACCCCGGCAAGCTGGTCTGGGTCGTCGTGGGCGATGCGTCGAAGGTCCGGCCGCAGCTTGACAGCCTTGGCCTGCCTGTCGAGGTGGTGAAGCCCGAAGCCGTCGGCCCCGGCGTCGGCGGCAAGTGAGCCGCAACGGATTACAGGAGAGCAGAGCATGGCGAATGTCGATGGAAGCTGGGATACCGTAACCCACTCGCCGATGGGTGATCAGAGGGCGA
>CAYMUJ010000161.1:0-2521 GCA_964393565.1 uncultured Stakelama sp. | reverse complement strand
TTGCGGCCCGGGCGCGCTTCGTGCTTGCCGTAAAGGTGCAGATGCGCGCCGGGTTCGGCGAGCAGGTCGTGCCAGGCATCGACATCGTGGCCGATCAGGTTGCGCATTTCGACCGCGCTGCCGGTCAGCCCGATCGGACCGAGCGGGAGGCCGAGCACCGCGCGGACATGGTTTTCGAACTGCGAGGTTTCGGCGCCCTCGATCGTCCAATGCCCGCTATTATGGACGCGCGGGGCCATTTCGTTGAACACCGGGCCGTCGGACGTGGCGAAAAACTCGCAGGTCAGCACGCCGACATGGTCGAGCCGTTCGGCAAGCTGGGTCGCCAGCGCGATGGCGGCAGGGGCCTGGTCGAGAATCGCGACCGGCGCGGGCGCGCTCGAGCGGTCGAGGATGCCGCCGACATGTTCGTTATGCGGTGTGGGATAGGCGACGCTGGTGCCATCGGTGCCGCGCACCAGCAGCACCGAGAATTCATGGGAAAAGGCGACCAGCCCTTCGAGCACGCATTCGCGTTCGCCCAGCGTCTCCCAGGCGGCGTCGGCATCGGCGGGGGTGGCGAGGCGGACCTGACCCTTGCCGTCATAGCCCTCGGTCGCGGTCTTGAGGATCGCGGGCGTGCCGATCGCGGCGAGCGCGGCGTCGAGATCGGCACGCGACGCCACCGGATGCCAGGGCGCGGGGCGACCGCCGCATTCCTGTGCCAGCCGCTTTTCGTTCCAGCGGTGCGCCGCCGTTTCGAGCGAGGCGTAGCCGGGGCGAACCGGCGCGTGGGCAGAGATCGTCGCCACGGCGAGCGCGTCGACATTCTCGAACTCATAGGTGACGACGGCGCAGTCGCGCGCGAACGCGGCGAGTGCAGCTTCGTCGTCATAGGCGGCGCAGGTGAAGGCGGCGGCGACGTCGCACGCCGGGCCGCTTTCGGGCGCGTAGATGTGGCAGCGATAGCCGAGCTGCGCCGCGGCAACCGCGATCATCCGGCCAAGCTGGCCGCTGCCAAGAATGCCGAGGGTGCTGCCGGGCGGAACTGCGGTCATTCGGGATCCGTTGCGACGCTTTCGGTCTGGCGCGCGCGCCATGCCTTGAGCCGTTCGGCGAGGTCCGCGTCGCTGGTGGCGAGGATCGCGGCGGCGAGCAGGCCGGCGTTGATCGCCCCGGCCTTGCCGATCGCCAGCGTGCCGACGGGGATGCCGCCCGGCATCTGGACGATCGAGAGCAGGCTATCCATGCCCTTCAGCGCCTTCGATTCGACCGGCACGCCGAGCACGGGGAGGTGGGTCATCGACGCCGCCATGCCGGGCAGATGCGCCGCACCGCCCGCGCCCGCGATCACGACCTTGAGCCCGCGATCGGCTGCGCCACTGGCATAGTCGTAAAGCCGCTGCGGGGTGCGGTGTGCGGAGACCACCCTGGTTTCGTGCGGCACGCCGAGCGCGTCGAGCGTCTCGGCTGCGTGGCGCATCGTCTCCCAATCGGAGGTGCTGCCCATGATAATGCCGACCAGTGGTGCGTCCGCCATTCGCCTGCCCTGAAAGCTGCGGGAAAGCGTCCCCCTAAAGGCGTCGCGCTTTGGACGCAATGCGCGGGAAGCACCGGGCGGAAGATCGGCTATATCAGCGCATATGACCGACGCGATGCTCTCCGACGATGAAGCCTGGGACGCCTTCCAGCGCCGCGACCGCGCCTATGACGGGCGGGTGATTGCGGGCGTGCTGACCACGGGCATCTATTGCAAGCCGAGCTGTCCGGCGCGGCATCCGTTGCGGGCGAATGTCCGCTTCTTTCCCGATGCGGCGAGCGCGCGGGCGACGGGCCTGCGCGCCTGCCTGCGCTGCAAGCCCGATGAGGTCGGGCGCGAGCGGGTGGCGGTTGCACACGCAGTCGCGCTGATCGAAGGCGCGGAGGATGCGATCGGGCTGGAGGCGCTGGCGGCGGAGGTCGGTTATGCGCCGCATCATTTCCAGCGCCTGTTCAAGCGCGCGACCGGGGTGACTCCGGCTGCCTATGCGCGCGGGGTGCGGGCACGCCGCGCGGCGGCTGCGCTGGAGACGGAGGAAAGCGTGACCGATGCGATCTACGAGGCGGGCTATTCCGCGCCCAGCCGCTTTTATGAAACCGCCGCCGACCGGTTGGGCATGACGCCGAGCGCGTGGCGCAATGGCGGGGCGGGGGTGACGATCCGCTGGACGGTTGCTCCGACCAGCCTGGGTCCGCTGCTGATCGCGGCGACCGACAAGGGGCTGTGCCGGGTCGCGTTCGATGAGGACAGCCTGTCGCTCGCCACCCGCTTTCCACGCGCGGAGATCCTTGCTGGCGGCGCGGCGCTGACCGATCTGGCGGCGCGGGTGGTGGGTGAGGTGGAACAGCCCGGGCGGCACACCGACCTTCCGCTCGACGTGCGCGGCACGGCGTTTCAGGAGGCGGTGTGGCAGGCCCTTCGCGCGATCCCGCCGGGCGAAACGCGCAGTTACACCCAGCTTGCGATTGCAGCGGGGAGGCCCGGCGCCGTGCGCGCGGCCGG
>CAYMUJ010000160.1:0-3922 GCA_964393565.1 uncultured Stakelama sp. | reverse complement strand
TAATGCATCTGGCTGACATTCATGCCGGGCTTGGCGCGCAGCACCTTCTTGCGCACGTTCGGGAAGGGCTGGACCCCGCCGCTGCGGTCGGGGCCGAGCTGGCCGTTGTCTTCCGGGCGCACCTCGCGCTGGGTCACTTCCTCGACATCGCCGCGATCGCGGATCCAGTCGCGGCGCAGTTCCTGGAGGCCGGCCATGATGTCGATGCGGGCATTGGGATCGGTGTACGGGCCGCTGGTGTCATAGACGCGGACCGGGGGCTCGCCGCTCGACGGCTCGAGATGGATTTCGCGCATCGCGACCTTGCGCGGGCCGACATGGATCTTCGTCGATCCGCGGATCGCGCCGGTGGTTACCTTGAGTTCGCTGCGGGCGGGGATGTCGGCCATGATGCGCTCCAATATCGCGGGGAGCGCACGGTTTTCGGGTGAAAGCCGCCCACTCCCTACGCCGGTGTCAACCGGATCAGGTTCAGCGGGTCAAAGGCTCCTGCCCTCATCTCAAGCGCGGATAGGGACCCCATCAAAGCAATGCTTTGATGGGAACCCGGCAGCGCTCCCCCGGGGATGCGACCGCCTTACCCGCTTCCGCCGCGCGGGGAAAGGGGCGGGTTTGACCGGCCGGGCAGGACGCGCCATGAACCGCGCGATGGAGCGCGACCGCCGACCGACCCCGCTGGCCCGCCGTGCCGCCTGGCTGAAGCTGCGCGCGGGGCGGGTGCGCGACCTGCTGCTGAGCGGGCGGGCGCGGTCGGAGCTGTGGACGCGGTGGCGCTATGGCGGGGCGGTGCATCAGGATGTGAGCCTGAGCTTTCCCGACCGGTATAGCGGGCTGTTCCGCCTGACGCAGCGCATGCTGGCGGAGCGGAGCGCGCCGCGCATCCTGTCCTATGGCTGCGCGGCGGGCGAGGAAGTGGTGTCGCTGCGCGCCTATTTCCCCGATTCGCTGCTGGTCGGGGCGGAGATCAACCCGATCCTGTTGCGGGCGTGCCGCAAGCTGCCCGCCGATCCGCAGCGCCATTTCGTGCGATCGACGCCCGAACAGATCGCGGCGCATGGCCCCTATGACGCGATCTTCGCCATGGCGGTGTTCACGCGGCGGCCGAGCGAGATCGCGGCGCGCGGGATCACCAACATCGCCGACCATTATCCATTCGAGCATTTCCTGGCAGGCATCCGCCTGCTGACCGAACAGCTGACACCGGGCGGGCTGCTGATCGTCGAACATGCGCTGTACCGGGTCGAGGACGCGATCGGAGACGTGCCGCTGGAACCGATCATGGTCGAGGGCAATGTCCGGTCGAAGCACCCCCGGTTCGACCGCGACGGCAACCGGATCGAACCGAACCCGCAGATTTCGCGCATCTTCCGCCGCCGTTGACGCGCGCGGCCCAGCGGCATGGCGCTGAAGCTGCTGGCGGTCGTCGAGAAGCACGGGTTGCAGGTGCTGGACGACGCCTCAGAGCATATATTTCATCTTCACCTGCTGCTTCGTGCCGTCGAGGGGGAAGCTGGCGGAGGTGAATTTGGGCGGGCCGAAGGTGATGGTGGGGTTGCGGCTGAAGCCGAAGCCTTCGCGCGGGATGCCCATCATCGTGTCGAGTTTCTTGTTGCTGTTCGCGTCATGGATGACGGCGACGGCATAGGTGGCGCTGGCCAGCCCTTCGAACCGGGTCGCGGGGTGCGCGGCGGAAATGGTGCGCGAGACGGCGCGCGGATCGTCCTTGCAATCGGGGAAGCTGTCCGGGCGCGCGGTCAGGCAGATCTGCAGCACGCCCTTCGCATTGCGCAGATTTGTGATTTCAAGGTCGAAGCTGCTCACCGGCGAGGCCGCCGGAAGGAGCAGCAGCGCCGCGGGCAGCAGCGCGCGCATGTGATTTTTCGAAATCGCCAATCCCCCGATCGGTGCCGCACAGCCGGTCCCAAAAGCGAAAATAGAGACCATAGTTGCACCCATATTGCTCATGGTGCCGCTGATGATGGCTCGCGGTGATCAACCACGCCCCGACTGGCCCCCGCCACATCATCCGCGGGAACACCTCCCACCCCATGTGATTGGTTACACCCATCAGGGTCATGATTCCAAGCACCAACGCCAATGCGCCGACATGAATTGGAATCGCGAAGACCAGTGCCGGGATGACCACCGCGCCGGTCAGCGCCTCGATCGGGTGAAAGCTCATCGCCGCCCAGGCGGTGGGCGGTCGGCTGTCGTGATGGACGGCGTGCGCGATGCGGAACCAGCGCGGCTGATGCATCCAGCGATGCGTCCAGTAGAACCAGGTGTCGTGCGCGAAGAGATAGAGGAACACCGACAGCGGCAGAACCCAGAGCGGGTACGCCGAGACATCGGTGTAGATTCGCGTCCAGCCCAGATTCTGCCACCCCCATGCGACCACGCCGGCCGGGATGCCATAGATGGCGGCGCTGGCGAGGCTCCACAGCAGTTCGCGCCGCATCTGGCGGTCGAGCCCGGCATAGAGGCCGGGATGCCGCACGCGCGTTGCCCAGGCAAAGGCGCCGGACACGATCAGATAGCGCACCCCGACGATCAGCGTCATCGCGAGTGCCGACAAGAGGATGGCGAGCCACATGCAGCCGCTCTACATGAAAGTCGTGCCCGCCAACAAACGGAGAAACCCGTAATTTCGCCGCCCGTTTCATCGATCGTCACCCGCTTCGCGCCGAGCCCGACCGGGCGGCTGCATATGGGCCATGCCTTTTCGGCGATTGCGGCGCATGATTTTGCGCGGGCGCGGGGCGGCGCGTTCCTGCTGCGGATCGAGGATATCGACGGGACGCGCAGCCGGGCCGAGCATGTCGATGCGATTCTGGCGGACCTAAGCTGGCTGGGGCTGGAATGGGATGGCGCGGTGCTGTTCCAGTCGGCGCGGCTGGATGCCTATCAGGCGGCGCTGGACGATCTGCGCGAACGCGGCCTGATCTATCCGTGTTTCTGCACCCGCGCCGATATCGCCGCGAGCGCGAGTGCGCCGCATGGGCCGGAGGGATTGGTCTATCCGGGGACGTGCCGGGGGCTGGTCGCGCCGGATCTGGGCGTGCCGCATTGCTGGCGGCTGGATGTGGCGGCGGCGCTCCACCTACTAGACCGT
The DNA here is from genome assembly GCA_964393565.1 of uncultured Stakelama sp. Taxonomy (GTDB): domain Bacteria; phylum Pseudomonadota; class Alphaproteobacteria; order Sphingomonadales; family Sphingomonadaceae; genus Sphingomonas. Next base: position 810 of record CAYMUJ010000160.1, on the reverse strand, counting down.
CACCCCCGCGAAAGCGGGGGCCCATCTCGTGCCATTGCGTCTGATCGCGCCGACGCTGCGGGTGGACAGTCCGGGAGGTGGGCCCCCGCTTTCGCGGGGGCGACGGATAGATTGTGGTTCGAGGATAGCCGCTTCGGCACCATCGCCGCCGACCCGGCCGCGCATGGCGATGTCGTGCTGGCGCGCAAGGATGCACCGGCGTCGTACCATCTCGCCGTGACCATCGACGATGCGGCGCAGGGCGTGACCGATGTGGTGCGGGGCGAGGATTTGCTGGCCGCGACGCATGTCCACCGGTTGCTGCAGGCACTGCTCGATCTGCCGGTGCCGCATTATCATCACCACCCGTTGCTGACCGGGCCGGATGGCGCGCGGCTGGCGAAGCGGCATGGTGCGCCGACGCTGGCGGCGTTGCGCGAAGGCGGGGCGGACGGGCGCGCGCTGGCGGATGCGTTGCGCCGGGGTGAGGTTCCGGTGTGAACCGCCGCGCACTGCACCTGAGGACAGGGGTTCTATCCGGGCGCGATACGGACTAGATATGGGGGATGCAGCTGTTCCTTGTCCTTTTGCTCGTCGCCGCGATGCTGGCCACCGTCTTCGCGCTCATCAAGGGCATCGTCGCGTTCCTGCGCACGACCGAAGCGGAGCTGAAATCGGGCGATGGCCCGAGCCAGTCGGCGCTGAAGTCGAACAAGGCGATGCAGCAGCGCATCTTTTTCCAGGGTATCGCGATTGCGATCGTCGCACTGCTGCTGTTGCTGGCGAGCGGGAAATAAGGGGCGTTTTTGATCCGGCTGCGCCGGATGGCAC
>CAYMUJ010000159.1:0-3936 GCA_964393565.1 uncultured Stakelama sp. | reverse complement strand
CTGACCCACGGGAAGTTCGCAGCCTCGCGATGCTGGAACATGAAATCCGGATAGTGCAGCAACTCCCCGCCCTTTGGCCCGTCCAGTGCCAGCAGCAGTCGGTCTGAAATAGCTCTCCGGATCAGTTCGGCATTGCCGTCAAGATATTCCGCCCGCGCCAGAATCGCGGCATTGGCATCAAGGTTCGCCGGATCGACGAAATGCTCACCCGCCTTGCGCAGCGCACGCACCAGCGCTTCCACATCGGCGCGCCGCTCTTCCATCACCGGCTCGCGCAGAGCGAGAACCTTCTCCACCCCGCGCCGCCAGATCTGGGCGGTCGCCAACACAATCTCGCCAGTGCCGCGCTCCACCGCCACGCTGTTCCAGGGCTCGCCCACGCAGATCGCATCGACCTCGCCAAACTCCAGCGCATCGGCGCAGAACGGCGGAGCAACCGTGGTGATCTCAACGTCCACGTCAGGCCGCACGCCACAGGCGGCCAGCCAGTAACGCAGCATGTAATTGTGGCTTGAATAACGGTGGACCACGCCAATGCGCAGCGGCTTGCCCGACTGAGCCTGATGGGCCTTCAGCGCGGCTCCGACCGCTGCCGGATCACCCAGTCCTCCCGCCGGATTGACCGATCGCGCCAGATCGGGTCGCATCGTGATCGCGTTGCCATTCAGTCCCAGTACGAACGGGACCGACAGCGGCTGCGCCGGCCGGCCGCGCCCCAGTGTCGTGGCAATTGCCAGAGGGGCCACCATATGCGCGGCATCGCTGTGGCCATAGAGCAGCCGGTCAAGCACAGTCGCCCAGCTCATGTCACGCACCAGCCGCAGCGAGACGCCCTCGGCCTCGGCAAAGCCATGCTCGCGCGCAAGGATCGGCAGACACGCATCGACCAGCGGCAGAAAACCGATGGTCAGTTCGCCGGACACGGCTGCGGATGCCATCATTTCCCTCCCATCAGCTGGTGCGCGGTCACCACTGCTTCTGCAATGTCGGCAATGCGCTTGCCTTGATTCATCGCGGTCTTACGCAGCTCCGAATAGGCCTGCGGTTCGGTAAAGCTGCGGCTGTCCATCAGGATGCGCTTGGCCTTGTCGACCACTTCGCGCTCGGCCAGCTTGCCTTTGGCTTCAGCCAGATCGGCCTCTAACCTTGAAAAGGCATTGAACCTGCGTACCGCCAGATCAAGGATCGGGCGAATGCGATGCGGGGCAAGGCCATCGACGACATAGGACGAAACGCCCGCATCGACCGACGCGGCGATCGATTCCTCGTCGCTTTCGTCCACGAACATCGCAATCGGCCGGCCCAGCACACGGCTGACCGCAAAATACTCTTCCAGCACATCGCGCGAAGGGTTGCCCAGGTCCATGAGAACGATGTCAGGCCCGATCTCGCCGATCCGAGCCACCAACCCGCGCCGTTCGGTAAGGACGAAAATCTCGCAGCCTTCAACGGCTGCAAGCCCTTCGCGGATGACCGCTGCACGGCTGGCGCTTTCATCGACGATCGCGATTCGCATATGACCGCCTAGTGGGCGGGGCCAACAAGCGATTCAAGGCGTTTTGAATCCCGCCCGCGCATAGCCGGTCGAATTTGCCAGCCCCGCAGCCCGTAGGGATTCGAAATCGGCATGGATGTGTCACGCTTTGGATGGACCACGGCATTCAGACGGAGGCCAGTGGACGCAGATCATTGGACCGGCACAGGAACCGCGCCAAGGCTGCCGAACCGACGCCCCCGCCCCGCCCGCAGTCCCGCTGCTGGCGTAAGCGGACGGAGAGGCGCATCGCCTCCCGCCACCGCATGAACCTTGATCTAGCCGTCGGCACAATTTGGATTGGCGTGGGCTAATGACGTGTTGACCCTAATCGCTTCGTAACGCTAGCGTGACCTAGAGGGGGGTGGGCATATGAGTGTAGCCTTTGTTGTGGCTGCGTGGGCCGCTGCTGGCGGTGCACAATCCGCTGCGCCCCCAGCCACCTCGTTAGACGAGACATGTGAGCTCCATGTCTGGCCGGGTTCAAAGCTCGGTTCGGTCTATAGCGGATGGTTTCATGGCGGAATCGTGAACGGCGCCGTGACCGGTCGCGACGGCTATCCTGTCGCCCCCGCCGACGCCATCGAAACTAAAGAACAGGCTGCGTTGCTCAAGGCCGCGCAGCCGCAGAAACTACTCGGACTTCAAGGCTATCGCCTCGTCATCCATGACACGGCTTTGCCAAGCAGCGTGATCCGCCGTACGCCGGGAAGAGTCGGGACCAGCGCTGCGCCCTGCTATGCAGAGTTGATCGTCGACGATGTGATGCTCCAGCACGACGGATTTGTGACCGGCAAGTTCCTGAAAACGCTCTTTCGCTATCGAGAGTTTGACTCCGGACCGACACCAACCCGCAGTTTCGGAACTTGGGTGCAGACACGACTTACCAAGTTCCCCCCGGCGACCGCCGCGGATGAAGCCGCCGCTCGTGAAGAAGTTCGTACGGCATTCTCAAATAACGTCGCGGTATTCGCATCTGCGTTGCGAAATCCCCGAAAAAAACGCTGATATCTTTAATGTCGGTAGCAATGGTGATCGCAGTGTTGGTCGGGGGATCCAACACGATTCAATTGACGGAACCACCGGTTTCAACACTAATCTGCGAACTACATATCTGGCCCAGCGATGGCCTGACCAGTGTACGACAACGAGCGTTTGAATCGAACAGAAATCAGGGCCTGATTCCTGAGCTGGTACGCATGCACCAACAGGATATAGCCGAGAAAGCCGACGCACGGACTGCCAGAGCAATTGCCGCATCCGAGAACCCACTTTCCGCCGGCCGTCAGGTACCCGTGCTTCAGGGCCTGGCGGCAGCTGAGTTGCTCGGACTCCCGGACCACCGGGTGATTATCCATGCAGATCCGCTCGACAGCCGTACAATCAGAACCACCAAGCATCGATATGCGCGATCCGATTCGCCCTGTTATGCAGAACTGGTGATTGCGGAGACTGTGTATACCCGTGCTTACGCACGCGGGCAGACACTCAGAACATTTCTGCGGTTCCGCGTCTTTGATAATGCAGTTGCGCCCGAACGGGCCTTCGCGACGTGGACCGAGACGAAGCTGGACCTTTTTTCGCTCGCTCCGCTCCGCGCCGATGCCCCCGCACTTGAAGAACTTGCTTCGGCGCTGCGAAGCAATGTCGTACGCTTCGCCGAATTCTTAAAAGCGTCTCGGCCACCACCAGCGACCACCAAGGGGAAAGAGTGATTTCGATGATCAAATCCGTCAACCAACTCAAACTCGCAGCGGCCATCCTGACGCTGTTCGGGGCGAGCAGCGCAGCAGCACAGGATGCCGCACCGTGCGAACTTCATATCTGGCCGGCCGAGCGGATGACTTCCGTGACGACCGGCTTGCTCGGCGGCGGCCTGCTTGATGCTGCACTGCATAGCGGTCGCGATGCGAGCAATAAGGCCAGCATGGCTAGCGCACTCGACAGCCCTTCGCAGCTCGATGCACTTGAATCGTTGAATCTCAACGAGCTACTTCTGCTCAAACCCGGTACCGTGATCGTGCCGCATGAAACTCCGCTTGAACGAAAGACCATGAACAAGATCAAGACTCGGCGTTCGGACTCGACCGCGACGTGCTACAGCGAGCTGATCGTGGCGGATGTCTTCTACCAGAAGGCGGCGATTTACGGCCGCTCGCTCCGAACGCTGTTCATGGTGCGCGAATTCGGTCCGGGTCAGAAAATCGCTTTCGAATACAAAGCATGGGGCGGTAACGGCCTCAAGCTGTTCCCGCCGAAAGAAGGTGAGGATGCGATCGCCGCGCTGGACGAGCTGGTCATCGTCTTCCAAAAGAACTTCGAAGAATATGCAGCAAATGCCCGTCGGGCCATTGCAGCACGCCCCAAGCCCAAAACAAAGGGCTGAACGAATAGTTTAATAC
>CAYMUJ010000158.1:0-4233 GCA_964393565.1 uncultured Stakelama sp. | reverse complement strand
CATCACCTTCTGCCCCTCGCTGCCCAGCGTGCGGACGGCGACCGTGCCCTCCTCGGCCTCGCGCTTGCCGACCACCAGCAAATGCGGGACCTTGGCCAGCGAATGTTCGCGCACCTTGTAGTTGATCTTCTCGTTGCGCAGGTCGCTCTCGACCCGGATCCCCGCAGCCTTCAGCTTCGCGACCGCGTCCTTCGCATAGTCATCCGCATCCGACACGATCGTCGCCACCACCGCCTGAACCGGCGCCAGCCACACCGGCAGCCGCCCGGCGAAATGCTCGATCAGGATGCCGATGAACCGCTCATAGGATCCAAAGATCGCGCGGTGCAGCATCACCGGCCGATGCCGCTCGCCATCCTCGCCGACATAGCTGGCGTCGAGCCGCTCGGGCAGCACGCGGTCGGACTGGATCGTGCCGACCTGCCACGTCCGCCCGATCGCGTCGGTCAGGTGCCATTCCAGCTTGGGCGCATAGAACGCCCCCTCGCCCGGCAGCTCTTCCCAGCCATATTCCGGCGTCGCCAACCCAGCACGCACCACCGCGTCGCGCAGCTCATTCTCCGCCTTGTCCCAATCGGCGTCGGAGCCAAAGCGCTTCTCCGGCCGCAGCGCCAGCTTGATCGAATAGGTAAAGCCGAAATCGCGATACACCCGGTCCGCCAGCTCGCAGAACGCCTGCACCTCGGCGACGATCTGGTCCTCGCGGCAGAAGATATGCGCGTCGTCCTGCGTGAACTGCCGCACGCGCATCAACCCGTGCAGCGCGCCATGCGGCTCGTTGCGGTGGCAGCAGCCATTTTCGTACAGCCGCAGCGGCAGCTCGCGATAGCTCTTCAGCCCCTGCCGGAAGATCAGCACATGCGCCGGGCAGTTCATCGGCTTCAGCGCCATCCAGTCGGCCTCGCCGCTGATCACCGGGCCGTCATCGTCGACGTTCGGCACCTCGTCGGGGATCACGAACATATTCTCGCGATATTTGCCCCAATGGCCCGACTGCTCCCACTGGCGCGCGTCCATCACCTGCGGCGTCTTGACCTCGCGATAGCCCGCCGCGTCGATCGCACGGCGCATATACGCCTCGAGCTGGCGCCACACCATATAACCCTTGGGGTGCCAGAACACGCTGCCATGCGCTTCCTGCTGCAGGTGGAACAGGTCCATCTCCGCGCCCAGCTTGCGATGGTCGCGCTTGGCCGCTTCCTCCAGCTTGTGGAGATGCGCGTCGAGCTGCTTCTTGTTGAGCCAGCCGGTGCCATAGATGCGCGTCAGCTGCGCATTCTTCTGGTCGCCACGCCAGTATGCCCCCGCAACGCGCATCAGCTTGAACGCGGCGGGATCGAGCTTGCCGGTCGATGCCAAATGCGGCCCCCGGCACATGTCCATCCATGCCGTATCGCCATTGGGTCCGTTCGGATCGCCAGACCAATAGACCGTCAAGTCCTCGAACTCGGGTAGTTCCTTGGCCCATTCGGCCTTGAACGTCTCTCCAAGAGATTCCCACCGAGAAATCAGGTCTTCCCGCATCCAGACTTCGCGAATCAGCGGCTTATCGGCGCGGATGATCTCGCGCATCTTCTCCTCGATCGCGGGCAGATCCTCCATCGAGAAGGGCGCACGCGACGCCGGAGCCATCACGTCATAGTAGAACCCGTCATCGGTCGCCGGGCCGAAGGTGATCTGCGTCCCCGGCCACAGCGCCTGCACCGCCTCGGCCAGGATATGCGCAAAGTCGTGCCGCGCCAGCTCCAGCGCATCCGCCTCGTCCCGCGCCGTCACCAGCGCCAGCGCGCTGTCCTTCTCCAGCGGCCGGTTGATATCGCGCAATTCGCCATCGACCCGCGCGGCAATCGCCGCCTTGGCAAGGCCCGGCCCGATCGCGGCGGCAATGTCGCCAGGGGTGGTCCCCGGCGCGACCTGCCGCACGGAGCCATCGGGAAGCGTGATCGAAAGAAGCTGCGCCATATCAGTCCTGCATGTTTGACGTGCCTATGCACGGGGCAGCGCTGGAGGAAAAGAGGCAGGATCAAGGGGAGCAGCGCCATCTCACCCGATCCCGGGCAAGAGGGCCAGCGCCGGGCTTCAGCCGCGCACGCCAAACCCTCCCGCCGCGGCGGGAGTGAAGGTGGTAGTGCTGGCGAAACGAGCGACCATGCGGGAGATATAGCGGCGCAGGGCTGACAACGCCAGAGCGGCCATGGTCATTCCCGCAACCGGCACCGCCGATCGCCGCCCACCGCATCACGCACGTCGCGCTCGGCGCCGACGGCGTCGGCGAAGTCGGGCTCCTCCACCCGGAAATGTTCGCGCCCGGCTCGCCACTCGGCCCGCCACCACGCGCTGCCGCTCCGCGCATCGATCCGGGGCAGCATCGCTCGGGCATGCGCCAGCAGTGCATCAGGCAGGATCAGCGCGCGCCCATCGGCCACCGCGCGCGACAGGTCCTTGGCGATGTCGACATTCGGCACCGTCGCCATCGTGGCAGCCCGCCGTTCCAGCTCGCCAATCAGCGTGTCCCGCGCCGCCGCCCATTCCACTTCGCTGAAACCGGATCGCACCAGATCGCAACTGGTCCGCCGCAAGTGCTGGACCGCCGGCTTCCACTGGCCCGCGTCAAAGTGATCCCACAGCATCAGCTGGCGATGCCCCAGCTCGCCGGTCTCGATCATCGCGCCCACCTTGCCCGGCGGACTGTTCGGCTGTCCCGCCCGCAGCCGGTTCGTGATCGCCGTAACCGCCATCTGATCCATCAGCAGCGCACGCGCCTGCCCAGCCACTGTCCGTGCCGGACGCGGCGTCGGCATCACCACCGTGACCAGCGCCGCCCGTCGCCCACCGGGCACTGCCGCGACGCTGATCGGACGGATGCGTGCACGCTCGAAACTTGGATGCGGCACCGGCGCAGGGGCGGGGTCAGGCGCGGCCCAATTCCCGAAGCGCGCCGCGATCGACGCCTCGGTTGCCGCGACATCGACATCGCCGACCACCACCACGATCATCGCCGCCGGATGATATACACGCTGATACAGGCTGCGGATCGTCGCGATGCTCGCGCTCGGCACGTCATCCGAATTCTGCGCATCGATCACATCGGTCGGCGATCCCGGCGCGATCGCCGCGATATAGCTGGCAAACAGCGCATTGCCCGCGCGCTTCTCCCCCATTTCCTTCATCACCTCGGCCCGCCCGGCATCGACCGCGTCCTCCCGAAACGTCAGCTCGCTCGCCGCCTCGCGGAATAGTCCCAGCAAAATGTCGAGATCGCGCGGATCCGTCCTGCGCGTGGACAGGAAATAGTTCGTCTCCCGCCAGCTGTTGGTCGCCGCCGTCGGCGCGTCGAATGTCAGCGGAATCCCCACCTCAACGAACCGCCGAAGTGTGTCCGGCGCAGCGCGCGTCGGGCTCAAAAACACCAGATGCTCGATCAAGTGACTCAGTCCACGCTCGCCCGGCCGCCGCTCGGCGATGAACCCGCCCTCGTTCCGCATCAGCACGCCCGCGCCCGGCTCGCTATTATTCCGCTTCAGGATGGCATAGCGCAGACCGTTGCCGAGCCGACCGACGGTCATCGCGGGAGCGTCCTGCACGACAGGCGAGGGATCATGCCGCGCATGCTCCTGCGCGACCACCGGGGTCGCCATCAACCCAAGCACACCAACAAGCCAGAGGGAACACGAAACCTGTCGAAGTGCCACTCTGCTATCCCATCCATCCGGATCGATCCGGCGACAACCGTCGGGACCCAATGGGGCGCGAGTGAGGCATGCCGCCCTGGGGCCTCTTTTCTTCCCAAACCACGGCGCTACCCTCACCCGATGCCCCAGGACCACCGCATCACCGCCATCCTCCCCTGCCGCGACCTGCAGGCCAGCACCGATTTCTACGAACGCCTCGGCCTCACCCTCGACAGCGACTGGGGCCATTACCGCATCCTCAGCGACGTCAAGGGCTGGCACCTGCACCTGCGCCACGAACCCTCCACGCCCGAGGCCCCCGACAACCCCCTCGGCCTGTATCTCTATGCCGAAGACGTCGACGCCATCGCCGACCGCGTGCGCGACGCAATCATCGAACCCGGCGCACCGCATCTCAAGCCATGGGGCATGGTCGAATTCGCGGTCAGCGGCCCCGACGGCACCCTCGTCCGCGTGGGACGGGAGGCCGACTAACCCAGCGCTCAACTAGGCTCTGGACTCAATCAGCACCAGAATGTGATGGCGGCAGCGAGGAAGACGC
>CAYMUJ010000157.1:1666-4252 GCA_964393565.1 uncultured Stakelama sp. | reverse complement strand
ACCGGCCGCGCCGGGCGCGACGGCGATCCGGCGGTGGCACAGCTTTACTGGGGCGCCGACGATTTCGCTCGCGCGCGTCAGCGCATCGGCGAGGTCGAGCCGGAGCGTCAGCCGGGCGAGCGAGCGCGGCTCAACGCGCTGGGCGCATTGGTCGAGACCGCCGGCTGCCGCCGCGCAATCCTGCTGCGCCATTTCGGCGAGGAACCGCCCGCGACCTGCGGCAATTGCGACAATTGTCTGGAGGCGCCCAAGGCGATCGACGCCAGCGTGACCGCGCAGAAATATCTCTCCGCCGTGTTCCGCACCGGCCAGAGTTTCGGCGCGACCTATATCGAGCAGGTGCTGACCGGCCAGTCGAGCGAGCGCAGCCTGATGAACGGGCATGAATCGCTGTCGGTATGGGGTATCGTCGCGGGCGATGAGGCAGCGCTGATCAAGCCGGTCGGCCGCGCACTGCTGCTCCGCGATGCGCTGCGCACCAATGCGCATGGCGGTCTGGAGTTCGGCCCCGGCGCCCGCCCGATCCTGAAGGGCGAGGCCACGCTCGACCTTGTCGTACCGCCCAAGCGCGAACGCCGCCGCCGGGGCGCAAGCAGCGGCGGCGCACCCAACCCGGTCGGTGATCCGCTGTTCGAGGCGCTGCGCGACAAGCGCCGCGCGCTGGCGCAGGCCGCCGCCGTACCGCCCTATGTCATCTTCCACGATTCGGTGCTGCGCGAGATGGCGACGGCACGCCCCGCCACGCTCACCGAGCTTGCACGCATCCCGGGCATTGGCGCGCGCAAGCTGGAGGACTATGGCGATGCCTTCCTGCAAGTGATCCACGAGGCAGCCTGAATGCGCACGATCGACGAGACCATCTCCGTCTCCCCCCAGATCAGCCCGGCCGATGTGACCGAACTGGCCCGTGCCGGGTTCAAGGCGATCGTCAACAATCGCCCGGACGAGGAAGAGCCCGGCCAGCCATCAGGCGACGCGATCCGCGCGGTCGCCGAGACGCTCGGCCTGTCCTATCACGCGATCCCCGTGACCCATGCCGGCTTCTCGATGCCCCAGGTCGAGGCGATGCGCGCCGCGATCGACGGCGCAGGCGGCCCGGTCTTTGCCTATTGCCGCTCCGGCACCCGTTCGACCAACCTGTGGGCGCTCGCGCAAGCCAGCCGGGGTGCCGATCCCGAGACTTTGGTGACCAAGGCGGCCCAGGCCGGATACGACCTCACCGGCCTGCGCCCGATGCTCGACACGCTGGCGGGCAAGGCCTGACGCGATGAACTGGTGGCTCGCCGCCGGGTCATTTGCCGCGGTGCTCGCGCTGGCGGGGGTCGCGCGGATGCTCGGGCTGGGCGGAACCCAGCGGCTTGCTGACGGCAACGACGCCATCCGGCTGGCCGAGGCGCTGGTGTCGGGGTTCGAGGGTCGCGTTGGCATTGTCGCCGTCGATGGCGGGCGCGCCGCAGTGGCGGGCGGCCCCGGCGATGTCGTGGTGATCGAGCCACTCGGCGCGCGACACCGGGCGACGCGGTTCAAATCCGCGCGAATCGTCATGGCGCATCCCGAAGCCGACGGCACCAAACTCGCGCTGGAGCTGCAGCCGGGCACGGTCCTCCGCATCACCATCGCCGACGCCGAAGCGGCGCGCGCCTTTGCCGAGACGCTAAGCTGACCATTGCCAAGGACGGGCCGACACGCTTATTTACATTCGTGTAAGGAGCGAGGATGCCCAACCTGCCGAACCCGGTCGATCTAGCCGTCCCGGCCTTCGTCCTGCTCGTGCTGGCGGAGATGCTGGTGGCGCGGCTCAAGGACCGCAGCCGCTATTGCCCGCGCGACACGCTGACCTCACTCATGCTCGGCTTTGGCAGCACGATTGCGGGCGTGCTGGCGGGTGGCTTCGTCTTCGCCATAGCGGTCTGGGTCCACCAGTTCCGCCTCTTCGACATCGGCTATGCCTGGTACTGGTTCGTCCTCGCCTTTGTGCTCGACGATCTCGCTTATTATGTCTTCCACCGCTCGGCCCACCGCGTACGCTGGTTCTGGGCGAGCCATGTCATCCACCACAGCAGCCAGCATTATAATCTGTCGACCGCACTGCGGCAGACCTGGACCGGCTTCTTCAGCCTGAGCTTCATCTTCCGTCTGCCGCTGTTCGTGATCGGATTTCCGCCCGCGATGATCTTCTTCGTCGCGGGGCTGAACCTCGTCTATCAATTCTGGATCCATACCGAGGTGATCGGGCGCATGCCGCGCTGGTTTGAGGCGGTGATGAACACGCCGTCGCATCACCGCGTCCACCATGCGACCAACCCGCGCTATCTCGACAAGAATTATGCCGGCGTGTTCATCATCTGGGACCGCATGTTCGGGACGTTCGAGGCGGAGCGCGATGATGACCGGCCGCGTTATGGCATCGTCAAGAACCTGCCCGACTTCAACCTGCTCCGCGCGGCGTTCCACGAATGGTGGGGGATCGCGCAGGACATGTGGGCTGCCCCGAACTGGCACGCGCGCCTCATGTACATGATTGCGCCGCCCGGCTGGAGCCACGACGGTAGCCGCGATACATCCGAGACGATCAAGGCGCGCTGG
>CAYMUJ010000157.1:0-1566 GCA_964393565.1 uncultured Stakelama sp. | reverse complement strand
TATGGAAGAGGCCGACATCGTCGTCATCGGAGCCGGATCGGGCGGGAGCGCCGCAGCAGGTCGGCTGAGCGAGGACGGGCGCTACAGTGTGGCCGTGCTCGAAGCCGGGGGGCGCAACACCAGTTTTCGTACATTGATGCCCGGCGGCATCGCGATGCAGACCCCCGCGACCAACTATGCGTTCGAAACGGTACCGCAGCCGGGCCTCGACGGGCGGCGTGGCTATCAGCCGCGCGGGCGTGGCCTGGGCGGGTCGAGCGCGATCAACGCGATGCTCTACATTCGCGGCGTGCCGTGGGACTATGATAACTGGGCACGGCTCGGCTGTCCCGGCTGGGGCTGGGACGATGTCCTGCCGGTGTTCAGGCGCAGCGAGGCGAATGAGCGCGGCACGGACGATTTCCACGGCGGCGACGGCCCGCTCCACGTCAGCGACCAGAGCTTCGTCCACCCCGGAACCCGCGCCTTCATCGAAGCGGGCGCGGCGCTGCAGATCCCGCGCAACGACGATTTCAACGGCACACGGCAAGAGGGGATCGGCGTCTATCAGGTGACGCAGAAGGATGGCGAGCGCTGGACCGCCGCGCGCGGCTATCTGAAGGAACGGCCGAACCTCAACATCATCTGCGACGCGACGGTCGAGCGCGTGCTGTTCGAGGATGCGCGCGTATGGGGTGTCGCCTACTCCCGCGGCGGGCAGACGAAGATGATCCGCGCGCGCCGCGCTGTGGTGATGGCCGGCGGCGTGTTCGGGACGCCACAGACGCTGATGCTGTCGGGCATCGGCCCCGCCGCGCACCTCAAGGACATGGGGCTTCAGGTCCGCATCGACCGTCCGGAAGTGGGCGGCAACCTTCAGGACCATCTCGATTATGTCGCGGCGTTCGAGACGCCGGGGTACGACTTTCTCGGCCGCTCGCTGCGCGGATCGCTCGCCGGACTCGGCGGCATGTGGCGCTGGTTCCGCAGCCGCAGCGGCATGATGACATCGCCCTATGCCGAGGGCGGTGCATTCCTGAAAAGCGATCCGGCGCTGGAAGTGCCCGATATCCAGCTCCATTTCCTGATCGCAATCGTCGAGGATCACGGGCGCGCAAAGGTGAAGGCGCATGGCTTTAGCTGCCATGCCTGTGTCCTGCGCCCCGAAAGCCGGGGAACAGTGCGATTGAAGTCGCCCGATCCGCGCGCCGCGCCGCTGATCGATCCGCAATTCCTGTCGGACCCGCGCGACCTCGCCGGGCTGATGAAGGGGACGCGGATGATGTACCGGATTCTGGAGCAGGAGCCGCTCGCCGCGTTCGGGGGCAAGGACCGCTACCCGTTCGACGACGATGCCACGCTGGAGCGGCTGATCCGTGCGCGCGCCGACACCATCTACCACCCGGTCGGTACGGCGCGGATGGGGTCGGACGACGGCGCGGTATGCGATCCGCAGCTGCGCGTGCGCGGGGTCGAGGGGCTTTATGTCGCCGATGCGTCGATCATGCCGCGCCTGATCGGCGGCAACACCAATGCGCCGAGCATCATGATCGGCGAGCGTTGCGCCGATTTCGTTCGGGCCGACCT
>CAYMUJ010000156.1:0-4306 GCA_964393565.1 uncultured Stakelama sp. | reverse complement strand
TCGACGCCGTAATCGGCCGGGGTCTTGGCGGCGAGCGGCTTGCTCTTTGCCTTCATGATGTTGGGCAGCGAGGCGTAGCGCGGCTCGTTCAGACGAAGATCGGTGGTGACGATCGCCGGCAGCTTGAGCTTGACGGTTTCAAGGCCGCCATCGACTTCGCGGGTGACGTCGACCGAATCACCGGCAAGTTCGACCTTGCTGGCAAAAGTGCCCTGACCCCAGCCGAGCAACGCGCCGAGCATCTGGCCGGTCTGGTTATTGTCGTCGTCGATCGCCTGCTTGCCGAGGATGATCAGGCCGGGCTGTTCCTCTTCTGCGACCTTGGCGAGCAGCTTGGCAACGCCGAGCGGCTCGACCGGGCCGTCGGTGGTGATCAGGATCGCGCGGTCCGCGCCCATCGCCAGCGCGGTGCGCAGCGTTTCCTGCGCCTTTTGCTCACCGATCGAGACCACGACGACCTCGGTCGCCGCGCCCTTTTCCTTCAGGCGAATCGCTTCCTCGACCGCAATCTCGTCGAACGGATTCATGCTCATCTTGACGTTGGCAAGATCAACACCCGTCCCGTCCGCCTTCACGCGGGGCTTTACGTTATAGTCAAGCACACGCTTGACCGGCACCAGCACTTTCATCGCGTCCTCCGCTCCCATCGCGTCATTTTAAAGGTTCGAGTCTGTCCGTCCCTAGAGGGGTTCCAGGCATTTTCGCAAGCACGGTATGGACCATGGGTCCGCCGCCACACCGGCACGCACATGAAAAAAGGGGCGCGACGCAATCGGATGCGCCGGCCCCCCTTTCAATGGGCATTGGCCGGTCCGCGATCAAGCCGCTGCCTGAACCTCCGCCACAATCTTCTTCGCCGCATCGCCCAGATCATTGGCCGGAACGATGGCAAGACCCGAATTGGCGAGGATTTCCTTACCCTGTTCGACATTCGTGCCTTCGAGGCGGACGACCAGCGGAACCGACAGGTTCACTTCCTTCGCCGCGGCGACGATGCCCTCGGCGATGATGTCGCACTTCATGATCCCGCCGAAGATGTTGACGAGGATGCCCTTCACCGCCGGATCGGCGAGGATGATCTTGAACGCGGCCGTGACCTTTTCCTTGTTCGCGCCGCCGCCGACGTCGAGGAAGTTGGCCGGGAACATGCCGTTCAGCTTGATGATGTCCATCGTCGCCATGGCGAGGCCCGCACCGTTGACCATGCAGCCGATGTCGCCGTCGAGCTTGATATAGGCAAGGTCGTACTTCGACGCCTCCAGCTCCATCGGATCCTCTTCGGTGGTGTCGCGCAGTTCCATCAGGTCCTTGTGACGGAACATGGCGTTGCCGTCGAAACCGACCTTGGCGTCGAGGACGAGCAGGTTACCCTGCTCGGTCAGCGCGAGCGGGTTGACCTCGATCTGCTCGGCGTCCGTCGCGAGGAAGGCGGCGTAGAGCGAGGACGCGACCTTGGCCGCCTGCTTCGCCTGGTCGCCGGTCAGGCCGAGCGCGGCAGCAACCGCGCGACCATGATGCGGCATGAAGCCGGTCGCGGGGTCGACCGAGAAGCTGTGGATCTTCTCAGGGGTCGAGTGGGCGACTTCCTCGATGTCCATGCCGCCTTCGGTCGAGACGACAAAGGCGATGCGGCTGGTCGCGCGATCGACGAGGAGCGCGAGGTAGAATTCCTTGGCGATGTCGGCGCCGTCGGTGACATAGAGGCGGTTGACCTGCTTGCCCGCTTCGCCGGTCTGGATCGTCACCAGCGTATTGCCGAGCATATCCTTGGCGTGCGCTTCAACCTCATCCAGGCTGAAGGCGAGGCGGACGCCGCCCTTTGCTTCAGGAGCCAGCTCCTTGAACTTGCCCTTGCCGCGACCGCCGGCATGAATCTGCGATTTCACGACATAGAGCGGTCCGGGGAGCTTCTTGGCAGCTTCGACCGCCTCTTCGACGGTGAAGGCAGCGTGACCGGCAGCGATCGGCGCGCCGTACTTCGCCAGCAGTTCCTTGGCCTGATATTCATGGATATTCATGGGATCGCCCTTTGCGTTGCAGCAAAATTCGCGCCGCTTAAGCACAGCAACGCAGCGGAATCAAACATCTTAACTCTGGTATTGCGACGCATATGCAATAAGCGGCGCATTCGACGCAAATCAAACAACTTAGCGCGCCTCTTTCGCCAAGCCTGTCGCGCATAATCCACCCGAACTTGTCGCGACCGCAAGGATTTCAGGATCGCCGAGGGCGCGGATACGACGCAGGAAACGGTCAAGCGACTCGGCTTCGCGTGCCTTGGGCAAGTCGGCGATCCGCATCAGCTGGGCAAGGCTGAGACGATCGACCATCCGTTCCGCCATGCATGCCGCCAGCGGCCGGGGCAACCCGGCATTAGCGAGCCCGGTGCGTAACCGCGCCTCAGGCACCGCACAGCCGGCCAGGGCAAATGGCAGCGCAACCAATAGTGTCACCACGCGCATCATGCGTCTCGCATCACTCATGCTCCGTCGCTATAGCGCCCGCATGAGTCCCGCAATCGGCATCGTGCTGTTCCTGGTCACCGTCGCCCTGATGGAGGGCTTTGCCTATGTCGCACATCGCTGGATCATGCACGGACCGGGCTGGTTCCTGCACAAGAGTCACCATTCGCCCCGCACCGGCAATTGGGAACTGAACGACCTCTATGCCGCGATCTTTGCCGTGCCGTCATTCGTGCTGCTACTGGGCGGAGTGCAGTTGGGCTGGTGGCAGGGCTGGGCCTGGATCGGGGCCGGAATCGCAGCCTATGGCGCGATCTATTTCGGCTTTCACGACATCATCGTCCACCGGCGGCTCAATCATCGCTACATCCCCAAATCCAGTTACATGAAGCGGATCATCCAGGCGCACCGGCTGCATCATGTGGTCGAGAGCAAGCATGGCACGGTCAGCTTCGGCTTTCTGTACGCGCCGCCGCCCGAGAAGCTGAAAGCGCAACTCAAGGCACGCGGCAATGCCGGGGTGCGCGAGCCGGTGGGCCGGTTCTGATCACCGACCCGTTCTTTTATGCCCTGGCCGTGCCGGCGGTGGTTTTGCTGGGCCTGTCCAAAGGTGGCTTTGCCGGCGCTGGTGCCCTGTCGCTACCGGTGATCGCCTTTGCCATCGATCCGATTCAGGCTGCTGCGATCCTGCTGCCCATCCTGATCGTGCAGGATGTTGTCGGGGTATGGGCATTCCGCAAATCCGTGGACCGATATGTACTCGGCTGGACACTGGCAGGCGCGTCAATCGGCATCCTCCTTGGCTATCTGTTTGCAGCCAGCGTGTCGGCGGATGCGGTTCTGGCGATGGTCGGCTTCATCGCGATCCTGTTCGGTGCCCATCGCCTGCGCAAGGACCGGCTGGGTACAGCGGCAGCGTCGACATCACCGGGATGGGTGGGCGCACTATTCGGAATTGCGACAGGGTTTACCAGCCAGATCGCCCATGCCGGGCAGCCGATCTGGCAAATGTGGGTGCTTCCGCGCGGGCTATCGCGTGAGATGCTGGTCGGGACCACCGCAGCCTTTTTTGCGTTGGCCAACTGGATCAAGGTCCCCGCCTATCTGGCGCTGGGCCAGTTCACGCATGAGAATCTGCTCACCGCCCTGGTGCTGCTGCCGGTGGCTACCGCGTCGACTCTCGCGGGCGTGTGGCTGGTACGCCGCATCTCGCCCGAGCGGTTCTTCACCGCGATCTACTGGCTGATGATCACGGTCGGTATAGTACTGGTGTGGAAGGCGCTGAGATAAGCGCCTTTCCAGCGGGCGAAACGACCGATTTTAGTCGAACAGCGACGATACGGACGATTCGTCGGCGATGCGGCGAATCGCTTCCGCGATCAGCGGTGCAATGGTCAGATGGCGGACACGCTGCGACTGACCAACCACGGCATGGTTGCCAATCGAATCGGTGATCACCAGTTCGCGCAACGCCGATCCATCGACGCGCGCCACCGCGCCACCCGACAACACACCATGCGTACAATAGGCCACGACGTCCTCCGCCCCGGCAGCCTTGAGCGCGGCGGCGGCGTTGCACAAAGTGCCGGCCGAATCGACAATATCGTCGATCAGGATGCAGAAACGGCCCTCGACTTCACCGATGATGTTCATCACTTCCGATTCGCCGGCCTTTTCTCGGCGCTTGTCGACGATCGCGAGCGGCGCGTTGTCGAGCCTTTTGGCCAGCGCGCGGGCGCGAACCACGCCGCCGACATCGGGCGACACGACCATCAGATTCTTGTCCGAAAAGCGCGCCTTGATATCCTCGCTCATCACCGGTGCGGCGAAGAGATTGTCGGTCG
>CAYMUJ010000155.1:0-4313 GCA_964393565.1 uncultured Stakelama sp. | reverse complement strand
TCCTCGGCGGTCGGAACGCTGTTGAGCCCGCAGGCGGACAGCATGGCCGCTGCAACCAGCGCGGCAACCAGACGAAGCTTCATCGCGATGAGTCCCTCATAGTGTGTCGCATCGATACGACACCGCTCATCTAGGGGCCAGCAGGGCGCTTCGCAATGAAAACCGGACATTTGCACCGACAGCATGGGTCCGGTAGCATTGACCGGCAATCACCAGGGGGAGCCAATGCTCAAGGATTTTCAGGCCTTCATCATGCGCGGCAACGTCCTCGATCTGGCCGTCGGGGTCATTATCGGCGCCGCGTTTGGGACGATCACCAAATCGCTGACCGATGACATCATCATGCCGGTCATCGGCTGGATTTTCGGCGGTTTCGATTTCTCGAGCTATTTTATCCGGCTGGGTGAAATCCCGGCGAGCTATACCGGATCGGCGTCGGACTATGCCGCGCTGAAGGCTGCCGGCGTGCCACTGTTCGGCTTTGGCCAGTTCATCACCGTCCTGATCAACTTCCTGATCCTGGCCTTCATCGTGTTCCTGCTGGTGCGGACGGTGAACCGTGTGCTGGCAGCTGCCGAACGCGAAAAGGCCGCGAGTGCCCCCGAAGCCGCTGCCGACCCGGCGGATGTGGTGCTGCTGCGCGAAATCCGCGACGAACTGAAGAAGCGCAACGGGTAGGGATATCCGCCGTCCGTTTGCCCTGATGACCAGGTCGCCAAAGCGCCCGGCTTTGGCTGGAATGTCCGGGGGACGTTCCACCTGGTCATTGTCGAAGGGCCGCTTGCGCCTGTCATCATGAGGTTGGAGGCGCTTCGATAAGCTCAGCGCGAACGGGCGTTTACGCGCTCAGCGACCCGTCTCAGGCTGCGGCGAGATCCTCGGCGGTGGCATCCGCAAGGCTGGTGCCGTCCAGGATTCGCGCGGTTTCGTCGCGCACGCGCGCCATTGCGTGGCGGATCGCGCAGCTCGCCTCATCCTTGCAGTCGAGGCAGGGGCGATAGGCGGTGCGGCTGACGCAGGGGACCAGCGCCAGCGGACCTTCGATCACGCGGATGATCTCACCCAGCGAGATCAGATGGTTCGCGCGCGCCAGCCGATATCCGCCCATCTTGCCGCGCGTCGACAGGATGAACCCGGCCTCACGCAGATCGGCTAGGATCAGTTCGAGGAACTTGCGCGGCACATTGGCTTCGGCGGCGATGCGCGTCATCGGCGTCGGCGCGCCGTCGCGCGGCTGTTTGGCCAGAAACAACATGGCGCGCAGGGCATAACGAGAGCGCTGAGTAAGCATGGCACGTTCTTTGCGCGCGGTTTATGGCCTTCACAAGGCCAAAACCTACTCTTTTCATTCGGATTCCGGTCCCTATATTGGAAGGTGCCGGGTTCGCCCGGCTATGACGATAAATTGTGGCGTGCAATAGACGCAGCGGACCCGGGGGCAGTACCCGGCGGCTCCACCATAAGGTGGTGTTTCTGGACACCGTTTCTGACGGGGCCGAACCAGGATCGACGTGTGTTGAAAAGCGCTGTTTTCGTTCGGAATGGGACCACCGCGACGGCCCATACACACAAGTGCCAACGATAACGAAGCACTCGCTATTGCGGCCTAACCCCAAGTCCTAACGGACTAAGGTTGGACTAAAATGCGCGGTTGGACCGCACCGGGCAACAGAAGCGGATTCCAGCGGTACGGGGAGCACCGGGCAACAGAAGCTCCCCACTTCATTTGCCTTTCGCGAGACGCTCCTCCTCGATGCTGAACGCCGAGCGACCTTTGCTCGCGGGCGGAGTTGCGGTGGCGAAAAAGGCGACGCCTTTCCCGGCCGCACGGTCGATCCACAGGCCCGAGCGCAGGCCATAAGCCTCACCCGCGTGGCCGATCCGGGTGCGGCCATCGCCGAACAGATCGTCGTCGCACCCGTCCCGCTGCGTCGGCAGCGTCGTCACCGCCAGCCCATATTGGCAGTAGAAGCCACCGCTCGTATCGCCATTGGCACCGCCAAAGCGCCATGCCACCCGTTCCAGCTCGGCGATCGACGCTGGTTTCAGGAAACTCCCGTCATTGCGGATCAGCATCGCGCCGATCACTGCCAGATCGCGCATCG
The DNA here is from genome assembly GCA_964393565.1 of uncultured Stakelama sp. Lineage (GTDB taxonomy): Bacteria > Pseudomonadota > Alphaproteobacteria > Sphingomonadales > Sphingomonadaceae > Sphingomonas. The sequence goes on along the minus strand of CAYMUJ010000155.1, from coordinate 2,208 downwards.
ACGCGCGCAGTCCGCCCTGTGGCGAAAACAGCGCGCCATTTTCGCCCAGCCGATATCCGGCAAGGGCGCAGCCTTCTTTCGCGATTACCGGACAATCGGGGCGCTTGCCCTTGAGGTCATCCAGCGCCACCTCCCCGCTCGCGCGGTACAGCACGACATGCCGCGCGATCTTGGCGTCCGAACAGGTCGACCAGTTGAAGCATGCATCGAGCCTCAGCGGCGCGAGCACATGGCGCTGCATCAGCCGGTCGAACCGCTCGCCGCCCGCTTTCTCCATCACGCTCGCGATCACCGGAAAGGCGACATTGGCATAGCGGAAATGGCTGCCCGGAGGATGCTGCGCGTCCCACAAGGCAGGCCGCGCGATCACATCGGCGAGCCCTTCGCCGAGCGGCACGCGATACTCATCGGGATCGATCAGCCCGGACTGGTGCGACAGCAACTGGCGCAGCGTCACCGGGGCATCGGGGAAGGCCGGGTTGCGCACGCGCCAGCCCAGAACCTCCGACACATCCCGGTCGAGGTCGAGCTGCCCCGCCTCCACCATCCGCATCACGCCGAGCGCGACCACCAGCTTGGAGATGCTGGCGATCCGCACCGGATCGTCGGCGGTAACGCGCCGGCCGGTGGTGCGATCCGCCAGCCCGCTGGCACGCGCTGCCGTCACCCCTTTGGCATCGAACGCCACCCGCACTTCGGCCGGGCCGGTGGTCGCGCATCCGGCGAGCAGCACGGAGGCAAGCAGCGCCGCCGCGCGCATCACCCCTTTTTGGCCGCGATATAGCGGTCGACCTCTTCCTCCAGCACGTTCAGCGGCACGGCGCCATTGGCCAGCACCACTTCATGGAAATCGCGAATGTCGAACCGCGCGCCCAGCGCCGTCTCCGCCTTCTTCCGCAATTCCGCGATCTTGAGCTGGCCGATCATGTAGCTCGTCGCCTGCCCCGGATTGTTGATGTAGCGATTGACCTCTCGCTCGATATCCGCCGCCGAAATCGACGAGTTTGCCTTGAAATAGTCGATCGCCTGCTCGCGGCTCCATTTCTTGGCATGCAGCCCGGTATCGGTCACCAGCCGGATCGCGCGCCACATCTGGAGCGAGAGCATGCCGAATTCCGAATAGGGATCGGCATAGCCGCCCATCTCCTTCGCCAGCCGCTCGGTATAGAGGCCCCAGCCCTCGCTATAGACGCTGTACCCGCCGAAGCGGCGGAATTTGGGCAGCCCCTCCAGCTCCATCGCGCGTGCGATCTGGAAATGATGGCCCGGCGCGCCTTCGTGCACCGCGATCCCTTCCAGCTGGATCTTCTGCACCTGATCCATATTGGCGAGGTTGGTGTAATAGATGCCGGGTCGCGACCCGTCTGGCGCTGGGCGGTTGTAGAAAGCGACCGACGCTGTCCCCTCGCGCCATTTCTCGACCGCGCGGACCTCCAGCTTCGCCTTGGGCAGGCGGTGGAACCAGCGCGGCGCCACCTCCATCATTCGGGCGACGACCGCGCGCGCCTCGGTCAGATAGGCTTCGCGGCCGGCATCGGTATTGGGATATTTGAACTGGGGATCGGTGCGGATCGCGTCGAAGAAACTCTCCAGCGCGCCGGTGTAGCCGACCCGCGTCTTGACCGCTTCCATCTCCGTGCGGATCGCGGCGACCTGATCCAGGCCGATCTGATGAATCTGGTCGGCGGTCAGGTTCGTCGTCGTATTCTGCGCCAGGCGGTTGGCGTAAAAGGCCGCGCCATTGGGCAGGCTCCACGCGCCATCATTGCCCTTCGCCTTCGGCTCAATCTCGTCCAGCACCATGAACAGCGAGTCGAAGCCGCGCCTGAACGGGCCGGTCAGCGCTTTCTCCGCATCAGCGATCAGCGCCGCCTTCTCCGCATCGGCGATCTTGAGCGCTCCGACCTTCTTGCGGAAATCCGCCATCACCGTGCTGTCCGCGCCGCTGTCGAACGGGGCGCCCGTGATGACCTTGCGCGCATCCTCCCGCGCGGGCTTGAACACCATCTTGGGCGGGACGATGCCCTTCTTCGCCTGATCGCGCATTGTTGCCGCAACCTCGCGCATCACGCGCTCGACCTCTCCGATCCGGGCGATATAGGCGCGGGCATCGGCCACGCTGTCGATACGGTGATTGTTGATCAGGAACACCGGGATCTGCCCCGCCGGGCTGCCATTGGTCGACACCGGAAAGCCATAGTCGCGGAA
>CAYMUJ010000154.1:0-4357 GCA_964393565.1 uncultured Stakelama sp. | reverse complement strand
CCGCCGCGCGGCGCGCGCTCTATGATGGCATTGCGTTCGGGGAGGTGATTGCGGGGGCCAGTTTCGATCCCGCCGCTTTGGTTCCCTTTTCCCGCTGGATACCGAATGAAGGCGTGGCGTATCGCATCTTCGACACGCGCTTCTACCTCGCCCGCTGGCCCGATGGTGCGCCCGATCCGGTGGTGGACGGCAATGAGAATCGTGCGCTTTTCTGGTCGAGCGCGCGCGATATGCTTGCCGTCGCCGATGCCGGGCAGGCGCGGATGATCTATCCCACCCGGCGCAATCTTGAACGGCTGGCGCTGTTCAACAGCTTCGACGATGCGGTCGCCGATGCGCAGGCGCGTCGACAGGAGGTCATCCGCCCGTGGATTGAGGCGCGCAACGGCGTGGACCATCTCTGCATTCCCGAAGGGCTGGGCTATCCGGTCACGTCGCAGCCGCTGGACGCAGCGTTGCGGGCATGAAGGCGCTGCGCACTTCGGCCGCCGCGATCGTCATCGCCGCCTTGCTGCTGACGCTGGCGCTGTTCGCCTATGCGATGCTGCGCAACCGGCCACAGGATCTGCCCTGGACGAAGCTCGACCTGTCGCAGCCGGTCGGCATGTTCACCGGGCGCAAGCTGGCCGCGCTGACCGATGATTTCCCCGCCTGCCGCGCCGCGCTCGACAAGGCGGGGGTCCGCTACACCGCGCTGCCCGCGCGTCGGGAGGGTGAGGGGTGCGGCTATACCGATGCGGTGCGTTTGACCAAAGGTGGGGCGCGGCGGATCGGCTTTGCCCCCGCTGATTTGGGCGTGTCCTGCCCGGTCGCGGCGGGGCTGGCGGTGTGGGAATGGGAAGTCGTCCAGCCGGCCGCCCAGCGCATCTTTGGCCAGCGCGTCGCGGAGATCGAGCATTTCGGCAGCTATAATTGCCGCCGCATGTATAATCGCGAAGGCGCGAGCTGGAGCGAGCACGCCACCGCCGACGCGGTCGACATCGCCGCCTTCCGCCTGGCCGACGGCACGCGCATCACGCTGATCGGCGACTGGGCGGGGCAGGGGAAGAAAGCGCAATTCCTGCGCGCGGTGCGCGACGGCGGGTGCGACCTGTTCGCGACGGTGCTGTCACCCGATTACAATGAAGCCCATCGCGACCATTTCCACTTCGATCAGGCCGAACGCGGGGCGATGGGGTGGCGGTCGTGTCGGTAGTCTAAAATCCTCCCCTGTAAGGGGAGGTGGCAGCGCGCAGCGCTGACGGAGGGGTGTCGCCCTCACGATAGCGGGACACCCCTCCGTCAGCGCTGCGCGCGCGGTCCCCCTCCCCCTCCGGGGGAGGAGCGAAGGGTTCAATTCGGCAGTGCGCCAGCGTCCACCTTTTCCACCCATTGCGGGAAGAAGGCCGGCTGACGGTTGGACCAGCCCGATGCGGTCGCGGCGGCTTCGCTGATCGACTGGAGCAGCTTGCGGCGCAGGTCCGGGTGCAGATGCGGCAGCGCGGCGGCGGAGCAGAAGGCGGCGGGGAGCCACGGGCGCACCTCGGCCCCGACCAGCCGCTCATAGAGGAAGCGATAGGCCGAGAAGCTGGTCAGCCGCCCCTGTGACAGGTCGAATGCGGTGACGGTGATCAGGGGGCTGAGGAACGGCTCCATCGCGTCGAGGCCGCTATCGTCGGGCACAAGCGCGCGGATTTCGGGAAGCCGGTCATAGATATGCGCCTGGGCACGGATGCTGGCTGCTTCGACCACGTCGCGCGACCAGCGCTCCAGTGCGTCGTCACGGTCGAGGCCGATGTCGAGCGAGCGGCGGATATAGCGCTGCGTCGCTGCGGCGAAGCCGGCAAATTCCTTCATCTCGGCCAGGGTCATGGCACCTTCGGCCGGCTTGCTCCGTGCACTCATCTCCTACACTCCCACCCCATCAATTGCTCGACGCGATCATGCTCCCTGCATGGTTAACGACGCGATAACCGCGCGTCGTCGCGCATTAAGCATGTGAACACAGCATATGCCGCAACGCAACATGGCTGCGGTGAACCGAGCAGTCACATTTGAAACGATCGCGATGGGCGCCTTGGCGCGGCAGGCGGTGTCGGCCCGGCGGCATCGCGACCGATCCCCTTGTGGATGACCGGTCTCCTTACCTTAGGGCGGATCGCGGGCAGCTGGTCGTGCAGCTGCCGGATTCGCAGCCTATCCGTAGTCGCGCGTAGGGCGCCGCTGCGGCGCAACACAGTCCGATCTGCAAGTCATCGCCCCGACGAAACGATTCATCGGATATACAGCTTCGGGGGGTGGCCAGCCCGCGACCGCCCTGCCAGACCCCATCCTAAGAGATCGGGGAAAGGGGTTTTCCACCATGTTTCAGAAGCTGACGGCGCGTTTTGCGCTGATGGCCGCGCTTTGCCTGGCGACGATCGCCACGCCGGCTCAGGCCCAGTTCTGGCAGTGCGCCCCCTATGCCCGCATGATCTCCGGCGTCGAAATCTATGGCAATGCCCATACCTGGTGGGCGCAGGCTGAGGGCCGCTACGCCCGTGGCGACGCCCCGGTCGAAGGCGCGGTGATGTCGTTCGCCCCCACCGCCAAGATGCGCCTCGGCCATGTCGCAATGGTGTCGAAGGTGCTGAGCGACCGCGAAGTGCTGCTCACCCACGCCAACTGGTCGCGTCGCGGCGGCGTCGAAAAGGACGTGATCGCGATCGACGTGTCGGCAGCGGGCGACTGGAGCCGCGTGAAGGTGTGGTTCGCGTCGAACAATGGCCTCGGCACCTCGACCTACCCGGTCAACGGCTTCATCTACGCCAAGAACGCCCCGCGCAAGAACGCGACCCCGTTCGCCGTCACCATCGCACAGGTCGACCTGTCGCAGTTCGGGATCGAAACCTCGCTCCAGAAGTGAGCGTCAGGCGGGTCTGAAGTTCAGCGCCAGCCCGTTGATGCAATGCCGCTTGCCGGTCGGCGGCGGCCCGTCATCGAACACATGGCCAAGGTGCCCGCCACAGCGGCGACAGATCACCTCGGTCCGCGCCATGCCCAGCGAGAAATCCGACCTAGTCCGCACCGCATTGGTCAGCGGCTGCCAGAAGCTCGGCCAGCCGGTGCCGCTGTCATATTTGGTCTTCGACGAATAAAGCGGCAGCCCGCACCCGGCACAGGCAAAGATGCCCGCGCGCTTTTCCGTGTTGAGCGGGCTGGTCCCGGCCCGCTCGGTGCCTTCCTGCCGGAGGATGCGATATTGCGCCGGGGTCAGCCGCTTGCGCCATTCGGCATCGGTCAGCGTGAACTCGAACTTCTGCGCCGCCGCCTCGCTCTCGTCCGGGCTGCACCCGACGATCATCGCCGTACCGACGACCCCGATGAACTGACGACGATGAACGCGCATCCTGCTTCTCCTCGGCCCTAGATACGATGCGGATCGCGATTGGGTTACACTACCGGCGCGTCAGTAGCGACTAAGCTCCACCGGCATCGCTTTATAGCCATGGACGAAGCACGCCGCGACCCGCTCCGGCTCCGCGACGACGTTCGGGCGCAGGCGCCGCTTCGCCATTTCCTCCATCAGCACGCCGATCTGCAGCTCCGCCAGCCGCGCACCGACACAGCGGTGGATGCCATGGCCGAACGCCAGATGCCGCCGGGCATTGGCGCGGTCGACGATGATCTCGTCCGGCCGCTCGAACACGCTCGCGTCGCGATTGGCCGACAGATACCATAGGACGAGCTTGTCGCCCGCCTTGATCTGCTGCCCCATCAGCTCGGCGTCGGCGGTCGCAGTGCGGCGCATATGCGCCAGTGGGGTCTGCCACCGGATGATCTCCTGCGTCGCATTGGCGATCAGCGAGGGATCGGCCTCCAGCTTGGCGCGCTGCTCGGGGAATTGCTCCAGCGCCCAGGCATAGGCGCTCATCGAATTGCGCGTCGTGTCGTTGCCGCCGACGATCAGCAGGATCAAATTGCCCAGGAACTCGAACTGATCCATCTCCTTCATCGCATCGGAATGGATCATCATCGAAATCAGGTCCGGCGTCGGCTCCTTGCCGACCTTGCTGTTCCACAGCGCGCCGAACTCCGCCGCGCACTGGAACAGGATCTCGCGCCGCTCCTCCTTCTTCACCGGATCCTTGGCGATCTCGATATCCCCGGCCCAGTCGGACCAATAGGTCAGCTTGCGCCGCTCCTCCCACGGAAAGTCGAACAGCAGTGCCAGCATCTGCGTCGTCAGCTCGATCGACACGCGATCGACCCAATCGAACGTCTCGCCGATCGGCAGGCCATCCAGGATCTCGGCGGTGCGCTGGCGGATGTCGCCGGTCATGCGCAGCATCTCGCTCGGCGTGAAGGCGGGGGCGACGGTGCGGCGCTGGCCGGTATG
>CAYMUJ010000153.1:0-4371 GCA_964393565.1 uncultured Stakelama sp. | reverse complement strand
AGGCTGAAACGACGAAAGCGCTCACTCCACCCAGTCGCGGCGCAACGTGCGGACCGCGAACAGCATCAGCACGGCGGCGACGATGTAGAAGGACAATGCGGCAACCGCAGCATAGCGCAGCGCGTCGGTGCCATAGCTCGCGGTCATCGCATCCGACATTGCGCCCATCACCAGCGATCCCGCGCCCAGCCCGATCAGATTGGTGATCAACAGGAAACAGGCGCTCGCCGACGCCCGCATGTTCGAAGGAACCAGATTCTGGATCGCGGTGGTGACCGGCCCAAGCCACAGGATGGTTAGGCCATTGGGAATCAGGAGCAGGAACCAGGCAAGGGTGACATTGTCGGTCAGGAACCCGCCTGCAAACAGCGGCACGCAGAGGATCCAGGCGATAGCCGGCAGCTTGGCATAGGCCCCGCGATCGCTTTTGCCGAGCCGGTCAGCAAAGACCCCACCCATGAGCACGCCAGTGACGCCGCCCAACAACAGAATCGAACCAAAGAAATAGCTGGTGGTCGTGAGATCGAACCCGAAACTGCGTACGAAAATGGCGGGTGACCAGAAGCCGAGACCATAGCCGCACATCGAACTGAAACCGGCACCGAGAGAAATCAGCCAGAAGCTGGGCTTTTTTGCCAGAGTTGTGAACACATCGCCGAACCGCACACGCGCTGCATTCGGAGCGGGGCGCGGCGGTTCCTTGACGATCAGGCGAAAGAATGGCGCGATGATTACCCCCGCTAATCCAACTACAACAAAGGCCATGCGCCAGTTCACCGCAGTCGCGATCCATGCGCCAAGCAGGGTGCCAGAGGCGAGGCCGATGGGAATTCCGAGCGAGTAGATGGCCAGCGCACGGGCGCGCTGATGCTGGGGAAAATAATCGGCTACGATCGCGTAGGACGGTGCGACGCCCCCCGCCTCTCCCACGCCCACGCCGATACGATATGCAAACAGGCTCCAGAATCCGTTGGCAAGGCCGCACAGCGCGGTAAAGCCGCTCCAGACGGTAAGCGCGATCGTCACCACCCAGGTACGACTGGTGCGGTCGGCAAGCACTGCAAGCGGCACACCGAGCGTCGAGTAGAGGAATGCGAACGCAATCCCGCCAAGCGCACCCATCTGTGTGTCGCTGAGCCCCAGTTCCGCCTTGATCGGCACATTGAGGATGCCAAGGATCTGACGGTCGAGGAAGTTGAAGGTATAGACCAGCAGCAGCATCCCCAGCACGACCGCACGATAGCCCGGCGTGCCATGGCCCTGCACGCCCGGCGTGGCCCCTGTGGTGGCGCTCATCCCTTGCCTCTCCCTCAAAAAAATTGGCCGGGCGCCCCCCTTTCGACGCCCGGCCCGATCAGTCTGGCAAACTCAACGCACGAAAGCGATCAGAACTTGATCTCGAACGTGCCGGTCACGGTGCGCGGCGGACCGTAATAGCCGATCACCGAATTGCCGGTGAGCGCGCCGGGGAAGTTGTAGCCACCGACGCGGTAACGCGCGTCGGTCAGGTTGCGGCCGGCAATGCCGAAGCGATAGCGGCCATCGCCCGAGGTCCAGTTGAGCGACGCCTCGACCAGCGCATAGCCGTCCTGGTCCAGCGCCGGGGTCGCCAGTTCGAACATCTGAATGTCGCTGCGCAGCGACACCGCCGGGGTGAAGGCGAGCACGCCGCCCGCGACATCGTTCGACCAGGTGAAGGACGCATTGGCGGTCCATTCCGGCGTATTCTGGAACGCGCGCGCGTTCGACACATCGACCGGGGTGGTGCCGCCGCCGATGAAGGTCAGGAACTCCTTGTAATCGGCATTGGTGTAGCCGACCACGACGCTCGCCTGGAAATGGCGCGACGGGACCATGCGGGTTTCGAGTTCGAAGCCGTAAATCTCGCCCTTGCCCGCATTGTCGACGAAGCTGGCGATGCCGCTGGGCAGCGCGGGCACCTGAATGGTGACCTGCTGATCCTTGTAGTTCGAGAAGAAGCCCGCGAGGTTCACGAACAGGGTGCGGTCGAGGAACGCGCCCTTCATGCCGAGTTCGTAGCTGTCGATCGTCTCGGGCTCATAGCCGTTGACGGTGGTCGGCGTCAGGATCGCGTCGCCGCGCATGTCGAACCCGCCCGACTTATAGCCCTTGCCATAGCTGGCATAGACATTGAGGTCGGCGTTCGGCTGATAGCTCAGGCTGATGCGCGGGGTCAGCTTCTCGAAATCGCGGCTGTTGGTATAGTCCGACCGGATCAGGCCGGGGACCGCGGCGGCGTTGCCGAAGCGTGGGGACCGGATGCCGGTATAGTTGCGGCGGAACACGGTGCCGGTCTTTTCGTCGCGGGTGTAGCGCAGGCCGGCCGAGATCTTGAACGTGTCGCTCACATCGAAACTGAAGTCGCCGAACGCGGCATAGCTCTTGGTGAAGACGTCACCTGCAGTCAGCGTGGTGGTGTTGAGCAGGCCGACCACGGTGTCGAACGCACCGCTGGCGCGACCGTTGAGGTAATAGAGGCCGAACACGCCCTGCAGCTGCTCGCCCTCATAGAGCAGCTGGAGTTCCTGGGTGAACTGGCGGTCCGAATAGTCGGCGGGAACATCGAGCGTCGGCAGGATCGTGTTGTCGAAATCGATCACCGTGTCGGTGCTGCCGTCGCGCCAGGCGGTGATGGTCTTGAAGGTCAGCGCGTCGGACAGGCCGATCTCGCCGGTGACCGACAGGCCGCGCGTTTCGACGCGGTTGTCGTCGCCGATGCCCGCGCGCGTGTCATAGACGCTGGCGGTCGGCGCATAGATCGGATCGGTGCCGTTGGGCAGCAGGCGCGTGCCGTGGCGCGGATTCGACCGGTCGACCACGCGATCCCCCGCGACGCGGACGAAGATGGTATCGGTCGGAGTGAACTCCGCCGACACGCGCGCGGCCAGCACATCCTTGTTGTAATGCTCCGCACCGGTGGTGAGGTTGGTGCCATAGCCGTCGCGCCAATATTGCGCGACCGCCGCGCCCAGCGACAGCGTGTCGCCGACCGGCACCACGACCTGCCCCACCAGATCGATCTGGTTGTACGAGCCGTACGACCCGCGGAACGACGCCTTGAAGTCATTGCCGAGACGGCGGGTGACGTACTTCACCGCGCCACCGATGGTGTTGCGACCGTACAGCGTACCCTGCGGCCCGCGCAGCACTTCGACCCGCTCGACATCGAAAATATCGAGCACCGCACCCTGCGGACGGGCGACATAGACATCGTCGATGTACAGCGCGACGCCGGGTTCGAATCCCCATAGCGGATCCTGCTGCCCCACACCGCGGCTGAACGCGATCAGCGTGGAGTTGGAACCGCGCGCGATCTGCAGCGTGAGGTTCGGGGTCTTGTCCTGCAGCGCGGTGATGTCGGCCGCGCCGCTCTTTACCAGAGCGTCGCCGGTGACGACCGACATTGAGATCGGCACGTCGATCAGGCTTTCCTCGCGGCGGCGCGCGGTGACGACGATTTCGGTGGTGTCCTGCGTTTCGGCGGCGGCTTCGGCCGGGGCGTCCTGCGCCAGTGCGGGGACGGATGCGAGCGCACTCAGCGCGGCGCTGGCGGTCAGAAATATGCGGACAGACGAAAACCGGCGGTTCATGCTTTCCTCCCCAGTTGCGGCCGGCGAATCCCCGGCCTTGTCAGTGGTTGCACATGCCTATAGTGAAACCTGAACCATGTTTCAACTTCCCAATGAAAGAGGGGATGAATGACGCAAGATCATGGCGCTTCGGCCACACTGCCCCCCGCCCTGAATCTGGGCGAGCGCGCGGCGAGCGAGGGCAAGGAACCGCGCACCGCGCGCGGGCGCCGGACGCTGCGCGCGATCCTCGACGCCGCTGCGGCGGAGTTTGGCGAGAAGGGATTCCATGACGGGTCGGTGAGCGGCATCACGCGGCGCGCGGGCGTGGCGCTGGGCAGTTTCTACACCTATTTCGATTCGAAGGACGCGGTGTTCCGTGCGCTGGTCCGCGACATGAGCGATCAGGTGCGCGAACATGTCGCCCCCGCGATCCGCGCCGCCCCGGAGCAGATCGCCGCCGAGCGCGCGGGGCTTGAAACCTTCATCGGCTTCGTTCGCAAGCACAAGGAAATCTACCGCATCATCGACGAGGCCGAGTTCGTCGATCCCGAGAGCTTCCGGCTACACTATCGGACCACCGCCGAGCGCATCGAAAAGCGTCTGAAGGCAGCGGCGGAGCGCGGCGAAGTGCGCGCCGACGTGTCCGAGGTCCACGCCTGGGCGATCATGGGGATGAACGTGTTCCTGGGCCTGCGCTACGGCGTGTGGAGCGAGGATGCCGAGGCGAGCGCGGTCGCGGATACGGTGGCGGAGATGCTGGCGCGGGGGTTGGGGGTGA
>CAYMUJ010000152.1:0-4378 GCA_964393565.1 uncultured Stakelama sp. | reverse complement strand
ACCGTCACCGGCACGCGCGCAAGCACTTCGCCGTCGATCGAGATGCTGCGGCGCGGGCGGGCGTCGAGTTTCAGCTCGGCACCGCGAAACTCCTCGACCATTTTCTCACGGCCGCGCAGGCGGAAGAAGCGCGCATACCAGTCCCAGGCGAGCCGCCAGCGATTACGGCCGGTAACGACCTGAATCATCATCTCGCCGCTTTCGACACAGGCCTCGTCGCTCATCACGACGCCGCCATGGAATTTGCCGTTGAGGATGCGGACTTCACTCGCCCACATGCGGTGCGGCCCGCGCGCGTCGGTGACGGTGACGCGGAACGGGCGAAAGCGCGCGAAGCACCACAGCGCCCAGACGAGATAGCCAACGCGGCCAAGATATTTCTTGAGGTTATGGGGCACGGTCTTGCCGATCATCGGCGACAGGCCCATCGCTGCGGCGTTGGCAAAATAGTCGCCGTCGATCATGCCAAGGTCGACGCGGCGGCGCTTGCCAGTCGCAATCGTGGAGATCGCACCGTCGAGATCGAGCGGAATGCCGAGCGTGCGCGCGAAGCTGTTGGCGGTGCCGAGCGGGAGGACGGCAAACACGACGTCCTTGCCGACGACATCGTCGACCACGCCCGACAGTGACCCGTCGCCGCCGCCGACGATCACCATCGGCGCGCCGCTGCGGATCGCGTCGCGAACGGTGTCGTCGAGCAGGTCTGGATCCTTAACCGGATGCGCGGCGATCAGGCGGATCCCGGCCGCTTCGATCTTTTCGCGCGCAGAACTGAACAGCGCCGCGCCGCGTCGCGACCTGGCGTTGACAATCAGCACGGCTTCGCGCGGGACGGGCAGGGTCGCTGTCACAGCGTCACAACTCCCGGCGCAGGAAAGGGTTCACAGGCGCTTGCCGTGCCGTCCGGCCAGATCGACGACATATTGCCAGGCGACGCGACCCGATCGACTGCCGCGCCGGGTCGCCCAGTTGATCGCCTCCGCCGCGTCGAACGGCAGACCGTGGTCCGCCGCATAGGTCTCGACGATCGCGACATAAGTGTCCTGATCGATTGCGTGGAAGCCGAGGCTGAGCCCGAAACGGTCGGCGAGCGCGAGGCTGTCGTCGATGCTGTCGCGCGGATTGATCGCGCTCGCCTGTTCCTCAAGGTTGCGGGGGATCAGGTGGCGGCGGTTGGACGTAACGAACAACCGTGTGTTGGCCGGGCGCGCTTCAGCCCCGCCCTCCAGCAGCGAGCGCAGTGCGCGCCCGTCCGAGGCGGCGTCGAAGCCGAGATCGTCGAGAAAGATGACGAAGGCGCGCGCGACTTCGGCGAGCAGCGCGAACAGTGCGGGGAGCGTGTCGAGTGCGTCGGCCTGTGCCTCGACCAGCGCCACAGCCCCGCCTTCGGCCTGAACGGCGGCCACGGCGGCCTTGCTCAGCGCCGACTTTCCGGTGCCACGCGCGCCCCACAGCAGCGCGTCATGCGCGGGAAGGCCAGCGGCAAGGCGACGGACATTTTCGACCAGCGTGGCTTTCTGAACGTCAATCCCGACCAGTTCGGACAGTGGCAGCGGCGCAAAGGCGCGGGCAGGCTGGAGAGTGCCGCGATGCCAGACATAGGCGGAATGCGCGGTCGGGTCCGGCGCGGGCGGCGGTGGCGGCGCGAGCCGTTCGAGCGCGGCAGCGATGCGGTCCAGCGGGTCGGTCATCGACCTGAGGGCTAGGGGCTGGGACGAGGTTAGGCAATGCTCATTCCTCCCCCGGCTCGCCGGGGGAGAAATTGGATCAGGCCAGTTTCGCCAGCAGCGCTTCGGCGGCGCCCGTGTCGGTGAAGCCGGGGATGGCGAGTGCGGCGCGGGTTTCAGTCACAGCCTCCGACTTGCGGCCGGCATCGGCATAGGCCTGGGCCAGTTGCCAGCGCAGCATCGGGTGGCGCGGGGCCAGGGCCACGGCCTTGCGCAGCAGCTCGATTCCGCCCGCCTGATCGCCGCCCTGCGCCAGCGCCCAGCCCATTGCGCCGGCGACCGCCGGGTTGCTCGGGGCGATGAGATACGCCGCTTCGGCATAGCGCGCGGCGCGCTCAGGTTCGCCGGCACCAGCATAGGCAAAGGCAAGTTCGGCAAGCAACGCCGCGTCGCGATTGCCGATGCGCAGGCGGATTGCCTCCAGCGAATCGATCGCCGCGTCGAAATCGCCCGCCGCCGCCTGCCAGTGCGCGGACAGGCGCAGCGCGGACAGGTTGAACGGGTTTTGCGACAGGAACAGTGCCAGCGTCGTGGATGCGGTCTGGCGCTGGCCCGAGCGGTCAAGTGCTTCGACCAGTCGAAGCATGGCCGGTTCGTCGAAGCGGATGCCGGCGGCGGTCTTGTACCATGGCACCGCGTCGCCGGGGCGCTTGAGCAGCATCAGCACGTCGCCGACCAGGCTGGCCGATGCGGGGGCGCCGGGATTGCGGCGGGCGACAGCCTCGGCACGGGCAAGGGCTTCGGAGCCGCGACCGGCTTCGATCAGGCCGCGCAGCAACGGGATCAGCGTCTTCGGATCGTCGCCGCCCGCCTTGCCCGCTGCGGCGGCGAGGATGGGCAACGAATCGTCGGAGCTGAACCAGTCGGGATTGTCGCGCACCGGCAGTGCGGCGCGGTCGAAATAGCGTGCAGCCTCGGCCCGCTCGCCAATGCGCTCATAGCCGCGCGCGACCAGAGTGAGCGCATAGCTGTCGGCGTCGCCGCGCGCGACGACCGGGCGCAGCACGTCGATACCGTTCTTCGAGGCATCCGCCCGCATTAAAGCGGTGGCCAGCAGCTTGCGTGCGTTTATGTTCATCGGCTGCAGCGTGATGAGTGTGCGCAGCTTCTCGATCGCGCGGGCATAGGCGCCCTCTTCCAGATCGAGCGCGCCGCCGAGCAGCAGCCCGCCGGGCAGCTGGCCGACACCGCCGCCGGCACGGGTGAGCAGCTGGCGGGCAAGGTCGAAGCGCTGCGCGCGCGCTGCGAGCACAGCCTGAAGATACAGCGCCTGCGGGCTGCGCGGGCGGACCTCCATCGCGCGGCGGGTGAGGTCGAGCATCGCGCGCGTCTGGCCGGCATCGCCAAGCGTCGCAGCGTACTGGATCAGCGTGGCGTGACGATAGGGATCGCGCTGCAACGCCCGCTCGAACCACGGCAGCGACGCGACGAGACCATATTGGGCGCGCACCAGCTCACCGCGCAACAGCAGTGCATCGGTATTGCCCGTGTCGAGATCGACCGCCTTGGCACTCGCCTCGATCGCACCAACCACGTCGCCGGCGTTGAAGCGGAAGCGTCCGAGTTCGGTCCAGGCGTCGGCGCGTTGCGGGGCAAGCCTGACGGCGGCCAGCGCCGTCTCCTGCGCGGCAGCCAGATTCCCGCCCGCAACATAGGCGCGGGTCTGGACGCGCAGGGCGTAGAGGCGGTCGGCCTGCGGCGCCTTGCGGCTTTCGATCAGCGCGCGGCGCGGATCGCCCTGCAGCAGGATCGCGTGCGCCATCAGCGCATGGGTGCGCGCCGGGGCCACGCCGCTGTCGAGCGCGCGGCGGAGTGCCGCCTCGGCAGCGACACCCTCATCCAGAATCAGATTGGCCCGGGCAAGTGCAAGATGCGCTTCGCCCCAGGCCGGGTCCGCACGGACGGCACTGAACGCCTGGCTGCGCGCCGCCGAAGCGTTGCCGGCCTTCAGATAGGCTTCGCTCCGCGCCAGCGCTTCACGCGCAGCGGCAGGATCGGGCCGGTCGGCGATGACCGATTTGAACGCAAAAAGCGCTACCGCGAACGCGCCAAGGCACAGGCCAAACACGACAAGGCGGCGCAGCGTAATGCCTCGACGTGCGCGGGCTTCGCTCGACCGGCGGCGGCGGCGGGGTTCAGGGCTGGAGGTCATAGGCTTTCATCAGGTCATAAAGAGTGGGACGACTGATCCCGAGCAGGCGGGCAGTGCCAGAGATATTGCCTTCCGCCCGCGCCAGCGCGTTGGCGATAGCGCGGCGGTCGGCGGCTTCGCGGATCGCCTTCAGGTTGATCGGCTCGGCGGCCTGCGCGGGTGCAAGATCAAGATCGGCTGCGGTGACCAGCTTGCCATCGGCCATAATCGTCGCGCGCTTCACGCGGTTTTCCAGCTCGCGGACATTGCCCGGCCAGTGCCAGGCGTCGATCGCATCGAGCGCGTCGGGGGCGAAGCTCTTCGCGGGCAGCTTCATCGCGGTCGCGTGCTTGTGCAGCAGGTGCCGCGCGAGCAGGCCGGCGTCTCCGGGGCGCTCGGCCAAGCTGGGGATGCGCACGACGATCTCGGCGAGGCGGTAATAAAGGTCTTCGCGGAAGCTGTTCGCCGCGACCATCGCGTCGATGTCCTGATGCGTTGCACAGACGACGCGGGTGTCGAC
>CAYMUJ010000151.1:0-4620 GCA_964393565.1 uncultured Stakelama sp. | reverse complement strand
ATCGGCGAAGTCGATTCGCGCATGGCGGAGGATGTCGCTGCCGCCCTGTCGACGATCCGTGCCGACCTGCCGCCGCTGCGCATCCAGGGCTGCGGCATGTTCGACAGCAAGGGCCATCCCAATGCCGTCTGGGCCGGGGTCGCCCCGCGCGAACCGCTCGCCGCGCTGCACCGCAAGATCGACCGCGCGCTGGTGCGCATCGGGCTGGAGCCGGAGCATCGCGCCTATCTGCCGCACATCACGCTGGCGCGGCTCGCCCGCTCAGCGGGGCCGGTCGATGCCTTCCTCGCCCGCCACGCCGCGCTGACCAGCCCGGAGTTCACCGTCACGCACATGGCGCTGTACGAAAGCCGCCTCGGCGCCGGCGGGTCGAGCTACGCGCCGGTCGCGCGCTATGCGCTCACCGGCCCGTAGCGCCTCGGCTTAGCCCGCCGCGAACACGCCGCACGCGATGCGGTCGCCGCTATTGCCCGACGGATCGGTCTTCTGGTCGTCGGGACCTGCATGGACCACGAACGCCGCGCCATCGGCGTCGAGCAGCCCGTCCATCGTCCCCGACCCCAGTCTGTAGGTCAGCGTGCCGGTGCCATCAGGGCGTACGATCAGATTGGGCATGTCGCCGGCATGCGCGCCCTGCGGATTTTCCAGACCATGCTTGGTCGCGCCCGGGTTCCAGTGCCCACCGGCGGTGGTGAAGGCCGGCGCGTCGCACTTGCCGGTCATATGGACATGCACGCCATGCGGCCCCGGCGAGATGCCGGTCACAGACACCTTCACCGACAGCCCGCCATTGGTCACCGTGGCCACCGCGCTGCCCGCCACACTGCCATCGGCGCGCTTGAGCTGCGCCGTCGCGCGCGCAGGGTCGCTGCTGGTGGCGCCGCCGCTGCACGCGGCGGTGAGGGCAAGCGCGGCAGTTAAGCAACCGGTCCGGATCATCGTCTCACTCTCCTGTTCTGGAAACCCGCCACCCCAATGGGTCAGCGGGGAAAGGGTTCCGCGTTCACGCCCGCGGATGGGCGTTGCGATAGACGTCGAGCAGATGCGCAGCGTCCACCGCGGTGTAGATTTGCGTCGAACTCAGGCTGGCATGGCCGAGCAACTCCTGCAAGGCGCGCAGATCCGCCCCGCGCCCCAGCAGATGCGTCGCGAAACTGTGACGCAACGCATGCGGCGTCGTCCGCTCGGGCAGCCCCAGCCGCACCCGCGCCGCCCGTACCGCCCGCCGCACCAGCGCCGGATCAAGCGGCCCGCCCCGCGCTCCGCGAAACAGCGGCGCGCCCGGCGCGGTGCCATAGGGACATTGCCGCACATAATCCTCCACCGCCGCGCGCACCTGCGGCAACAGCGGCACGATCCGCGTCTTGTCGCGCTTCCCCGTCACCCGCAGCGTCTCGCCCAGCGGCAGCGCCGCGCCGGTCAGCGCCATCGCCTCGCCGATCCGCAAGCCGGCGCCATAGAGCAGCAGCAGCACCGCCAGGTCGCGCGCCGCAATCCAGGGTTCGCGCGCATCGTCCGCCACTTCCTCGGCCAGCGCCACCGCCTCGTCGGGCGACACCGGGCGCGGCACGCCCTTGCGCACGCGCGGGCCGCGCAGCCGGGGCAGTTCGGCTTCCTCTCCGCCCGCAAAGTTCAGGAACGCCCGCACCGCCGACAGCTCGCGCGCCGCGCTGGCATTGCCGATCCCGTCAGTGCGGCGCTGCGCCAGATAGGCGCGCAGATCCGCGGCGCTCACCCGGCCCAGCGCCGCACGATCCACCGCCCCGCCCCAATGCCCCGACAGAAAGGCGATCAACCGCGCCGCCGTCGCTTCATAAGCCCGCACCGTATGCACCGACCGCCGCCGATCCCGCGCCAGATGCGCGCCAAAGAGCAGGGGAAGCGGGCGATCGTCCATCACGGCACTCTAGCCACGCGGGTCGCGCACGTCATGGTTCAAAGCGCACGCCTCCCGAGCGCCCACGCCCGTTTGCCCTGAACCTGTCGAAGGGCCGAAGACCACCCTTGGCGGGAAAGGTGCTTCGACAGGCTCAGCACAAACGGTTCAGATTGAGCGACACTTGTCCTAAACACCCCTCCCATGATCAACACCGCCGGCCACCGCCTCGCCTATCGCCACACCCCCGGCACCGGGCCGACCATCGTCTTCCTCCCCGGCTATGCCTCGGACATGAGCGGGAGCAAGGCGGTCGCACTCGAAGCCTGGGCGCAATCCACCGGCCGCGCTTTCCTGCGCTTCGACTATGCCGGCTGCGGCGAGAGCGAAGGCGCGTTTGTCGATCAAACGCTGACGAGCTGGCGTGACGACGTACTGTTGCTGATCGACCGGCTGATCGAAGGACCCGTCATCCTCGTCGGATCGTCGATGGGCGGGTGGATCATGCTGCTGGTGGCCAGGGCGCGGCCGGATCGCGTCGTCGGGATGGTCGGCATCGCCGCCGCCCCCGACTTCACCGACTGGGGCTTCACTCAGGCGCAGAAACTGACCTTGCTCAACGAAGGCCGTCTTGAGGAACCGTCGGACTATTCTCCCCAGCCCACCGTCACCACCCGCGCCTTCTGGTCCTCGGGCGAGGCCAACCGGCTGATGCATGGACCCGTAGACCTGCCCATCCCCGCCCGGCTGATCCACGGCCAGCGCGACCCCGATGTGCCATGGGAACGCAGCGTCGCCCTTGCCGGCCTGCTCCGTTCAGACGATGTGCAGACACTCCTCGTCAAGGACGGCGACCACCGCCTGTCGCGCCCGCAGGACATCGCCCTGATCCTGCGCACCCTTGAGGATCTCGTTCCCACGCCATGATGCTCCTGCTTCTCGCCACCGCCGCCCAGAGTGTCACGCCGCCTGCCCCAGTAGGCCCGCCCTCGCCCGAGGAAGAGCGCTGGGAACGCTGCGTCGAACGCGCGGTCGATTCCCCGGCCGAGGGGATCGCCGAGGCCAATCGCTGGCGCCTCGCTGGCGGACGCTTCCTTGCCGAACAATGCCGCGGCATGGCCTATACCCGGCAACAGCGCTGGGTCAGTGCGGGCGGTGCGTTCGAAACCGCCGCGCGTGAGGCCGAAGTGGCGCGCGACCGCCGCGCCTCGAAATATTGGGCGCAGGCCGGCAATGCCTGGCTTGCCGCCGGAGAGGCCGCCAAGGCGCGCGCCGCGCTCGACGCTGCGCTCGCCACCGGCACGCTGGAGGGGCTGGAACGCGGCGAAGCCCATCTCGACCGCGCCCGCGCACTGGTCGCATCGGGCGACCTGGCGGGTGCGCGCAGCGACCTCGACAAGGCGCTGGTCCATGCCGCCAAAGACCCGATGGCATGGCTGCTCTCCGCCAATCTCGCGCGCCGTACGGGCAATGTGCCGCTCGCCCGCGAACATATCGCCAAGGCGCTGGAGATGGCCGGCGACGACGCCTCGGTCCAGCTGGAGGCGGGCAATATCGCCGCCGTCGCGCGCGACGAAGCCGGGGCCAAAGCCGCCTGGACCCGCGCGGCGCAACTCGCCCCGGATGGCCCGATCGGCGCCTCCGCCCGCGCGGCTCTCCAACAATTTGCGACTCAGGAATAGCAACCGGGGCGTTTTTCCCTATCTCTGGCCCGAACTAGCGACAGGAACTCCCGATGCACTATCTCCACACCATGATCCGGGTGACCGACCCTGACGCTTCGATCCGCTTCTTCGAACTCCTCGGCCTCAAGGAAACCCGGCGGATGGAGAGCGAAAAGGGCCGCTTCACGCTGATCTTCATGGCCGCGCCGGGCGATATCGCCGCCGAGACGTCCGAACGCGACGGCCGCCCGCGTGCCGAGGTGGAACTCACCTATAACTGGCCGCCCGAGGATGGCAGCGCGCCCGAAACCTATGGTGGTGGCCGCAATTTCGGGCATCTCGCCTACCGCGTCGAGAATATCTACGAAACCTGCCAGCGGCTGATGGACGCCGGGGTTACGATCAACCGTCCCCCGCGCGACGGGCATATGGCGTTCGTGCGCAGCCCCGACGGCATCTCGGTTGAGCTGCTGCAGGACGGCCATCTCGAACCCGCCGAACCCTGGGCGTCGATGCCCAATATCGGAGCCTGGTAATGGCGGTCGAGGTCATCCGCATCCCCGCGCTCAGCGACAATTATATCTGGCTCGCACATGACGCCGCATCGGGAGAGACGGTCGTCGTCGACCCCGCTATGGCGGAGCCGGTGCTGGAGGCTGCCAAAGCACGCGGCTGGACGATCTCCGCGATCTGGAACACCCACTGGCATCCCGATCACACCGGCGGAAATGCCGCGATCAAGGCCGCGACCGGCTGCACCATCATCGCCCCCGCCGCCGAAGCCGCGAAGATCCCGACCGCCGACCGGCTGGTGGCAGAGGGCGATCGCGTAACACTTGGCGCGTTCCGGGCGGAGGTGATCGACGTGCCCGCGCACACCGCCGGCCATATCGCCTATCACCTCCCCGATGCGGGAATCGTCTTCGTCGGCGACACGCTGTTCGCGATGGGCTGTGGCCGGTTGTTCGAAGGGACGGCCGCACAAATGTACACCAACATGCAGCGCCTCGCCGCGCTCCCCGACGACACCATCGTCTATTGCGCCCACGAATATACCCAGTCGAACGGCCGCTACGCCCT
>CAYMUJ010000150.1:0-4641 GCA_964393565.1 uncultured Stakelama sp. | reverse complement strand
CCGCAAACCAGCGAAGCTGAACACATATGGTCAAGCTCAACAAGATCTATACGCGCACCGGCGATGACGGGACCACCGGCCTTGTCGATGGATCGCGCGTGGCCAAGCATGACGCGCGGCTGGCGGCGATGGGCGATGTCGATGAGGCGAACAGCGCGATCGGGGTGGCGATTGCCGCGATCGGGGCGGACCATCCTGCGCCGTTGCTGGAAACGGTGCAGAACGATTTGTTCGACCTGGGCGCGGACCTGGCCACGCCGGGCGAGGACTTCACGCCCAGCGAAATGACGCTGCGCATCGTGCCGGCGCAGGTCGCGCGGCTGGAGGCGGCGATCGATGCAGCCAATGGCGCGCTGCCGCCGCTCGCCAGCTTCATCCTGCCGGGTGGGTCGGCGGGCGCGGCGGCGATCCATCTGGCGCGGGCGATCGTGCGCCGGGCCGAGCGCAGCGCGACGGCGGCGGCGAGCATCATGCCGATCAACCCGCAGGCCGTGATCTATCTCAACCGCCTGTCCGACCTGTTGTTCGTGCTGGCGCGCGAAACGAACCACAATGCGGATGGCGACATTCTGTGGAAGCCGGGGGCGCATCGCTGAACTGAGCTCGCGCCCCTGTGACCGGAGTGGGCGCGCACCCGGTGATGCGCGGTGTCAGCCAGCCGGCTCCACATTGCCGCTTGCCCGCCAGCGACCGCGCAACAGCCGCGCCGCAAGTCCCGGAACGCCGGGGCGGACGAACAGCCAGTCGCGGATCGCAGGGCCGGCATCGGCACCGATCACGCGCTTGTAACCACTATCCCCGGCGCCCCAGTCGACGGTGGTGATGCCGTCCTCAAGCGCGCGGACGAGGTTGCGATAATAAAGCAGCTTGCCCGGCGAATGCTTGGCCACGCGCGGGTCGTAGCTGTTGGCGATGGCATATTTGAGCGACCCGGCGTTGAGATCGAACGAAAATGCGGTCGCTTCGCCATCGATCCGCAGTACCGCCGCCCACAGCATGGCGGCAATCACCGGATCCTGCGCCGCTGCGCGCCAGAAAGCGCCATGACCGGTATCGGTGAATTTGGCATCACGCCCGTCGGTACGGTCCGCGATCCAGCTTTTATGCTCGATCTCCGCCAGCGCGTCGAAGGCCTGCGCGGTCCAGTCCGCACCGCTGACGAAACTCCAGTCGGGTTCGCCATGTTCGGCCAGATGTTTTTCGTGGAAGCGGTTCTTGCGCAGCGTCGAATTGCGCGGCCATGTCCCCTCTGCCTGAAGGGCGGCCATATCGAGCAGAAAACTTTCGGCGACAAAACGGTCCAGCGCGACCCAGCCGCGCGTCGCAGCGGCGGCACGCAGACCTTCCAGTGCGGGGTCGCCATCATAGACCGGACCGATTCGCAATGCATTGGCATGGCGGACGAGCAGGTCGAGCGCGACTTCGAACGCCTCGGTACCGGCGTCCTCGGCAACCGGGAAGCTGCGGAACGGCCAGTAGCTGCCCGGCACGCTGACCAGGCGCAACGGTGCCGGACCGGCTGTCACGAGCGGAAGCGCGAGCACCGGGATTGCTTCGCGCAGGACGGTTAGCGTGCGTGCAGCGCCGCCATAGGCGTGCAGCGCGGCGGCGAACCAGCCATAGCGCAGGAACCGGTGCGTCGGCGCGGCCGCGGCGGCAACGCCATCGATCGCACTCGCCAGCCCGTCACCGATGCCGGCGGTGAGCAAGGGCGGCAGGCGCGTGAAATCGGCTAGCGGCATCGGCTTCGTCATGGCGGGCGGTCTAGCGCGAAGTGGTTACCATAGCGTGGAAGTTACTTGGCGCGCGCGCGCTGCGCTCGTAGTGTTTGCTTCGCTGCGCTCAGCAACGGCACCGGCCCGCTCCCCCACCCGGCCACCCATGGAATATACTGTCGTTGGGTGGCCGGGTGCGGGTAGCCCCGCAAAGTACTACTTTGCGGGGACCCCGTGGGGGAGCGGGCCGGTGCCGCCACGGGTTCAGCTTGTCTGAACCCAAGCGAAGGCGCCCCCATGCAGGCCCCGATGATCTCCACCGTCGCCGCGACGATCCAGATTTCGATCGCACCCGTGTTTCTGCTGGCGGGCATCGCCGGCGTGCTCAACGTCCTGATCGGGCGGATGGCGCGCGTGGTCGACCGCGCCCGCACGCTCGAAGAGCTCTATCCTGTGTCGACCGGGACAGAACATGAGCGGCATGTCTGGGAATTGCGTCTGCTCGACCGGAGGTTGTCGGTCATCAACACGTCGATCTGGCTGTGCGTGGCGAGCGCGATCGCAATCTGCCTGGTCGTTGCGCTGCTGTTCGGGGCGGAGATCGTCCATCTCGACATCGGCATCGTCGTCGCCGTGGCATTCATCACATCGATGCTGTTGCTGACCGCCGGGCTGGTCGCATTCCTGTTCGAAGTGCGCCTGTCGGTCCAGGCCGTGCATGTCCGGGAAGAATTTCTGGAACGGGACCGGGCCGGCTAGCGCCGGTTTCAGCTGCGCGCAAACGGCACCGGCGCGCTGACACCAGGGCGATTCGGACAATTGGGATGATTCGGGAAGATCATGGTGCCCGGGGACGGAATCGAACCGCCGACACTGCGATTTTCAGTCGCATGCTCTACCAACTGAGCTACCCGGGCACGGGATGAAGGCGCGCTCTTAGTCGCGGGGTTGGCCGCTGTCCAGCCCGCTTTGCAATTCTTCCGGATCGGCCGGGCGACCGGGGATGCGATAGCCTTCGCCCAGCCATTGCAGCAGGTCGCGGTCCTTGCAGCCACGGCTGCAGAAGGGTTTGAATTCGGGCGCGGGCCTGGCGCCGCAGATCGGGCAGATTGCTTTCATGTCGCTTCCACAAAACGGGTGCGCCCGCCGGTGCGGCGGTGGAGCTGCGCGATCCAGTCGGGCTCACGCTCGATCCGGCGCAGCAGCGGCGCAGGGAGGATATGGGTATCGGGCGCGGGCGGGGGAAGGCGTTCGAGGCGGCGCAGCTCCGCCCGCAGCGCCGCGCCAATGGGATCGGCGGCGATCAGTTCGGGCAGCGACATGCGCGTCTTGCGCCGCACGATCTGAAGAAAGCCGAAGCCGTTCATCGCGGTGCGCTCGAACGGTTGCGGCAGGGCGGCGTCGATCGCCTCCCCCACCGCGTTGCGCTCGTTCTTGTTGGCGAGCGTCGGGAAATCGACCCCGACCGATCCGGCGATGTCGAGCCGCTCCATCGCCGCCGCAACGGCGTGCGCGGCGTCGATCGACAGCGGACCCAGCGGCGGGCCGCCATCGACATCGAACAGGTTCATCGCCGGGGTGAGCGACAGCAGCAGCGCGCCGCTGGCAAAGCGGATCTCGCCGGTGCGGGCTTCTTCCAGCACTTCGGACCAGCCTGCCTCCTCGAGCGCGTCGGGTTCGTGCGGGTGACAGTGGCGCACGGGCAGGCCGGTGGCGGTGATCCGCGCGAGCAGGTCGGGGCCGGGTGCGGGCGCGCTGTCGGGCGCGGGGACGGCCTTGGGCAGCTTGACCCGCCCGCGTTCGGCCACCGATTCGCGGACGATGCGGATGGGGAAGGACGCGCCCTGCGTCACGCCCTTGGGCAGCGGGTCGCACAGCGCCTCACCCCCATCGGGCAGCATCACCTTGCCGGTACTGCGGTCGATCAGCCTGACGATCGCGACGGTATCGGCGCGCAGCCCGGGCAGCTCGATCCGCGCCTTGCGGATGGTGCCGCGCGCGACCAGAGCGGCGCGATTCTCGCCGATCCCGGCTTCGTACAGCCACTCAGCCAAGCGGGCGTTCTTTGTGGTCCCGCTGTTGAAACAGCGGGTGGCCAGCACTCTCCAGCAGCGCGCGGGTGTCGTAGAGCGGCAGGCCGACCACGCCCGAATATGTGCCGGAGATGAAGCGGACAAAGGCTTCGGCGCGGCCCTGAATGGCGTAGCCGCCGGCTTTGCCCAGCCCCTCGCCGCACGCGATATAGCGGTCGATCTCGGCCGCGCTCAGCCGCTTGAATGCGACCACCGTGTCGGACAGGCGCGCCCGGGCGCGGCCATCGCGGCCGATCAGACACACCGCCGACAGGCAATGGTGGCGGCGGCCCGACAATTTGGTCAGCAGGTCGCGCTGCACATCCTCGGTCTCGGCCGGGGGCAGGATACGGCGGCCGAGTGCGATGGTGGTGTCACCGGCCAGCACGATTTCGTCATCGGCCCGCGCCACCGCGCGCGCCTTCGCCTCCGCCAGCCGCAGCGCATAGACGCGCGGCAGTTCGGCCTTGAGCGGCGATTCGTCGATATCGGGGGCCGCCACGCGATCGGGCACGACGCCGATCCGCGCCAGCAGATCGCGGCGGCGCGGCGAGGTGGACGCTAGGACGAGCCGCATGACGCGGCCCTTATTTGAAGCGATAGGTGATGCGGCCCTTGGTCAGGTCATAGGGCGTCAGTTCGACGAGCACTTCGTCGCCCACCAGCACGCGGATGCGGTTCTTGCGCATCTTGCCGGCGGTGTGGCCGAGAATTTCATGATCATTCTCGAGCTTCACGCGGAACATCGCGTTGGGGAGAAGCTCCACAACACGGCCGCGCATTTCAAGCAGTTCTTCCTTGGCCAAACAAACCTCTTGGTACGGATCGGAAAAGTGGCGGTGCCTTACTCTCCC
>CAYMUJ010000149.1:0-4653 GCA_964393565.1 uncultured Stakelama sp. | reverse complement strand
CGGATCGACGTGCTGTTCAACAATGCCGGGATCGGCGTCGGTGGCGTGTTCGCCGATACACCGGTGGAGGAGCTGCAGCGCTGCGTCGACATCAACCTGATGGGCGTGGTGTGGGGCGCGCATGCCGGGCATCGCTACCTCAAAGTGTCGGGCGGCTGCCTGCTCAACACCGCGTCGGCGGCGGGCATCTATGGCACGGGCGGGGTCGCGATCTATTCGGCGACCAAATTCGCGGTGCGCGGCTTTACCGAATCGCTCGACGCCGAATGGGTCGCCGACGGCATTCGCGTGCGCGCGCTGCTGCCCAGCTTTATCGACACCGCGATCCTTGATGGTGTGGCGGTGGGCAGCAACTCCACGATGCGCGAACGGGTTAAGGCGGCGCGGCTGGAATTTACCCCGGTCGAGGAAGCCGCGCGGCTCGCCTGGGAAGCGGTGCATGGCGATCAACTCCACACGTTGGTCGGCAAGACCGCGCGCCGCATGTGGTTCGCGTCGCGCTTCATGCGCGGGTCGATGCGCAAACAGGCGCGCGGCGGCAAGTGAGGGCCGTGCTTCTCGCCACCGTCGCGTTCGCGCTGACCGGCTGCGCGGGGCAGGGCAGGGCATCCGACCCGCAGGATCGCTTCCTGCAGGCGATCGCCGCGCATTGCGGCAAGGCCTATGCCGGGCGCGTCGTCACCACCGATGCGGCGGATGCGAGCTTTGCCGGCAAGCCGCTGGTGATGCACGTCGCCGCGTGCGAGGCCGATCGCATCCGCATCCCCTTCCATGTCGGCGACGATCGCTCGCGCACCTGGGTGCTCACCCGCACCGCGATGGGGGTGCGCCTGAAACACGACCACCGGCATGAGGATGGCACCAGCGACGTGCTGACCATGTATGGCGGCGACACCGCCACTCCCGGCACGGCGGAGCGGCAGGACTTCCCGGTCGACGCCGAGTCGGTCGCGCTGTTCCGCGCCAATGATCGCGCCGGTTCGGTCACCAATGTCTGGGCGGTGGAGGTGACGCCGACCCGCTTCGCCTATGAATTGCGCCGCCCCGGCCGTGATTTCCGGGTGGAGTTCGACCTGACCCAGCCGATCGCCACGCCGCCGCTGCCATGGGGCTGGAAGGACTAGCCCCGGATTGTGCCGGCCCAGGCATAGCCGCGCAGCAGCGTCTCGAACCCGAATTCGCGTCCCTGCTCGCGGCTGACATGGCGCAGCGCCACGGGCAGTTCGCGGCGCGGGGTGACGTGAAACCGCGCGAGCCAGCCGAACAGCATCCGCCGCCACCAGTGCGGCATCCGTTCCTGCTGCCCGAAATCGACGATGTGCAGCACCCCGCCCGGCGCCAGCACCCGCGCGCTTTGTGAAATCGCGCCGACCCAGTCGGGGATCATCGACAGCGTATAGCTGGCAAACACCCGGTCGAACGCCGCGAGCCCGAACAGGGTCTGCGGGTCGAACGCCGTGGCATCGCCCTGCGCCAGCGTGATCCGGTCCGACAGCCCGGCCTTGGCCACCTTGGCGCGCGCCGTTTCCAGCATCGCTTCGGAAATATCGACGCCATAGAAATGCGCGTTGGGCCAGCGCCGCGCCGCGACGATCAGGTTGCGCGCAGTCCCGCACCCGACCTCCAGCACCGTCCCGCCCGGCGGCGGCGCGAGCTGTTCGATCAGCCGGTCACGCCCCAGCAGATAATATTTGCGCGTCGCGTCATAGATGTGCCGCTGCATCGCATAGACGGCGTCCATGCGCCCGGCATGACCGGAATCCGCTGTCACGGCTTGAGGCGATAGAGGTGCACGCCGCCATAAATGGCCGAACGGTCGCGCGCGGTAAAGTCGAGCGACTCCGCCTCGGCATAGTCCCAGCGGTTCAGGATCGCGTCCGGCACCCGGCCGGGCAACAGCGTCGGCGCGGCGGCGGTGCGGAACAGCACGCGCGCGCCCGGCTTGGCCGTGCGCGTGATCGCGGTCCACAGCCGCGTCAGCTGCGCATCGGTCATCCAGTCCTGCGCATCGAGCAGGATGTAGCGGTCGAGCGACCCGTCGGGCATCGAATCGAGATATTCGACGAAATTCTGGTGCTGCACCTCGACCCGTTCGGCCCGGTCACGGACCATGTCGTAATTTGCCGCGCGAAGGTACGGCGGCAGTGGCGCATCGACCCCCTCGCCATAACCGCGCCCGAATGCCTGCCACGCGAAATAATTGTCCGACAGGTCGAAATCGCACGCCAGCTTTTCCAGCCGCCCGCGCAGCACCGCGCCGATCCCGCGCGGATCATCGCCCGCCAGCGCCTCATATTGCGCGGGCGGAATGCCGAGGCCGAACAGCGACGCCGGCTGGTCGATCAGCCAGCGCACGAATTTCTTGTCGAACACGGGCGCGAGGCGGCTCTCGAAAATCGCCCGCTGCTCCTCGACGCTCTTCGCCGCGAGCAGTTCGCGCGGGTCGATGCGATAGAGTTTGGCGAGCAGATGCGCGGCCCCGATGAACCCGCCGAGCAGCCCGCGCTTGTAAAAGCCCCCGGCAAAGCCCTTGATCCGCCGCCGCCCGGCCAGATCGCGCCCCTCCCAATAGCGGCGAGTCGCATCATCCAGATGCGGGCGCAGCCATTGCTTGTACGCGGCCAGATTCTCCGGCCGGTTGGCCTGGGCGAAAAACCGGTGGAATGCGGCATGATCGGGCAGATGCTGCGCGGCGGTGCGCTTCAGCTTGTTCAGCGCGATATGCGCGGTGTTGAGATCGACCGCGGTGATCTTCGCCGGGTTTGCGGTCAGATAGGACAGGACGTTGCACCCGCCGCTTGCGATCGTGACGATATGGCAATCGGGCGTGATCGCCAGCGCCTCCATATCGACCTCGGGATCTTCCCAGATCTGCGCATAGACCAGCCCCCGGAACGCGAAGGTAAAGGCGCGTTCGAGCAGCCCCTCCTTGCTCAGATGCTCATGACGGTGGACGGCAGTGCGGACAGCCTCGTTGCGCGGCTGGCTGGCGTTCGATCCCATATGGTCTGGCTCCCGGGGGTGTGTCCCCGGGCGCGCGCTTATGCCGGCTGCATGTCACCTGCGTGACCATGATTGTCACCAAGGTTTCACGCGAATCTTCAACCCGCGCGGCAATGGCGTCCATCCACCGCGTCCATCCACAGCAAATTCTGCACGTGGGATCGCGATCCATCAAATCGTGCGATCCGGTGTAGCCATCGCCGCAACGAACGCCTAGAGAGCGCGTCATCCACTCAGCCTAGGGGTCGACCGCTCTTCCCATGCGTATCGCCATTGCTTCGGATCACGCCGCTATCGATCTCAAGGCGGCGCTCGCCGACTGGTTGCGCGGCGCGGGCCATGATGTCACCGATCTTGGTCCGGACACCGCCGCCAGCGTCGATTATCCGGACTATGGCTACAAGCTCGCAGCCGCGATCGCCTCGGGCGACGCGGATCGGGGCATTGCACTGTGTGGCAGCGGGATTGGCATCTCGATCGCGGTCAACCGAAACCCGGCGGCGCGTTGTGCGCTGGTGTCGGAGCCGCTCTCCGCCACGCTCGCGCGTGAACATAATGATGCAAATGTCATTGCCATGGGCGCCCGGCTGATCGGGATCGAAATGGCCAAGGCGTGCATCACCGCATTTCTCGCCACCGATTTCGGCGGCGACCGGCACCAGCGCCGCGTGGACAAGCTGACGTCTCCGGCACTCTGAAGGACAGACTTATGAGCACCAACCCTATCAGCGCCGTTCAGCCCGACGGCTTCTTCACCCGCACCCTCGCCGATGCCGACCCGGCGGTTTTCGCCGGCGTGCGCGAAGAGCTGGAGCGCGAGCAATATCAGATCGAACTGATCGCGTCGGAAAACATCGTGTCGAAGGCGGTGCTCGAAGCGCAGGGCAGCGTGTTCACCAACAAATATGCCGAGGGCTATCCCGGCAAGCGTTACTATCAGGGCTGCCACCCGTCCGACGCGGTCGAGACGATGGCGATCGAGCGCGCCAAGCAGCTGTTCGGTTGCGGCTTCGCCAATGTTCAGCCGCACTCGGGCGCGCAGGCCAATGGCGCGGTGATGCTCGCTCTGGTCAAGCCGGGCGACACGATCCTGGGCATGAGCCTCGATGCCGGCGGCCACCTGACCCACGGTGCCAAGGCGGCGATGAGCGGCAAGTGGTTCAACGCGGTCCAGTACGGCGTCGATCCGGTCACGCACCTGATCGACTATGACGCGGTCGAGGCGCTGGCGCTGGAGCACAAGCCGCGCCTGATCATCGCGGGCGGCTCGGCCTATCCGCGCGTGATCGACTTCGCCCGCTTCCGCGCGATCGCGGACAAGGTCGATGCACTGTTCATGGTCGACATGGCGCATTTCAGCGGCATCGTCGCGGCGGGCCAGCATCCCTCGCCCTTCCCGCACGCGCATGTTGCGACCACCACCACGCACAAGACGCTGCGTGGTCCGCGCGGTGGCATGATCCTCACCAATGACGAGGCGCTGGCGAAGAAATTCAACTCGGCGGTGTTCCCCGGCATGCAGGGCGGCCCGTTGATGCACGTGATCGCGGCCAAGGCGGTGGCGTTCGGCGAAGCGCTGCGCCCGGACTATAAGGGCTATATCTCGGCGGTGGTCGAGAATGCGAAGGTGCTGGCCGCGACGCTCAAGGA
>CAYMUJ010000148.1:0-4703 GCA_964393565.1 uncultured Stakelama sp. | reverse complement strand
CAAACCACGCCGGAATCCGATGCCCCCACCATAGCTGGCGGCTGACGCACCAGGGCTGGATATTCTCCATCCAGTTGAAATAGGTCTTTTCCCAGCTCTTCGGCACGATCTTGGTCGCGCCCGAGCGGACCGCCTCGATCGCGGGCTTGGCCAGCGTTGCGGCGTCGACATACCATTGGTCGGTCAGCCACGGTTCGATCACCACGCCCGAACGGTCGCCGAACGGCGTCTGGATCTTGCGCGGCTCGGCGTCGTGTTCGTTGCCGTCCTTGTCGGTCCAGGGGACGAGGAAGCCTTCCTCCTTCAGCCGTGCCACCACCTTGTCGCGCGCGTCGAAGCGGTCGAGGCCGATCAGCTCGGCCGGGATCAGCCCGTCCGAGGTCTGGCAGATCATCGCCTTGGCATCGAGCATGTTGAGCATGTCGCGCGCCTCGATCCCGGCGCGACGACCGACCTCGAAGTCGTTGAAATCATGCCCCGGCGTGATCTTGACCGCGCCCGACCCCAGCTCCGGATCGGCATGTTCGTCGGCGACGATCGGGATCAGGCGGCCGGTGATCGGCAGCTTCACCTGCTTGCCCACCAGCGCGGCGTAACGCTCATCGGTCGGATGCACCGCGACCGCCATATCGGCGAGCATCGTTTCCGGTCGCGTCGTCGCGACATGGATGAAGCCGCTGCCATCGGCGAGCGGGTAGCGCAGGTGCCAGAACTTGCCATTCACCTCGCGCGTCTCGACCTCAAGGTCGCTGATCGCGGTGCCGAGGCCGGGGTCCCAGTTCACCAGGCGCTTGTCGCGGTAGATCAGGCCCTGCTTGTGCAGATCGACAAAGACCTTGAGCACGGCCTTCGAAAAGCCCTCGTCCATCGTGAAGCGTTCGTCGGACCAGTCCATCGAACAGCCCAGGCGCCGCAGCTGGCCGGTGATCGCGCCGCCGCTCTCCGCCTTCCACTCCCACACCTTCGCGATGAATTCCTCGCGGGTGAAGTCGGTGCGCTTCTGCTGGCGTGCGTTGAGCTGGCGTTCGACCACCATCTGCGTCGCGATGCCGGCATGGTCCATGCCGACCACCCAGCGCGCGTCCATGCCCTTAAGCCGCGCATGGCGGACGAGGATGTCCTGAAGCGTATTGTCGAGCGCATGGCCGATATGCAGCGAACCCGTCACGTTCGGCGGCGGGTTGACGATCGTCCAGGGCTGCGCGCCCGGACGATCGGGCCGGAACAGCCCGTTGCTTTCCCAATGCGCGTACCAGCGCTGCTCGATCTCGGCGGGGTCGAAGGTCTTTGGAAGTTCGCTCATGCCCCGCCCTCTAACGGGCAGGCCACGTTAGGCAAGACTCAGTCGCGGCGCTTAGTCTCTTCCGGCAGCGATCCGCGAAATCTCGCGCTGGACCATTTCCTCGACCATGCGGGGCAGATTGGCGTCGAGCCAGTCGCGCAGCATCGGGCGGATCATCTCCCGCACCATGCCCTCAAGCGAGGTTTCGCCTGCGGGAATCGCGGGGGCCGGAGCCGGTTCGGGCTTGACCACCATCCGCGACAGTGCCTCAAGCGGGCCGCGCGTCGCTTCCGCGGTGGTCGGCGACAGGATCGGTTCGGGGCCGGCCGGCTGCGGGGTCGGTTCGGGGGTCACATCACGCAGATCGACCCGCGGCATATCACGCGGAATCGGCGCCGGCGCACGGCGTTGTTCCGGTTGCAGCGACTCACTCGGGGCGGGCTGATTCAGTTCCAGAATTTCGTCATCATCGGCGAGACCTGCTGCCGGGGCGGCGGCGCGGACCGGACGACGGGGACGATTCGCAGTCGCAGCATCGCCCTCTTCGGCGATGATACGCTTGATGGAGGATAGAATGTCCTCCATCGACGGCTCGTTGCTCACGTCCCCCATCATTATTCCTTAACCAGGAATCGCAGTCGCCGCCACCTGTTAGATTTACGGTAGGGATGTCAACCGTTCAGCGCATCGCTCAACGCGGCGTCGGGTCGACCGGCTCGGACGCATCGGCATTCTGTGCCGGAACAGTGACCGTACGGGTCCCTTCCGCCTTTGGTTCCGGATTGTCGCGCCAGTCCGACAGGCTGCCCCGGACACGGTCGTAATTCGCGACCGGATCGTACAGCGGTCCACCGTCGAGTCCCAGATCTGCGGCCTCGGCCTTGCCCATTGCCGCCAGAACCGCGAAGCCGGCGACATAGGCGTCGCGTTCGGCGGTCACGAGCTGAACCTGACTGTTGAGCAATTCCTGTTCCGCATTGAGAATGTCGAGAATGGTCCGCGTACCGACGCTGTTTTCCGCCCGGACGCCCTCCAGGCTCAACTGGTTCGCCTGCACGGCGACGCGGCTGCTCTCGATCACGCGCAACGCGGACTGATAGACCGCGAATGCGGAGCGCGCCTGGGCAATCACGCCACGCTCGGCAGCAGTGGCCTGCTCGATCGCCGCCGATTCGCGCGCCTGCGCCTGACGCACCTGCGCCGCCGGGCGGCCGCCCTGGAACAACGGGATGCTGAGGGTCACTCCGGCAGAGGTCGCTAAGCCGTCATTCTGCAATCCGACCGCGCGGCCCGGACCGGGCACGGACCCAAAGCGGTTATAGTAATCCCCACCAACGCCGACACTGACCGTCGGCAGCCGCCCTGCACGGGCGACGCGGACGTCATAGCCGCTCGCTTCACGCGCCTTGCGCGCGCCTTCCAGTGCAGGATTGTCGGTCAGAGCGGTTGCGACCGCCTGATCGGGGCTGGCCGGAAGGCCGGCAAGCGGTGGCGGCGGCGCCAGCACACCCGGCGCAGTGCCGACGACGCGGATATAGGTTTCGCGACTTGAAATCAGCCGCGCCTCGGCCCCCTGCAGCTGCGCCTGCGCCTGCGCTAACCGTGCCTCGGACTGGGCCACGTCGGTCCGGGTTAGATCACCCACTTCGAACCGGTCACGGGTCGCCTGAAGATTGACGTCAAGCGCACGCACATTCTGCTGGTTGAGCTGGACCGTCGCCTGGTCGCGGATCACATCCAGATACGCGGCGACAACATCGGTGAAGAGCGCCGACTCAACGCTGCGCAACCCGGCACGCCCGGCTTCGACCCGCGTTTCCGCCGCGCGGACCGAATTGCGGACCGAACCACCCGAAAACACCGGGACACTCAGATCGACGCCAAGACTGCCCTGACGCGGCACCGATGCGGGCGTTGCATCGGTGTTCGACAGGCTTTCGCTATATGCCCCGGTCGATGACAGGCCGGGCAATCCGCGGGAGCGCGCAATCGGCACATTTTCGTCGGTTGCACGCAGATTGGCACGCTCGGCAGCGATGTCCGGATTGGTGCGATAAGCCTTGACCAGCGCCTCGCGCAGCGTTTCCGTCGGCTGGCGGGCCGGCGCCTGCGCCGCGGGCGGCTCGGTCTGCGCCACCGCAGGAAGCGTCAGACCGGCAACACACACACCGGCAAGGATCAGGCTCAATCGCATCACGTTCTCTTTCTCAGAACTGGAACCCGCGCGGCTTTGCAAAGCCGGGCAGGACCGCACACTCACTATCGACAATATTGGCTAGACCGACGCCGGACGCAGTCCGCACGCCCGAAGCGATGCGCGTGACGCCACGGTCGAGCAGACCGGTGACGACCCGGCCGCCGTCGCGCAGCTGTTCCGCCAGCGCATCGGGAATCTGTTCCACCGCGCCGTCGATCAGCAACAGGTCATAGGGGGCACCGGCCGGCGCACCGGCCGTCAGTGGCCCTTCGACCAGCGTGATGCCATCGCCCAGCGCGGTCCGTGCCAGCGCGAGCAGGTCGGCGTCTTCCTCGACCGCCGTCACATCGGCCCCGACCCGTGCGGCGATCGCGGCGGCATAACCACCGGCAGCACCGATCACGAGCACCTTCTCCCCCGCCGCGATCCGCGCTTCGGTCAGCAGCAGGCCGGTGGCGAGCGGCGGGTTCTGCGCCCGGCCATTGCCCAGCGGCAACGAACGGTCGCGATAGGCGAAAGTACGTTGCGATTCGGGCAGAAAATCCTCGCGCGCGACCTGTGCCATCGCGGCGACCACGCGCGCGTCATTGACGCCGCTGGTACGCAGCTGGCTTGCCACCATCGCGGCGCGGGCGGCCTCATGGCCCATGGGTTCGGTGGTCGCGGTCATCATCACTCCAGCCCTGTTCGCACAACTGTTATAGTCATGCAATACACTTGTTCGCTCGCGCGCTTGTATCGCGTGGCGCCGCCCGCGCCAAGCAAGCGCCCGCAAAATTCGCAACAGCGGTTGACATGACGCCCGCCCCCGCGCACAGCGCGCCCTCGCTGTCGAGGCCCGATGGCGGAGTGGTTACGCAGAGGACTGCAAATCCTTGCACGCCGGTTCGATTCCGGCTCGGGCCTCCAGCCTTTCAAATCTGCGCGCATTTTCAGTCCCCTTTGGACCTCAAATGTCTAACTCCTTTGCAGGGTTAGACAGCGCCAAGACGATTCCCTTGCCGGGCTGTCTGCATTTGCCTCCCGACGGCAGCATCATATGGGTGGCCGGGTGGAAAAGCGGACGGCGCAGCCCAAGGCTCTGACGGTGCGATGCATCGACGGAGAGGCTGCAGAGGGCGGTGCCGGTTCAGCCTGGCCGAAAACAGCCCCAGGCACGCTGGTCGCGGCATTTGCATCCGATGCCAAGTCGTTGATCTTTACTTTTTAGTGCACTAAGTCTCG
>CAYMUJ010000147.1:0-4710 GCA_964393565.1 uncultured Stakelama sp. | reverse complement strand
GAGCGGGATGCGGCTGTGGGGTTGTTGCGGGCGGGGTAGGGGCTGAACAGGGCCAGAATTGCAAATCGGACGGCGCGGATTTGCGGCTGGCTGCCCGGTGCAGTCGTTGCCGCTTAGTAGCAGCCGATGCTCTTGATCCTGCCGAGGCGGTCCAGCAAAATGCTAATCCGACCTGTATTAAGGTCGGCCAGTATTTCGTCACCCGGCGCAATCCACTGGAGTTTCCGCGGGTCGGATGTGCGACGTTCAACTGCTTCGCGAGTAATCTGATCCGCTTTGCGGCCCACAAAGATCTGCAACCTTTTCGCGCCACAGGTGTCTTGTCGCGTCGCCCGCGCCATCATCCGTTCGCCAGCCGATGCGCATCCACTAACTGCCATAGCCGCCGATAACGACACGATCGCAGCGCAGAGGCCTCTGTTTCGTAGGGTCGACATAGCAGCGACTTAGGCCAAAATTGTTAATGACTCGTCTCCCCAATTCCACCCCGTCGTCACCCCGGCTTTTGCCGGGGTCCACCGGGAGGCGGGCGTGGGGCTTGGAGGTTGAGGGCTGTGCTTGGGGAGGAGTGGACCCCGGCACGAGGGCCGGGGTGACAATGGGGGTGGTGCGGGCCGGGTGCGGCTATCCTCCCCCGCCAGGGCAGGGGGATCGCATATAGATCGCGACCGAAGTCTAAGCTCGAATCGGGTGTGGGATATTCCTCCCCTGAGCTTGTCTCAGGGGAGGGGGACCGCCCGCGAAGCGGGTGGTGGAGGGGCGGCCGCGCAGACGGCCGTGGACAGCTCGGCAACATTCCGCCGTCTGACGACGGCGGCCCCTCCGGCGGCTGTGGGGTTGTTGCGGGCGGGGTAGGAGGGAGCCAGAGTTGATGCCACAACCTGCTAGGTGGTAGCTAGTGACCCCGTTGCAGATAACCTCGGCACTGCTTAGCATTCTTCGATGGGCAAGCCGCTTATGAGAATTCGGAGCATCATTGCGCGTTGGGCCAATCGCGAAGAAAAATTCCTAAGGCGCCAATTCTACGGCAAGACAATGGGCGCACGTTTTGACGGGCTGCGCCGATCTGAGCGGAACGAGGCGAAACTTTTCCTGCTAGCCATGGCACCGGCGATACTAATTGGGCCGTTCATTGGAAAATGGTCAGACGCCACGCTGTTTGGGAAAATCGTCTTGGCGCTGCTTTTCGGGTGGTTTGTGACGGTGCTGGCGGTGGGCGGCCTCCTTCTTGTCCGCGCTTTGATGCGTTCATCACGGGGTCGTCCCGAATAACGGCAATGTCCGAATGCGAGCCATTTCCACCATCGTTATCTCGGCTTTGTGCCGGGGGTCACCGGGAGGCCGGTGCGGGGCTTGAGCCTAGAGCGCTGCGCTTGGGGAGGGGTGGACCCCGGCACGGGGGCCGGGGTGACGATGGGGGTGTTGCGGGCGGGTGCGGCAATCTCGCCCCTCCCCTCTAGGGGAGGGGTTGGGGGTGGGGCCTGTCCTCCTGGCGCGTCGGTCTCGGTGAGACTTAGACGCCCCACCCCAACCCCTCCCCTAAAGGGGAGGGGCTTATGTTACGCCTTCAGCATCTGCGCGAGCAGCTCGTAGTAGCTCGCCAGATCGACCGCGCTGTCGAAGCTCACGCCGATGCGGCCGCCGAGCGACCAGCGGATTTCGGCGGGAAGTGCGCCGACCACCGGGAGCATGACGCGCAGGCGCGCGCCTTCGGCGAATTGATGGTCGCAGCGGGCCATCAGGCCGTGGGGGGAGATGTTGACGATCAGCAGCGTGTGCGGCTGGGCGTCGGGGCCGAAGGCGCGGGCGCGGTAATGGACTTCGTCGCGGTCGCTGGTCCGGCGGTCGGTGTCGACCGCGGTGGCGCGCACGATGGACGAGAACTGGTAACTCACACTGGCCCCCACGATTCGTGGCTCGATGCCAATCTGGGTAGGCGCGGAGGCGTAAACAGCTCTGCAACCGGATTGGTTACCAGTGGTTACTTACGTAGTCCTACGGGGGTGCGATCACTCGGCGCGGAGCAGGCCGTGATGCTTCTTGCCCGCCGAGACGCGCACCTCCGCCGCACCGACCGTGACGGTGGCGGCTTCGTCGCTGACCTTTTCGCCGTCGATGCGCGCGCCGCCGCCCTTGATCAGGCGGCGCGCCTCGCCCTTCGATGCGGCAAAGCCGAGGCCGACGAGCGCGTCGACGACGCTGATCTCGCCGCTGACCGACAGGGTCGGGAGGGCGTCGCCCGACGCGCCTTCCTCGAACGTCTTGCGCGCGGTTTCCTCAGCCGCCAGCGCGGCGTCGCGCCCGCGGCACATGGCGGTGGCCTCGGTCGCGAGGATCTTCTTCGCCTCGTTGATTTCCGCGCCCTGCAGCGCTTCGAGGCGGGCGATCTCGTCGAGCGGCAGGTCGGTGAACAGGCGCAGGAAGCGGCCGACATCGCGGTCGTCGGTGTTGCGCCAGAACTGCCAGTAATCGAAGGCGGGGAGCGCGTCTTCATTGAGCCACACCGCGCCCGACATGGTCTTGCCCATCTTGCCGCCGTCGGCCGTGGTGATCAGCGGGGTGGTGACGCCATACACTTCGGTCCCGTCGACGCGGCGCGACAGTTCGATGCCGTTGACGATGTTGCCCCACTGGTCCGACCCGCCCATCTGCAGGCGGCAGCCGGCGCGGCGCGACAGTTCGAGGAAATCATAGCCCTGAAGGATCATGTAGTTGAATTCGAGGAAGCTGAGCGACTGTTCGCGGTCGAGGCGCAGCTTGACCGAGTCGAAGCTGAGCATCCGGTTGATCGAGAAATGCTTCCCGATGTCGCGCAGGAACGGGATGTACTCCAGCTTGTCGAGCCAGTCGGCATTGTCGACCATTACCGCGTCGGTTGGGCCGTCACCGAACGTCAGGAACTTGGCGAACACCGTCTTGATCGACGCGATGTTGGCGGCGATGACCTCGTCGGTCATCAGCTTGCGCGCTTCGTCCTTGAAGCTCGGGTCGCCGATCTTGCCGGTGCCGCCGCCCATCAGCACGATCGGCTTGTGCCCGGCCTGTTGCAGGCGGCGCAGCAGCATGATCTGGACGAGGCTGCCGACATGCAGCGAGGGCGCGGTGGGATCGAAGCCGATATAGCCGGGCACGATCTGCTTGGCGGCCAGCGCGTCGAGCGCAGTGGCGTCGGTGACCTGGTGGATGTAGCCACGGTCGGACAAAGTGCGGAGCAGATCGGATGCGTATTCGGTCATGGTGCGCGGGCGGTTAGCATGGAGACATCGATCTTGGAAACGTCCTTGAGTGTATTGTCGTTCACACCGCATCCCGACACGCCCCCTCGCGCGATCGGTTCGCTGGCGGTGTCGATCAGTTGGCGCGGGCCGGGCAACTGGTGTTTCGATTACATCGTCGGTGAGCCGCCCGAGGCGTTGCGGCTGCCGCCTGCCGTGGTTCCGGCGCGCGCGGACGGATTGTGGCAGCGGACCTGTTTCGAGCTGTTCCTGAAGCGCCCGGGGGAAGCGGGCTATTGCGAGTTCAACTTTTCCCCCTCGGGCGAGTGGGCGGCGTACCGTTTCGCTGGCTATCGCGAAGGGATGGAGCCACTCGAGGTGAAACCGCCGCGCATCACCTCAACCGATCCGGCGCAGTTCGCGGCAGGGATGACCGCGCGCCTTATCGCGCTGGGGATCGACGCAGAAACCGCGAAAATGATGGTGGAACTGAATGCCAGCCGCAGAGAACATGGGCCGTCGTCGCAATATGCGTTGACCGCGTGTCTTGATGATGCGGCGTTCGGCTGGGGAGGGCGCACTCTGGCTGCGATCACCGCCGTGATCGAGGAAGCCGACGGCACCAAATCCTATTGGGCGCTGGCCCATCCGGCGGAAAAGCCCGATTTTCATCACCCCGATGGGTTCGTGCTGGAGCTGGCGGTTCCGGACCAGGTTTGACGTGCGGGGAAGCGGGAGCAGGGCTTGCGTCGCTCGCCAACTCCCGGCACCTGAAGCGCCATGAACTTCGGTATCGACCGGCTGCTTGCCGACCCCGCTTTGCTCAACCAACTCAAGGGGCGTCGCGTGGCGCTGCTCGCGCATCCCGCGTCGGTGACGGCGGACCTGACGCACAGCGTCGATGCGCTGGTTGCGGCGGGGCTGACCGTGTCGGCGATGTTCGGGCCGCAGCATGGTGTGCGCGGCGACCTGCAGGATAACATGATGGAGTCGCCGGACTTTACCGACCCCATTTACGGGATGCCGGTGTTCAGCCTGTATGGCGAAGTGCGGCGACCGACCGGCCAGTCGATGCAGACGTTCGACGTGATCCTGATCGACCTGCAGGATCTGGGTTGTCGCATCTATACCTATGTCACGACCCTGCTCTACATGCTCGAAGCTGCGGCCGCGCATGGCAAGGAAGTGTGGGTGCTCGACCGGCCCAACCCGGCGGGCCGCCCGGTCGAGGGGCTGACGTTGCGGCCCGGGTGGGAGAGTTTCGTCGGCGCGGGGCCGATGCCGATGCGGCATGGCATGACTTTGGGCGAGATGGGCGCGTGGTTCATCGACCAGTTCAAGCTCGACGTCGCCTATCGCGTGATCGCGATGGAGGGATGGGCGCCCGAGGCTGCACCGGGATATGGCTGGCCGCCCGAGCGGGTGTGGATCAACCCCAGCCCCAATGCCGCCAACGTCAACATGGCGCGCGCCTATGCCGGGACGGTGATGCTGG
>CAYMUJ010000146.1:0-4751 GCA_964393565.1 uncultured Stakelama sp. | reverse complement strand
GCGGTCCATGGCCTGCGGAGAGTTGCATGACCCTGATCGTCGAAACCGGCACCGGATCTGCAACCGCCGAGAGCTTCTGCTCGGTGGCCGATGCCAATGCGCGCCACACCGCGTTCGGCAACACGGCATGGACCGGCACCGATGCGGACAAGGAAGCCGCCCTTCGCCGCGCCACCGCGTTCCTCGAGCAGCGCTATCGCAGCAACTGGAAGGGCACCAAGCTCTACCGCGCGCAGGCCCTCTCCTGGCCGCGCTACGGTGCGATCGTGGACGGTTGGGACATCGAGAGCACGGTTGTCCCCGAGGAAGTCAAGAACGCCTGCGCTGACCTTGCCGTCAAAGCGCTGACCGAGACCCTCAACGCCGATCTGACCCGCGCCGTGATCCGCGAGAAGGTCGGCCCGCTTGAGACCGAATACAGCGAGCACAGCCCGCAATCGACGCGCTATGTCTCGATCGATCAGGCCCTGTCGCCGTTTCTGAGGGGAGGGGGCGCGTCGGTGCGCCTTGTCCGCGTATGACCACGGCACAGCGCTCCACGGCCCACGCGATGATCGCAGCCAAGGGCCAGACCGTCACGATCACGCGCCGCGCCTCGGGGGCCTACAACGCGGGCACCGGAGCGGCCACTATCACGACGTCAACGCAAACCGGAAAGGGGGTGATCCTTCCGTTCGGCGCCGGGCTTCGCAAACTGGCCGGCACGAACATCCCTGAGGGCGCTGTGCAGTGCTACCTTTCCGCGCTCAAGACCGACGGGACCGCACTGGACGAGCCGAAGGTTGACGATAGCCTGACCGATGCCAACGCGCTGGTCTATGCCGTCACTGAGGTGTCGCGCCTGTCCCCCGCTGGCCTTCCGGTCCTCTACGAGCTGACCTTGCGGAGGAACGCATAATGGGCAGCTTCACCCTCGACCTTCAACGCTTTGCCGAGAAGTGCGGAGAACGCGCCGACGATGCCGTGGGCAATATCGTCGTGCGCATCGCTGCCGAGGTGGACAAGCGCTCGCCGGTTGGGGACGCGACCTATTGGAAGAACCCGCCGCCGCCTGGATACATCGGCGGGCATTTCCGCGCGAACTGGCAACTCGGCGTCGGCGCGCTGCCCATGGGCGAAATCCCCGGCGCAGATCCCCGCGGCGAGGCAACGCTGGGCCGGATCATGGCCGAAGTGCCGGAGCGGGCTGCGGGCAAGGTCTACTACATCGCCAACAATGCGCCCTATGCCCAGCGCCTCGAAAGCGGGTGGAGCCGTCAAGCGCCTGCCGGTGTGGTTGGGCTGACCGTCACCATGTTTCAGAGTATCGTCGATGATGCCGTGGGGGCGCTGCCGTGAGCCTGCTTGCCGTCCGCAACGCGCTTGAGACCGCGCTCAACGCCATGTCGCCCGCGCTGGCGACGGCATGGGAGAACACGCCCTACACCCCGGTCGAAGGCACGCCCTACCAGCGCGTCTATCTGCTCTCTGCCGAGCCGGACAACCCCGAGATGGGGCGCATGGCGACCGAGCGCGGGTTCATGCAGATCAGCCTTTGCTACCCCCTGGGCACCGGACCTTCTGCCGCCATGGCGCGGGCCGAGCTGATCCGCGCAACCTTTCCCCGTGGTGCTGCCTTTTCGGCGTCGGGCGTCACCACACAGATCGAACGCACGCCAGAAATCGCCCCGGCCCTGATTGAGGAGAAACACTACGTTCTCCCCGTTCGCGTCCGGTTCTTCGCCCACCACGCGACTTAAAGGAGGACCTTATGCCGATCGCACAGGGCATCAACAAAACCATCGCTTACAAGAAGCAATCCGGCCTTGGCTCGACCGCGACCGGCTCCGGGGGTCAGCTGATCCGCCGCGAGACCGCGATGCTCATGGTCCAGAAGGACACCTACGAGGTCAACGAGATCGTCTCGCACCAGCAGAGCACGGGGGCCATTCACGGCATCTCGCGCTCGAGCGGCACGATCAACGGCGTCCTGTCGGGTTCGTCCTATCAGGACTTCATGGCTTCGCTGGTGCGCAAGGCGTGGGCGGCAACCTCGGCCATCACCGGGCTGTCGCTGACCATCGCCACCTCGGGGTCGAACTACACCGTCACCCGCGCGACCGGCGACTTCCTGACCGGGGGCATCAAGATCGGCGATGTGATCCAGCTTTCGGGCGGCTCGCTCAACGCCAACAACATCGCGAAGAACCTGGTCGTTCTCGGCGTGACCGCGACGGTGCTGACCGTCAACGTCCTCAACGTCGGAGCCACCCTGACCGCCGAAGGGCCGATTGCCTCGTCCACCGTGACGGTCATGGGCAAGAAGACCTGGGCGCCGACCAGCGGCCACACGAACGAGTATTACACCTTCGAGGAGTGGTTCTCGGATCTGTCGCGCTCGGCCGTGTTCCCCGATGTGCAGGTTGGCACGCTCGACATCACTGTCCCGGCGACCGGCAACGTCTCGGCGGCGTTCGCGCTGGTTGGCCTTGGCGCTGTCACCCGCTCGGGCACGCAGAGCCTGACCAGCCCGACGGCGGCGACCACGACCAACGTGATGTCGTCGGTGGCCGGCGCGGTCTATGTCGGCACGGCGCGCTACAACAACATCACCTCGATGTCGCTCAAGATCGACGGCCAGGTGAACCCCGGCGAAGCGGTGATCGGCTCCAACTCGGTGCCCGATGTCTACCGTGGGCGCATCAAGGTGAGCGGGTCGTTCTCGTTCCTCTACGATGCCGAAACGCTGGCCGATCCGTTCTTCAACGAGACCTCTCAGACCCTCGTGCTGGTGGTGGCCGATGCGCGCACCGACGCCGCCAACACGATCGGGTTCACGATGTCCAAGGTGAAGTTCTTCTCGGCCGATCCCGACGACGGCGAGAAGCAGATCGTGCGGACCGTCAACTTCACCGCTGAGATCAATGGTTCGGGCGGCGCGTCCCTCGCCAACCACCAGACGATCATCAGCATTCAGGACAGCCAGGCGGCTTAAGCCCGGCCACGACGTTCGGGGGGTGTGTCCGCAAGCGCCCCCCGAACAACCTTGCGGAGACTTGCACCATGACCAAAACGACCACCGAAGCATTCGACTTTGCCTCGCTCGATCTGTCCAAGCTGGCCGATGTGCCGCACGAGATCGAGATCGTCTTTCCCCCCATGCACCCCCGCGAAGGCGATGGCATGGGCGTCTTTGTCTCGGTGATCGGGGCAGAGAGCGCCACGTTCCAGAGCCTTGTGCGCAGCGAAGCCAATCGCGTCCGGCTCGAGGAATTCCAGAAGCGCCGCGGCGGTCCTCCCAAGCAGCCCATGACGGTCGAGGAGGAAGAGGACAAGATCATCGAGTTCGTCGCCCATGCCGTGAAGGGCTGGCGCACCGTGATCGATGGCAAGAGCGAGCCGGTGATCCTGCTGGGCGGCGAGAAGATCGAATACAGCCATGCCGCCGTCGTGCGGTGGCTCAAGCAGTTCGCGTTCGTGCGCGAGCAGATCAACCGCGCCACCGCTGACCTGTCGAATTTTATCAAGGCCTGATCGAAGATTTCGTTGCCTTCGCTCAGGCCGACTTTGCCCTGTCTGCGGTGCATGACGGGATAACACTGCGCGAGCACTACCAAGGCCTTGCCGAGCGCACCGGGCGAAGTTTCGCGGAGATTGCCAACCTTCCCGAAGTCCCGCCCGGCTGCGAATGGCTGTGGCGGGACTTTTCGGCCCTGTCGGCGGCGCGCGGATCCACAGGGTTCGGGCCGTCGCGCATCTCCTGGGCCGAGATCGACGCCTATCAGCGCATGCGCGGGCTGAGGTTCGAGCAATGGGAACTCGATGCAATCACGCGGGCCGACATGGCGTTCGTGGCCGAGGCGTCCAAGCGCAAGCCCAAAGGTTGACTTTCGCCCGCAAATAGGGGATTCTCAGAACCGCTCGGGCTTGCGGCCCTTGCACATCCGGCAGCGCCGGGAAATCGCTTGTTGGCAGCGCCAGCGGCTTTGATCCCCTCACGCAGCCGGGCGGTCCATGACCGATTTTGCAACCCTTGCCATCAAGATCGACTCCACGGCCGCGGGCGATGCTGCTCGTGACCTGGGGCAGTTGACGCGCGCGGGTGCTACGGCTGAGAAGTCGGTTGATCGGCTCGGCAACACGGCGGCTCAATCGGGCGGGCAACTGCGCGGTGCCGGACGGGCAGCGGCCGACTATGCTGCGGACGTTCAAGCCGCAGCGCGCAACACGCAGCAAATGGGGGAGGCGGGCAAGCTCGGCCGCCACCACATGCAGAACCTCGCGTTCCAGTTCCAAGACCTCGGCATTCAGATGTCGATGGCCGCGCAGTCCGGCGAACCGCTCAAGGGCATGATGATGGCCCTGATGCAGCAAGGCTCGCAGATCAGCGGCATCATGATGCAGGCGGGCGTCGGCGTCGGACAGCTTGCCAAGCAGGTCGTCGGTGCGACCGCCTCGTTCCTTGCCGCCAATCCGGTCCTGCTCGCCGCTGCCGCCGCCGCTGGTGTGGTGTCCGCCGCGTTCGGGTTCATGTCGTCCGAGATCAACAAGAACGCCCAGACGCAGGTCACGTGGGCCGATACCGCGCTCGGGGCATGGGATGCGGCCAAGGCGTTCCTCAGCGACCAGCTTACCGCCGCGTTCGCCTATTTCGGCACGACCACCGAGGAAGTGTGGAAAGGCGTGGTCCACGTCTCCAAGTGGGCGACCAACTGGATGATCGGCGCGATCAGCCTGATCCCGCGCGTGGCGATTGCTGCGTTCCAGACGCT
>CAYMUJ010000145.1:0-4775 GCA_964393565.1 uncultured Stakelama sp. | reverse complement strand
TCCGTCGCCAACATCGCCCAGCAACTCGGCGGCTCGGTCGGTGCCTATTCGGTCGGCATCGG
Organism: uncultured Stakelama sp.; assembly: GCA_964393565.1. Lineage (GTDB taxonomy): Bacteria > Pseudomonadota > Alphaproteobacteria > Sphingomonadales > Sphingomonadaceae > Sphingomonas. Next base: position 4,713 of record CAYMUJ010000145.1, on the reverse strand, counting down.
GCGCTACAAGGACTATTTCCAAGTCTCCTCGTCCGCCAACGACAAGGCGCTGGGCGGCTCGAACTTCGGCAAGAAGTCCGGCAGCGCGGTCTATGACGGTCTCGACGCTGCGGCTGCAATGCGGGCGGCGATCAACGCGGCGATCGATCAGGGCGCCATCGTCGGCATTCGCGAAGGCGCTGCCCGGCTGCTCAAGGCTGGCAAGGACATCGAGGCGCAGGTTGCCAAGGCGCTCAAGTTCCAGAGCGTGTTCGACGAACTCAAGGAAGCGACCGACCCGCTTGGCGCTGCGCTCTCCGAGATCACCAAGCAGTTCGACGAGCTTCGCAGCATCTTTGCCGAGGCAGGGGCTAGCGCCGAGGAATACGCGCAGCTCGAGCAGCTTCTCGCGATCAAGCGCCAGGAGGCAGCGGACGAGACGCGCCAGACCGTGCTCGACAAGATCCGCGACCCGTTCGAGATGCAAATCCGCATGCTCGAACTGCTCGGCCGCGAGGAGGACGCGCTGGCCGCAACCCGGCTGCTCGAACTCGCTGGCATCAAGGGCGCGCTGCAACCCCTGCAAGCCATGATCTACCAGCTCGAGGACGCGCGCAAGGTTATCGACACGTTCGAGCCGCTTGCCGCCGATCTCAGGGCGTTCCGCGAAGAACTGCTTGGCGGGGGCAGTAAGCAGTCGCTCGGCACCGTCGCGGCCAAGTTCCAAGCCATCGCTGCGGCTGCGGCGAACGGCGATGCTGCGGCCATGGGCATGCTGCGCGGGGCGGGCAGTGACTATCTCGCCCAGGCACGGCTTTCGGCAGGGTCTGACCTCGAATACCGCCGCGCGCTCGGCACGGTGCTGGCCGGGGTCGATGGGGGCATTTTCGCCGCCGATACGCAGGTGGACTACGCGCAGGCCCAGATCGACGCGATTAACAACAGCGCGGCCATCCTCGAGCGCATGCGTTCCGAGATGGCGGTCCTGCAAACGCAGATCGCGGAGAACACCGGGTTCGTGGCCCGGCTGTGGCAGCGGTTCGAGGTTGACGGTCTGCCGATCGCCAACACGCAGGACGGCCCGGTTCAGGTCGAGGTGGTGGCATGAAGCTCCTTCGCCCCTTCACCGTGACCGACACGAACCTGACCTCGAACGTCCCCGAGGTCGGCACCTATCCCGAATATTCGGCCGCGGCGTCCTATGCGCTGGGCGACATCGTGATCAGCACCTCGGGCAGCAACCCGACGCACCGCATGTATGAGAGCCTGGTTGCTGGCAACACCGGCAACGCGCTCACCGATGCGTCGAAGTGGCTCGATCTTGGCCCGACGAACCGCTGGGCGATGTTCGACACGGTCAACAGCACCGGAACGACCGGAAGCGCTGGCATCGACGTTAGCGTGGCTGTGACGGGCCGTGCGGACGGGGTGGCGCTGCTTGGCCTTGATGCGCAGTCGGTGCAGGTCACCATGACCGCTGGCGCGTTCGGCACGGTCTACGACGAGACGTTCAGCCTGCAATCCAACAGCGGCATCTCGAGCTGGTTCGAGTATTTCAGCGAGGAGCCGGTCTACCTCACCGACCTCGTCGTGACCGATATGCCGCTCTACACCGACCCGGTCATTCGGGTGCAGATCACGGCAGGCGGCGGCGCGGTAACGTGCGGCACGATGGTCCTGGGCCAAATCCGCAACATCGGTGCCAGCCTCTACGGCGCGAAGTCGGGCATTCAGGACTACAGCCGCAAAGAGACCGACGACTTCGGCAACACCACCTTTGTCGAGCGTGCCTATGCCAAGCGCAGCACGTTCAAGGTCGTTTGCGAGAACGCCCAGATCGACGCGCTTTTCGCCCTCCTCACCAATGTCCGCGCCGTCCCCTGCGTTTGGCTCGGCTCGGACCAATACGCGATGACCTGGATCTTCGGGTGGGCGCGGGATTGGGCGAAGGAGATCACCTACCCGTCGCACAGCCATCTCTCCATTGAAATCGAGGGCCTGACATGACCTTGCCGACCATCACCGCCCTGCCGACCCCGCCCTCGCGCGGTGATAGCGCCGAGACGTTCAACACGAACGCCGACGCCTTCCTTGGCGCGCTGCCGGGCTTCCAGACGCAGCTCAACGCCTTTGCCGCGGCACTTCCGGCGACCATCACCGGCACCGACTATTCCGCGACCTCGACCACCTCGACGGCAATCGGCACCGGCTCCAAGACGATCACGATCGAGACCGGCAAGAGCTTCCAGATCGGCCAGTCGGTGCGCATTGCCTCCACGGCCAGCCCGTCGAACTACATGGACGGCCAGGTCACGGCGCACAACAACGGCACCGGCTCGCTGACCGTCAACGTGACCGCAACGGGCGGCGCGGGCACTCTGGCCGCGTGGACCATCTCGCTGCTGCCGTCGGCGGGGTCGTTCGTGACGCTGACCGGCGCCGAGACCCTGACCAACAAGACCCTGACCACGCCTGTCCTGTCCGGCACGGCATCGGGCACCACGGCGGGGCGGATCGGCTATCTCTCCGGCGCGCTGTCGTTCGGGGATGGCACGGCTCAGCGGACGGTTGCCACGCTCGACGGTTCGCAGACCCTGACCAACAAGACCATCGACACCGCTGGAACAAACACGATCAAGGTCAACGGCAACACCCTGGCCGCATCGGCCGGCACTGCGACCGTCACCTTCCCGAACACGACCGACACGCTGGTCGGGCGCAACACCACCGACACGCTCACCAACAAGACCCTGACCGCTCCGGCGATCAACGGGGGCGCGTTTGACGCTGCCTCGACCGTCTCGGACAGCGGGACCATCGCGACCAACAGCGTCGGGTTCCGGGGTGCGCCTGCGAGCGGCAACGCGTCGGGCACCTTTGCGCTGACCGATAACGGCAAGATGGTGATCGCGACGGGCAACTGGACCATCCCGGCCAACGCTTCGGTCGCCTTCCCGGTTGGCGCGACCATCCTGTTTTTCAACAACAGCGCCTCGAGCGTGCAGATCGCGATCACCAGCGACACCTTGCGCCAGGCTGGCACGACGAACACCGGCACCCGCACTGTCGCGGCTTACGGCATGGCGAGCATGGTCAAGATCACCTCGACCGTCTGGGCAATCTCGGGGAGCGTCTCGTGAGCGGCGCGACCTCGGCCATGGTTGGAGTGCTTGCGGGCGGCGGTGCGTCTGCCGTGGCTTTGGCGGGTGGATCGGCGTCGTCGATCGGTTCGGGCACCCGATCGGCCACGGTGCGCCTCTCCAACGATGGCAACCTCTACCACGGCGACACGGGGGTCTTTACCGCGCAGTATCCGTGGAAGGTCAGCGGCGCGGTGGCCGACTATGACGTTTTCTGCACCGTTGTCTCCGGCTCGGTCTCCGGCACGACCGGATCGTGGCTCAACCTTGCCACGACCCGCGATTGGTCCGTGAGCGACCCGACCAACGACGGCAGCGATGTGCAAGCCGAGATCACCTTGCAGATCCGCAACGCCTCAACCCTCGCCGTCCTCGCAACCGGGGATTGGTCCCTCAGCGCAGACAGGTTCAGCTAACCCATGTTGAAGTTCACCCTTCGCACAACTGTTGCTCCGGCACCGACAGGCACGATTGGCCTTGTCGGGCTGGCGGGCGGCGGTCTTGCGACGGTGGACAGCACGGGCGCCGTCACCCCGCTGGCAGGGACTGGACGGGTCACGGTCAACACCGATTGGTCGGCCATCACGAGCCGCCCCACGGCCTTTCCGCCGACCGCCCACGCCCACGAGATCAGCGACGTCAACGGCCTGCAAAGCGCGCTCGACACGATCAGCGGCGGCGGCATTTCGGACGGGGACAAGGGTGACGTTACGGTCTCGAGCGGTGGGACGGTCTGGTCGATCGACACCTTTGCCGGAAGCGCGAAGGGCCTTGTGCCGTCGTCCTCGGGGGGCACAACCAACTTCCTGCGCGCAGACGGGACCTGGGCGGCTCCCTCGGGCGGTGGCGGTGTGTCCGATGGCGACAAGGGCGATCTGACCGTATCCGGCTCGGGCACGGTCTGGACGCTCGACACGGTGAACCTGTCGCCGCAGACCGACACCTTCCGCAAGATCACGGTCAACGGCAAGGGGCTGGTCACGGCAACCAGCGCTGTCTCGGCGTCTGACCTCAACGCGACCTTCGGCACGGTCACGCAGAACACGTTCTATGCCGGGCCGGATGGGGTCAATAGCACTCCGGTGTTTCGGAATATCGTTGCGGCAGACATCCCAACGCTGACAACCGCAAAGCTGTCCGACTTCAACAGCGCTGCTCGTGCTCAGGTCGAGGCAGAGCTGGTTGCGGGAACGAACATCACAATCACGCCGTCGGGGTCTGGGGCCACGCGCCAACTGACCATCGCTGCGAGTGGTGGGGGCGGGGGCGTGACCAGTGTTAGCGGAACCGGCACGGTTAATGGGCTGACCCTGACCGGGACTGTCACTTCTAGCGGGAACATCACTCTCGGCGGCACCCTGTCAGTTAGCGGGGCTGATTTCGCCTCACAGTTCGCAAACCGTGTCCTTGCCTCCCCGGATGGCGCTTCCGGCGCGCCCGCGTTTCGCAAACTGGTGTTGGCTGACTTGCCGCCGATTGCGGCCAATTCCATCTTTGGTAACAACACGGGCAGTGTGGCTGCCCCCGCAGCGTTGACCGGGACACAGACGACCGCGCTGCTGGACACCTTCACCTCGAGCCTCAAGGGCGTTGT
>CAYMUJ010000144.1:0-4796 GCA_964393565.1 uncultured Stakelama sp. | reverse complement strand
AGCAGGTCGTTGGGGAATTCGATATCGGCCTTGTCGATTTCGTCGATCAGCAGCACCGGGAGCTGGGGCGAAGTGAACGCCTCCCACAATTTGCCCTTGCGGATATAGTTCGAAATCTCATGCACACGCGGGTCGCCGAGCTGGCCGTCGCGCAGCCGCGCCACCGCGTCATATTCATACAGGCCCTGATGCGCCTTGGTCGTCGACTTGACGTTCCATTCGATCAGCGGCGCGCCGACCGCCTTGGCGATTTCATAGGCCAGGACGGTCTTGCCGGTGCCCGGTTCGCCCTTGACCAGCAACGGGCGGCGCAAGGTCACGGCGGCGTTGACCGCTACCTTGAGATCGTCGGTCGCGACATAGTCCTGCGTGCCTTCGAACCGCATTCCCGTCCCCATATGATTGGAAAGCCGGGTCCGGCCTAGCGGGGAACTGCTATGCCGCGCAAGCGGGGAGTGGCGTCAGTCCTGCCCGCGCGCCGATGCGCGCGCTTCGAGCAGGTCGATCAGGCCGCGATGCTGCGCCAGCATCTGCTGCGCCCCGAACATCATCGCGCGCTCGACGGGAAGCGATGCCGCCAGCACGTCGATCAGCGTTGCGGTTTCGAATGCGGGGGGCAGGCGGCACGGGGACGGCTCGATCCCCAGTCGCACCGCCAGAATGTCGAGCACCGCACGGACCGCCGGCCAGTCGAGCGCAAGCGCGATCGCCGTTCCGTCGGCGCAGCCAGTGCGATCCGATTGGGCGAGCATGTCGAGTGCATGGCGCTGCGCGGTCACCGCTGTTTCTGACGCTGCCTGGCCGGGGGTGCTGGGCATCGGTCCGGCGGCGGCGACGATCCGGACCAGATAGGCGCGCTCGGCGGCAAAGGCACGGACCGATTCCGCCAGCCACTCGGCAGCGGCCGGCTGGCGCGATTGTGCTGCGGCCAGTTCGAACAGATCCGGGTGGCGCGCGTGCAGCAGGCAGATCTGATGGGCAAGATCGCCCAGGTCGCGCAGCGGCACGACACCAGCGCTCAGCCGGGCAAGATAGGGGTGCGTGGCGCTGCCATCGGCGGTGACCAGCGCGATCAGCGTGCCGGATGCACCGCCAAGACCTGCGCTCCGAACCGTGTCGATTGGCATAATACCCCGCGAAGCAATCGCACCGGCCCGCCCGGCGCATTTGAAAATCCGCTCTGCTCCACAGGTGTATACCGAAGCGCGTAAAGACGTGGTTGATGCGTCGTTAAGGGTGTATTCGGCATTTTGAGTAGTGTTACGGACGTGACGGGCCGGTGCATTGTCGACCGGCCCGTCCTGTCCCGATGCGATGGCGATCAAAAGGGCAGATCGACCCGCTCGAACGTCGGGCTGTTCGCTTCATCGCTATCGGCTTCGGCATAGATCGCGGTACTGCCGGGTTCGACGCCGCCGATATCACCGGTGCCGCGCGTCTCGGCCCATGCATAGCCGTCCCCGGCCAGATTGACGGTGCATTTGATCGACTCGCCGCCGGGGCCTTCGAGCAGCACGACCGCACCGCGCGCGATCAACGGGGTGCCGTAATTGAGTCTCACCCGGCGCTCGGTCACTTCATCGACGCGCAGCGGGACCAGTTTGAACGCGGCGGAACGCGCCACGGCAAACGCAACTTCGCGCTGCAGCCGCGTATAGATGGTACGGCCGGTTTCACTGGTCACCGCACTGCTCGATGCGCCTTCGGTGACCGATGCAATCTCGATCGATTTGGTGATCATGTTGCCGTGGATCGCGCGACCGCGTGAATCCTTCAGCGAGAATTGCACGCTGATCCGGGCGTCGATCCTGCGCTGATCCAGATCTGCGGTCGAAACGCCACTGCCGCCTGCGCCGACTTCGGACATTGCGCCAGTCAGCGTATAGGCGCCGGGCGTGCCGGCCCGGACCACGCGGAACTTGCCGGAGGATGCGATTGCCGCTTCCATCGACTGGCGCAGTGCGGTGAAATTGCTGACGCAATCGCGCACCAGTTCGGTTCGCCACGCGCGGGCGTAGGAAAAGGCCATGCTGCTGGCATAGCCTGCCCCGCCCCAACCGGCATAACCCGCGCTGCCGCTGTGCGCCGACATGCGCTCGGATCCCGACGTGACGGCGTACAATGTGCATTGACGTTCGGTGGTGAAACTCCCGATCACCACCGGAATCAAGCCGGGCTGAGCCTGGGCAAGCGGAGCCCCCGAAGCCAGCAGCATCAGCGGTGCGGCGATAGCGAAACGATGAATGATGTGCATCAGCGGCGACCTTTCTTCTTGGCCGGCGGGGGAGGGGGAGCAATCCGTGCGACCGAACCCGGAGCCGGCGCTGCGGGAAACGGCGTGATCATGGCCGCGCGGGAAAAACGCGGCATCACCTCCGTCACCTGGACCATGCCGATCTCGGCACCTTCGTCTTTCGAAAGACATTCACCCGAGTCCGGATCCACCGCGAGACAGGCGCCACCGGTCGCACCATAGATTTTGAGCGTGTCGCCCACCCGCAGCGTGTCTTCGCCATAGTTCAGCAGGATCAGGCCGTCAGGCTGTGAACCAGCGACCTTGATCGGATAGAGGGCAAGGGTGAGGCCGGTCGAGATCTTCTGTGCCGCCGAACGGAACAGCGACATGTAATCGATCGTGCCATTGGCGCCGCAGGTGGAACCAGAGCGCTCATCATGCCGGATCGTGTCGGCCCAGCGCACCTGTCCGGTGTCGGTGTCGACAATGCGGATATCGATCGCAAGGCTGGCCGTGGCGATTGCACAGGTCGGCGTGTTGCGCTGTCCCAGCAGGCCGCCCAGCACCGCCATGCCAAGCGTGCTGCCCACATCGGCTTTTGCCTTGGTCTGGCCCTGGGTAATCGCCCCGTAAATCAGGAAGTCGACCCCCTCGGCCAGCGCGCGCTGCCCGGGGTTGCGGCTGGTCGCCGTGCCGCTGCGCTGCAGGCTGCGTTCATCGGCCAGATTGCCCAGCTGACGCTCGATCACGCGAAACCGGTTGCCGGCGGTGATCGCGGTCAGAATCATGGTCGAAAGGGCTTCGGCCTGGCCGGTATTGGCCAGATCCTTCATCTCCTTCACGCCGACGATCGGTTTTTTCACCTGCGACTGAGGAACAGGGCGTTGTTGTGCAAATGCAGGTGATACAACGAATAATGCAACGATCGAGGCAATGATCCCGATGGATTTCATGGCCAACCCCCAGGTTGAAACGATTCGCTCAGGCTAATGTGATTCGGATCTGGATGCGACCGAAAACATTTATGGCATCGTCGATTGCAACCGAAACGAACTGTTGTTCGCATTGTCGTGGCGCAAGATCGTGAAATTTCAAATGTTACTACCGCCGATTTGGGCAGCTCTGACATATTCTATGCAATGTACGCACGGAAAAGGTCGCGCGCGAACGGGTGTTCTGCGCGATGCGGGGATGTCGATTGTTTAAGCGGATACCGGGCGCACGAATCGGGGCGCCAGCGACGAGCTTAGGCACGATGGTGCAGCGCTGCAACGCGATCCGCGCGATCGCATGTCATGCCGGGCATTGCAGAAGACCGGCACAAGCCCTACGCGCGCGGTTCTATGGCAACCGACATTTCCCGCATCCGCAACTTCTCGATCATCGCGCATATCGACCATGGCAAGTCGACCCTGGCCGATCGCCTTATCCAGCGCACCGGCGGTCTCACCGAACGTGAGATGTCCGAACAGGTGCTCGACAACATGGATATCGAGAAGGAACGCGGCATCACCATCAAGGCGCAGACCGTGCGCCTCGACTGGAAGGGGCCGGACGGGCAGGATTATGTTCTCAACCTGATGGACACGCCGGGCCATGTCGACTTCGCCTATGAAGTGAGCCGGTCGCTTGCGGCGTGCGAGGGCGCGCTGCTCGTCGTCGACGCGGCCCAGGGGGTCGAGGCACAGACGCTCGCCAACGTCTATCAGTCGATCGAGCACGACCATGAAATCGTGCCGGTGATCAACAAGATCGACCTGCCCAGCGCCGAGCCGGAAAAGGTCAAGAACGAGATCGAGGAGATTATCGGCCTCGACGCATCGAACGCGGTGCTGGCCAGCGCCAAGGCGGGCATCGGGATCGAGGAAATCCTGAACGCGGTGTGCGAACGCATCCCGGCGCCCAAGGGAGATGCCGATGCGCCGCTCAAGGCGATGCTGGTCGACAGCTGGTACGATCCGTATCTGGGCGTCGTCATCCTCGTCCGCGTGATCGACGGCACGCTGAAAAAGGGCCAGCAGGTCAAGTTCATGCAGTCGGGCACCACCCATCTGGTGGATCGCGTCGGCTGTTTCCGGCCCAAGATCGAGCAGCTTGCCGACCTTGGCCCGGGCGAGATCGGCTTCATCACCGCACAGATCAAGGAAGTGGCACAGGCGCGCGTCGGCGACACGCTGACCGACGCGAAAAAGCCCGCCGCCGAACCGCTGCCGGGGTTCAAGGAAGTCCAGCCGGTCGTGTTCTGCGGCCTGTTCCCGACCGATGCGGCGGACTTCGAAAAGCTGCGCGAGAGCATCTCCAAGCTGCGCCTCAACGACGCATCGTTCAGCTTCGAGATGGAAACCAGCGCCGCGCTCGGCTTCGGCTTCCGCTGCGGCTTCCTCGGCCTGCTGCACCTTGAGATCATTCAGGAGCGGTTGAGCCGCGAATATGACCTCGACCTCATCACCACCGCGCCGTCGGTGGTCTATCAGATCGAGCTGACCCATGGCGGCGGGCATCTTGAGCTGCACAACCCGGCCGACATGCCCGATCCCAACAAGATCGCGACGATCAGCGA
>CAYMUJ010000143.1:0-4888 GCA_964393565.1 uncultured Stakelama sp. | reverse complement strand
ATCGCATAGACCGGGCCGATGCCCATCTCGTCGGGCTTGGTGCCCGCGACCGCCATGCCGACATAGCGGCCGAGCGGGGTCAGGCCGCGCTTTTCGGCGAGCTTTTCCTCCATCAGCACGCTGGCCGACGAGCCATCGGACAGCTGTGAGGCGTTGCCTGCGGTGACGGTGCCGTTGGGGACGACCGGCTGGAGCGACTGCAGCCCCTCCAGCGTGGTGTCGGGGCGATTGCCCTCGTCCTTGGTCAGCGTCACTTGTTTCTGGGTGACTTCCTTCGTCTCCTTGTTGACGATGTTCATCGTCGCGGTGACGGGGATGATCTCGTCGTCGAACTTGCCCGCAGCCTGGGCGGCGGCGGTGCGCTGCTGCGACTGAAAGCCATATTCGTCCTGCGCGTCGCGGCCGATATTGTAGCGCGCGGCGACCACTTCGGCGGTCTGCAGCATCGGCATGTACACGTCATTGTGCAGCGCCAGCAATTCGGGGTCCGGAGCGATCCGCATCTGCGGCGTCTGGACCAGGCTGATGCTTTCGACGCCGCCGCCGATGGTGATGTCCATGTTATCGACCACGATCTGCTTGGCGGCGGTGGCGATCGCCATCAGGCCGCTGGCGCACTGGCGATCGACCGACATGCCCGCCACGCTGGTCGGAAGGCCTGCGCGCAGCAGTGCCTGACGCGCGATATTGCCGGCCTGATGCCCCTGTTGCAGCGCGGCGCCGAGGATCACGTCCTGCACTTGCGCGCCATCGATCCCGGCGCGCGCGACCGCAGCCTCGATCGACCTGGCCGCCAGCGTCTGGGACGGAAGCGCGTTGAATGCGCCGCGATAGGCGCGGCCGATCGGGGTTCGGGCAGTGGAAACGATGACGGCAGAACGCATGCGGACGGTCCCTTCGGTTTATTGTCTATACAAAAAGCTGGCTGATCCATTCGGCGACCAGAGCGGGCTTGTCCTGCCCCTCGATCTCGATCGTGAATTCGACGGTCCGTTGCCACTGGCCGGGGTGTTTTTCGGACAGCTCCACGGTCCTGAACCGGCCGCGCACCCGGCTGCCGGATCGTACCGGGGTCAGAAAGCGGACTTTGTTGCCCCCATAGTTGACGTCCATCCGCAGCCCGTCGATCCGGGGCTGTGGCGTTTGCTGCATCAGCACCGGCATCAGCGACAGGGTCAGAAAGCCATGGGCGATGGTGCCGCCGAACGGCGTCGTCGCCGCCCTGGCCGGATCGACATGGATGAACTGGTGATCCCCGGTCGCGTCGGCAAATGTGTCGATCATCCGCTGCGACACGGTGATCCAGTCCGACACATGCGTTTCACCCGTCAGCGCCGCAAGCTGCTGGATCGTGACGCTGTCCTGCGTGTCGGTATCGGCCATGACAACCCCTTGCGGCAAGCTCATCCCCGCATCTAGGGGCAAGCGCGGCGTGGAGCAAGCGCGACCTACTGGAAATGCGAAACGGATGATTGCCGTAAGGGAAGATAGGTGGATAGTGCCAAACCCGATCTTCGAAAACAACGCTGCGGAAAGGTGCGTCGCGCTGACGTGCGCGCCGCGCAGCGAGAGCGAAAAGTGCTTGACGACCCGATGGTGGCGCTGGCCTAATCATTTTGGGGAACAGGGGGAGTAGATTCATGATGGTTGCGACTCGCGCCGCCATGGCGCTGTTGACGGCTGCCGTGCTTTCCGGACCGGCAGTGGCACAGGGCCCTTTTAGTTCGGTCGAGGCGATGATCCGTGTCGACGAGTCGCTTCCAAAGGAGGCCAAGGCGTTTCTGCGTGCCCTCGCCCCGCAATCGGGGGATGTGCGCGTGTCGGAAGCGCGGGCGGTGCTCCATCTTGGCGACCGCTATTATTTCCTGCCGGCCGAGGATGCCAAGCGCGTGCTGACGCAGGTCTGGGGCAATCACCCGGATTCGGTGTCCGATGTGCTCGGCATGGTCATGGAACGCGGCAAGACGCCGTTCGACGATGCGTGGGGCGCGGTCATCACCTATCGCGACACCGGTTACGTGTCGGATTCGGATGCGGCCAGCCAGGATTATGACGCGGTGCTGCAATCGCTGCGCGAAGGGGAGGTGCAGGACAATGACCAGCGCAAGGCGGCGGGCCTGCCGACCCTTAGCCTGGTCGGCTGGGCGCAATCGCCATCCTATGATCCGGGCCACCACGCGCTGATCTGGGCGCGTGAGCTCGCCTCGAATGACAGCAAGGTCAACAGCCTCAACTATGATGTCCGCCTGCTCGGGCGATCGGGCGTGCTCAGCCTGAACATGGTCGCGACCATGCCGATGCTGGCACAGGTCCGCGCGGCGGCCGCCGCCTTTGGACAGGCCGTCGAGTTCGAGCCGGGCGCACGCTATGCCGATTTCGATGCGACCACCGATCAGGCGGCGGGCTATGGCCTGGCCGGGCTCGTCGGTGGCGGTGCCGCGGCGGCGGCCGTTGCCAAGAAGGTCGGCCTGCTCGCGATCCTGGCCAAATTCTGGAAGCTCATCTTCTTCGGGCTGGTGGCTGCCGGCGGGGCGATCATGGGCTTTGTCCGCAAACTAACCGGCCGCGACGTCGACGAAGATGCGGTCGAGGAATGAGGCCGTCGGGGCGGCGCGTCAGCGCTCCCCCGCGTCCTTGTCCATCCGCACGACCGGCTGCACGTCGGGATAGGGCAGGATCAGCTTGCCGCTCGGGTCCGCCGTATAGGTCGTCTGGGTCGGATAGGGGATGGCGATCCCTTCCGCCGCAAAACGCCGCAGGATACCGATGATCACCTTGTCGCGCACCTTATGTGCGGTCGGCCAGTCGTCGCCGGGGATGTCGAACCACAGCGCGAAATCCACCGAACTCGCGCCCAGCGTCTCGAAACTCGCGCGTGCCACGGTTCCGCCGGCGGCTTCGGCGATGCCGGTCAGCATGTCGGGCAGCGTCTCCAGCACTTCGGGCGGGGTCTCGTAGGCGACGCCTATGGGTAGCTTGATGCGGATATGATCGCGGTCGGAGATGTTCTGGATCTCCTTGTCCAGCAACTGCTTGTTCGCGATGATCCGCACCTCGCCGTCGAAGGATCGGACACGGGTGGATTTGAGGCCGATCTCTTCGACCACGCCGATGGTCTGATCGTACATCACCTTGTCACCGCGCCGGAACGGCTTGTCGAAGATGATCGCGAGCGCCGCGAACAGATCGGCGAAAATGCCCTGCGCCGCGAGACCGATCGCGATGCCGCCGACGCCAAGACCCGCGACCAGGCCGGTGACATTGACGCCCAGATTGTCGAGCACCACCACCAAAGCGATCGCGAACAGCGCGACGGTGACGAGCAGGCGGATCAGGCCCAGTGCCGAAAGCAGTGCCTCGCCATGGTAACTCTCCGCCTCGGTCTTGCGTTCGATCGCGCCAAGAATGACCTCTCGCGCCCAGATTGCTGCCTGGAATACGGCTGCGACCGTGAACAGGAAATCGACGGTCCGGGCGAGCATCTCCGGCGGCATGGCATAGCCCGAGACAAGCCGGGCCGAGGTCATGATGATGAACAGATTGCCCGTGCGCGATACGGCGCGGCCGATGATCGTACCCCAGCCGGCCGGGCCGGGCCTGCGGTCACACAGCTTCATCCCCCAGCGGCGCAATCCGTGCAGCGCAAAGACGATGCCCGCCGCAATCGCGGCGGCGATCAGGATCTGGAACCAGTGCGTCTGGAACCACCAGATCGCATCGGTGAAAAAGGCGCGCGTCTGTGCCTCAAGCGCGTCGCTGGTACTGGAAGCGGCGTCGTGTGCAGTGGCAGTCGTGTTGGCTACGGTCATGTTCAGGTCTCGTCGTTCGCGCGGCCGCGCCATCGCCCCGCCATATCCGGAATGGCGACAAAACTGCGCGCGGAACGCGACAGGTAGCGTGTGGCGCGCGGAAGGGCGAGGGGGTGCAGGCCATGACCGGCGTGACAGGGGGTTCTTAACATTCCGCGCGCATATCGTGCCGCGAACTGCCGGAGTCTATTCATGCGCCTTGTCGCTATTGCCGCCGCCCTGCTCGCCACCACCGCTCCCGCGCTGCCGCAGGGGCAGGACGCGCCCTTCACGATCGAAGAAACCGGCCAGTCCTTTGCCAGCCTGCAGGAAGCGGTCACTGCCATCGGCGAACGCCGCGGCACGATCCGCATCGCGCCCGGCCGCTATGGCGAATGCGCGGTGCAGGAGGCGGGCGACATCACCTATGTCGCACAGGTGCCCGGCAAGGCAGTGTTCGACCGCGCAATCTGTGAAGGCAAGGCGACGTTGGTCCTGCGCGGCCGCGCGGCCAAGGTCGACGGCATCGTGTTCATGCGCACGCTGGTCGAGGACGGCAACGGCGCCGGGATCCGGCTCGAAACCGGCAATCTCTTCGTCACCAACGCCATGTTCATCGACGGCCAGTGCGGCATTCTGACTGCCAGCGACCCGCGCGGATCGATCACCATCGAACGCTCGACCTTTGCCGGGCTGGGCAAGGACCCGACCGGAAATGGCGCGCATGCGATCTATATCGGAAACTATGGCAGCCTGCGTGTGAGCGAATCGCGGTTCGAGCGCGGGACGGGCGGCCATTATGTGAAGGTGCGCGCGCCGCGCGTCGAAATCCTCAACTCCAGCTTCGACGACAGCCTGGGCCGTAACACCAATTATGCGATCGATCTGTCCAACGGCGCATCGGGCCGGATCGCCGGCAATGCATTCGAACAGGGGCCGGCCAAGGACAATTACGGCACGATCATCGCGGTCGCGCCGGAAGGTGTGAAGCACAGTTCCGCGGGACTGGTGATCGAAGGCAACAAGGCGTGGCTGTCGCCGGGCTTCAAGGACAGCACGACGTTCGTCGGCAACTGGTCGCGCGACGCGGTGACGGTGCG
>CAYMUJ010000142.1:1484-4895 GCA_964393565.1 uncultured Stakelama sp. | reverse complement strand
TATAGGCGTCGGTGTGGCAGATGCCGGTCGCCATGATTTCGACCAGCACTTCGCCCGCTTTCGGCCCCTCCAGATCCAGCTCGACGATCTCGAGCGGCTTCCTGGCCTCGAATGCGACGGCGGCGCGGGTCTTCATCGGTCTTCATCTCCGGTTGGCGTGCCCCCTATTGGCCCAGCGCCGCGCCGGTTTCTAGCCCGCGCGGTGCAAAGTCGGTTGCCCTTTGCGCAAAGCGCGGCACAAGCACCGGCATGAGCGCATCCGCACCGCCCACCGCTGCCTCTGCCAGCCGGCAGACGATCGCCTTTGCCGCCAGCCTGGTCCGTCAGGCGGGGCGCAGCGGAGCGGTCGCCGTCTTCTGGGTCGCGGCGGGCGCGGTGCTGGAGGGGCTGGGGCTGGCGCTGCTGGTTCCCCTGATCGGGCTGATCGTCTCGCCCGGCGACGCGCTTGCCTGGCTGCCCGGCTGGCCCGGCAGCGACCCCAACGCACGGCTCGCGGCGCTGGTCGCGGTGTTCGTGGCGGTGATGGTGGTGCGCGCGCTGGTGTTGCGCAAGCGGGACATGACGTTGTTCGATGTCCAGACCGCCTATACGCTCGATCTGCGGGGCACGGTGGTCAACACGCTGGCATCGGCGCCATGGGAGCGGCTGGCGGGCGTCGAACATGCCCGGATCACCAGCCTGCTGACCAGCGATATCGGCCGGATCGGCGTCGCGTCGCACTATATCTCGATGTCACTGGTGGCGGCCGCGATGCTGGTGATTCAGCTGGTCGTGGCGCTGGCGCTGGCGCCGCTGTTCGCGATCGCGGCGCTCGGCGGGCTCGGCCTGCTCGCGCTGCTGGTCAATCGCCGCAGCGGCGACAGCGCCGCACTGGGCGCGCGCATGGTCGACAAGAACCGCGCGTTGATGGGCAGCTCGACCTCGTTCCTCAGCGGGCTCAAGGCATCCGCAGCACAGGACGCCAGCCTCGGCTTCGCGTCCGAATTCGACTCGGCGCAGCGCGCGGCAGCGGGGGAACAGCGCGGCTTCATGGTCGCACAGTCCACCGCGCGGACCTGGTTCGGCATCGGCACCGCCTTTGCCGCGGCCGGGGTGCTGACCGGCGGCGTGCTGCTTCAGGTTCCCCCGACCACCCTGGTCGTGCTCGCGCTGATCTTCTCGCGCATGGCCCCGCTGGCGATGCAGCTGCAACAGACGTCGCAGCAGCTGCTCCATCTCGGCGCCAGCTATGGCGCGGTCCAGGCGGCGCTGTCCGAATTGGGCGATGCACAATTCGCGCGCAGCGGGGCGATCGCGCTGCCGCCGGGTCCGATCAGGCTCGATTCGGTCAGCTATCATCATCCGTCGGGGGCGGGCCTCTCCAACGTGTCACTGGAGATTGGTCAGGGCGATCTGGTCGGCATCGCCGGCCCCTCCGGCGGCGGCAAGACGACGCTGATCGACCTGATCTCGGGCCTGCTCGTTCCGCAGTCGGGCACGGTAACGGTTGGCGGCGTGGCGCTTCCGCCCGGCGGCTGGGGCGCGGCAATCGGCTATGTGCCGCAGGACGCATTCCTGTTCCATGACAGCGTCCGCCGCAATCTCGACTGGGGCGACACCGTGATCGATGACGCGATGCTGATGGAGGCGCTGACCATCGCCGGTGCGGCCGAGCGGGTTGCCGCCATGCCCCGCGGTCTCGACACGATCATCGGCGAACGCGGCGCGCTCCTGTCCGGGGGCGAGCGTCAGCGGCTGGCGCTTGCGCGCGCGATCCTGCGCCGCCCGCGCCTGCTGGTGCTCGACGAGGCGACTGCCGCGCTGGACCCCGCGAGCGAGGCGGAGGTACTCGACCGGCTCGCCGCACTGGAGCCGCGCCCGACGATCCTGATCGTCGCGCACCGTATGGAAACGCTGTCGCGTTGCCCGCATGTGCTTCGGATCGAGGGCGGGCGCGGTCTGATAGCGGTCCAGCAAGACTGAACCCGGACGAGTCCAGCCGCTTACCCGAACCCGTGCCGGAATGGCGCGTCGTCGTGTTAAAGCCTGTTCGGGTTGGCCGGAGGCATCGGGACGGAGCGTTTTGGCGCCTGGCGGCGGTGCGATTTCATTTCGCGAATGTCTGACACTGCCCTAGCCTGTGCAGCGGACAGGAGGGCGCATCGATGGCCACTACCTTTCAGTTGAACGGCAAACCCGCAACCTTTGACGGCGACCCGGAAACGCCGTTGCTCTGGGTGTTGCGCGACCATCTGGGCCTCACCGGCACCAAATATGGCTGCGGTGTCGCGCAGTGTGGCGCCTGCACCGTGCATCTCGATGGCAAGAACCGGCGGTCATGCGTGACCCCGGTCGCCATGGTCGCGGGCAAGAGCGTGACGACGATCGAGGGCGCGAGCGGCGAGGTCGCCGACGCGGTCAAGGCCGCCTGGGTCCGGATCGACGTGCCGCAATGCGGCTTCTGCCAGTCGGGACAGGTGATGTCGGCGATCGGCCTGCTCACTGCCAAGCCCAAGCCGACCGACAAGGACATCGACGCGGCGATGGCGGGCAACATCTGCCGCTGCGCCACCTATGTCCGCATCCGTCAGGCGATCAAGGATGCGGCGGGCGTGAAGGGAGCAAAGGCATGAACGCGCTCGCCAATCGTCGCGCCTTCCTGACCGGAAGCGCCGCGCTCACCATCGGGGTCACATTGCCGGGCAAGGCGGCAAAGGCACAGGCGGCCACCGCGACGCTCGCCCCCAATGCGTTCATACGCATCGGCAGCGACAGCCGCGTGACGATCATCGCCAAACATGTCGAGTTCGGCCAGGGACCGGCAACGGGCGTGGCGACGATCATCGCCGATGAACTGGACGCCGCCTGGGATCAGGTCGCGGTGGTCTTCGCCCCGGCCAATGACCCGCTCTACAAGAATCTGATGTTCGGCACGATGGGCGTCGGCGGATCGACCGCGATGCGCGAAAGCTGGGACCAGATGCGGATGGCGGGCGCCGCGGCGCGCGCGATGCTGGTCGCGGCGGCGGCAAAGCGTTGGGGCGTCGAACCGGGCGCGGTCTCCATCGCCAACGGTGTCGTTAGCGCTGGCGGTAAGTCGGCCCAGTTCGGCGAACTGGTGGAGGATGCGGCAAAGCTGCCGGTCCCGCAAAAGCCGGTGCCCAAGGCCCCGGATCGCTATGTCTATATCGGCAAACATGTGGCGAAGGTCGACAGCAAGGCCAAGAGCGACGGGTCGGCGGTGTTCACGCAGGACGTGCGCCTGCCCGGTATGGTCCATGCCGCCGTGCGCCGTCCGCCCGCATTCGGCGGGACGGTGAAGAAGGTCGAGGACGCCGCCGCGCGCGCGATCCCCGGCGTGCTCGACGTCAAGCCGATCCCGAGCGGGGTGGCGGTCTATGCCCGCGACACCTGGACCGCGCAGCGCGGTGC
>CAYMUJ010000142.1:0-1384 GCA_964393565.1 uncultured Stakelama sp. | reverse complement strand
GCGTGCGCGCGCGCCTATGGCTTTGCCGCGCCGGTCAAGGTGGTGGCGAGCCGCGAGAATGACCTGACCGGCGGCTGGTACCGCCCGATGACGGTGCATCGCGTGCGCGCGGGCGTTGACGCCAATGGCGCGATCAGCGGCTGGGATCAGGTGTGCGCCGCCAAGTCGATCATGAAGGACACGCCGTTCGAGGCGTCGGCCATTCGCGATGGCGTGGATGGCAACATGATCGAGGGTGCGAACGACACCAGCCAGTACAGGATCGGCGATTTCCGGCTGGGCCAGCATCTGATGAAGAGCGGCGTGCCGGTCTTGTGGTGGCGGTCGGTCGGCCACACGCACACGGCCTTCGTCAAGGAAACGATGATCGACGAGCTGCTCGAACTGGGCGGCAAGGATCCGGTCGCGGGACGGATGGAGCTGCTCAAGCACGACCGCGCCAAGGCCGTGCTGGCCAAGGTTGCCGAGATGGCGGCGTTCGGCAAGCCGGTGAAAAAGGGCCGGGCCAGGGGCGTTGCGGTGCATGAGAGTTTCGACAGCTTCGTGGCGCAGGTCGCCGAAGTGTCGAAGGGGCCGGACGGCCTGCCCAAGGTGCACAAAGTGTGGTGCGCGGTCGATTGCGGTATCGCGATCAATCCCGACATCATCCGCGCGCAGATGGAGGGCGGCATCGGCTATGGCCTGGGTCACGCGCTGTACGCCGAACTGACTCTGGGTGAGGGCGGCGTGGTGCAGCAGACCAATTTCGACAGCTACCGATCGCTGCGGATCGGCGAGATGCCCGATGTCGAGGTCGCGATCATCCCCTCGACCGAAAAGCCGACCGGGGTGGGCGAGCCGGGACTGCCGCCGATCGCACCCGCCGTCGCCAATGCCTGGCGCAAGCTGACCGGCAAGGCGGTGCGCCGTCTGCCCTTCGCGCATGGAGACAATGTATGAGCGTGCAACGATCCGGCCTGATCGCGCTGGCCATGGCCGCAGTCGCGTTGCCCGCCGCCGTCGTGGCGTCGAGCGAGCCGGCGGCGCCCGCCGGGCTGAAGCCGGTCAGCGCCTTTGCCACCATTTCCGACCCGGCGGCACGATCGGCGGCGATCTTTACCGAGATGGGCAAGGTGCTGACGCACCCGCGCTGCATCAATTGTCACCCGCGCACCGACAGCCCGTTGCAGGGCGACGACATGCGCTTTCACATGCCCCCGGTCGAGCGCGGACCAAAGGGCATGGGGATTGCGGGGATGGAATGCGCGACCTGTCACGGCCCGACCAATGTCGCGTTCGCAGATGGCAAGGGCAGCATTCCGGGGCATCCGCTGTGGCACCTCGCGCCCAAATCCATGGCATGGGAAGGCAAGTCGCTGCGCGAGATTTGCGAGCAGCTGAAGGA
>CAYMUJ010000141.1:0-5046 GCA_964393565.1 uncultured Stakelama sp. | reverse complement strand
AGCGTTTCGAGATCGTCGTCGCCGATGCGGACGCTGGCGAGCTTACCGAAGCCGGTGTTGATGCCGTAGACGGGTTCGTGTCGGGCGAGGATCGCCTGTACCGCATCGGCGCTGGCCACGACCTTGGCGTGGCAGGACGGGTCGAGCGGGGCGGGCTCGCCGCGATAGATGGCGTTCCAGGTGGCGAGCGGGGTGGTGCCGGGGACAATCATTGGCCTGCGTAGACTCGTGCATGGAGGGGGTTGGCGGCGATGCGGTAGACCAGCTCGGCGGGGTCGGAGATGTCCCAGATGGCGAGATCGGCGGGGTGTCCGGGTGCCAGCGTGCCGCCGGTGATGCCGAGCGCGCGGGCCGCGTTGACCGTCACCCCGCGCAGACATTCGGCGACGGTCAGGCGGAACAGGGTCGCGCCCATGTTCATCGCCAGCAGGATCGACGCCATCGGGGAGGTGCCGGGGTTGCAGTCGGTGGCGAGTGCGATCGGCACGCCCGCGTCGCGCAGGGCCTGAACCGGCGGGCGGCGTTCTTCGCGGGTAAAGTAGAAGGCGCCGGGGAGGAGCGTGGCGACGGTTCCGCTGGCGGCCATTGCGGCGATGCCGGCGGCGTCGAGATGTTCGAGATGATCGGCGGAGAGCGCGCCGTGGCGGGCGGCGAGTGCTGCGCCGTGGAGGTTGGAGAGTTGTTCGGCGTGGAGCTTGACGGGCAGGCCGTGGGCGGTTGCGGCGGTGAAGATGCGGTCGGTCTGCTCCGGGGTGAAGCCGATGCCTTCGCAAAATGCGTCCACGGCATCGGCCAGACCGAGGGCGGCGGGGATGATCGTATCGATGATCAGATCGACATAGCCGTCGGCATCACCCGTATATTCGGGCGGGACGGCGTGAGCGGCGAGCAGGGTGGTGCGGACGCGGATGTTGCGGGCTTCGCCGAGGCGGCGGGCGGCGCGGAGCATTTTGAGTTCGTCGTCGAGGGTCAGGCCGTAGCCGGACTTGATCTCGACGGTGGTGACGCCTTCGCCGATCAGCTGGTCGAGGCGGGGAAGGGCGCTGGCGATCAGCGCGTCCTCGCTGGCCGCGCGGGTGGCGGTGACGGTGGAGAGGATGCCGCCGCCGGCGCGGGCGATTTCTTCATAGGTTGCGCCGTTGAGCCGCGCCTCGAACTCCTTCGCGCGGTTGCCGGCATGGACGAGGTGGGTGTGGCAGTCGATCAGGCCGGGGGTGATCCAGCGGCCGTCGCAGTCGATGATTTCGGCCGCGTCGGGAGCGTCGGCATCGGGGCCGACATAGGTGATCGTGTCGCCGACCGCTGCCACCGCGCCATGCTCGACCACGCCCAGCCCGTCGCCGGTCATCGTCGCGAGACGGGCGTTGCGCCAGAGTTTGTCCGCGGGAATCGGCATGCGTTTAGTGTTGGACAGCGCGGCCATTATGTCTAGACATATTCGCATGGCGCTCTGGTTCGAAACTGCGTTGCTGGATCATGGCTGGGCCGATCGCGTCCGGCTGACGCTGGCGGGCGGGCGGATCGAGCGGGTCGAGGTGGGGGTCGATCCTGACCGTGCCGATGAGCGGCATTTCGCCGCCTTGCCGGGGCTGCCCAACCTGCACAGCCACGCATTTCAGCGCGCGATGGCCGGGCTGACCGAGGTGCGCGGCACGTCGGACGATGATTTCTGGTCGTGGCGTGAGTTGATGTACCGGTTCGTGGCGCGGATCGGGCCGGAGCAGTGCGAGGCGATTGCGGCGCTGGCCTATGCCGAGATGCTGGAGAGCGGGTTTACGCGGGTCGGCGAGTTTCATTACCTGCACCACGCGCCTGACGGGTCGCATTATGCCGATCTGGCCGAGATGAGCGGGCGGATTGCGGCGGCGGCGGAGATTTCCGGGATCGGGCTTACGCTGCTGCCCGTATTCTACGCGCATGGCGGGTTTGGCGGGCAGGCTCCGGGGGCTGCGCAGGCGCGGTTTATCACTGGCGTCGATGGCTTTGCCGAGCTGGTGGCGCGCGCCGGGGCGATGCTGCCTGCCGATGGGGTGATCGGGATTGCGCCGCACAGCCTGCGCGCGGTGACGCCGGATGAGCTGGGTGCGCTGCTGCCGATCGCCGGGGGCGGGCCGGTGCATATCCATATCGCCGAGCAGGTGAAGGAAGTGGACGATTGCATCGCGTGGAGCGGGCGGAGGCCGGTGCGCTGGCTGCTGGACGCGGCGCCGGTCGATGCGCGCTGGACGCTGGTGCATGCGACGCATGTCGATCGGCAGGAGGTTGCGGACATGGTTGCGTGCGGCGCGGTGGCGGGGCTGTGCCCGGTGACCGAGGCTAATCTGGGCGACGGGCTGTTTCCCGCGGGCGCATTTCTCGATAGCGGCGGCGCTGTTGGTGTGGGGAGCGATTCGAACGTGCGGATCGATGCGGCGGAGGAGTTACGGTTGCTCGAATATGGCCAGCGCCTGACCCTGCGCGGGCGCAATCAGCTGGCGAGCGCGGCGCGGCGTTCGACCGGGGCGCGGCTGTTCGAGGCGGCGGTGCGCGGCGGTGGGCAGTCGCTGGGGGGCGCGACCGGGCTTGCTGCCGGGTGCCCGGCGGACATCGTGTCGCTCGATCGTAGTGATCCGGCATTCGAGGGACGCGGTGGGGATGCGCTGATCGACAGCTGGATCTTTGCCAGCCGTCGCCCGATCGATTGCGTGTGGCGCGGCGGGGTCAAGCAGGTCGCGGGCGGGCGGCACCGGCACCGTGAGGCGATCGAGGCGCGCTATCGTGTGGCGCTGCGGGGCCTGCTGGCATGAGCATCGAGGCGCGGATCCGGGGCGAGATCGAAGGGCGCATCCGTTCGGGCGAATGGGGGCCGGGCACGCGCGTGCCGACCGAATATGAGCTGATGGAGGCGTATCGCTGCGCCCGCGCGACCGCGAACAAGGCGCTGAGCCGCCTCGCGCGCGAGGGGCTGATCGAGCGCAAGCGGCGCGCGGGCAGCTTTGTCGCGCCGCCCGCGATCCGCACGCCGGTGGTGGGCGTGCCGGACATCGCGGCGCTGATCGCCGAGCGGGGCGAGCGCTATCGCTGGGAGTTGCTGACGGTGAATTTGCACCGCCGTGCGCCTGCGGGCTTCCCGGTGCGCGGATCGGGCAGCGGCTGGCTGGTGCTGACCGGGGTGCATCATGCCGGGCGTGCGCCGTTCGGGTGGGAGGAGCGCTGGCTCGACCTCGCCGCTGCGCCGAATGCAGCGGATGCGGATTTTTCGGCGACCGCGCCGGGCAGCTGGCTGCTCGCCAACATTCCCTGGACCGACGCACGGCACCGGATTTCGGCCGTCGGGGCGAGCGCCGAGGCGGCGGGGCGGCTGAAGCTGAGCGAGGGGGCGCCCTGCCTTCAGGTCGAGCGCTGGACGTGGCGTGGCAAGGCGCCGGTCACGTTTGCGCGCCAGATTTTTCCGGGCGAGCATTATCAGCTGGTCGAGGATTTCACGCCGCGTGGTTAGCGGCATGCACGGAGGCGACAATGTTCAATCGCGTGTTTCTGGACCACCCCCGCGACGTCGGCGAAAGCTATGGCGAGCATTTCGCGACCGCGATGGGGTTCGGGGTGCGGATGGTCGCGGGCGGGCTGGCCTGTATCGTCCATGGCTTTGTGCCCGTGCTGTTCGTGCGGACGGCGAGCGATACGGTGAAGTCGCTCTATGCGACGATGAAAGCGCGGCAGCCGGCCTTTGCCGAGCAGCCGCCCGCCTTCACGACTGCCGAATGGCAGCTCGACTACGAGATCTAGGGTGCGGATCGACCATGTCGCCATCATTGGCGCGGGTTTTTCCGGGACGCTGCAGGCGATCAACCTGTTGCGGCACAAGGGGCCGCGCGCGACGCTGATCGAGCGGGCGGCGACGCCGGGTCTGGGCCTGGCCTATGGCGCGGCGCATCCCAGCCATGTGCTCAACGTCCGCGCGAGCAATATGAGCGCGTTTCCCGACCAACCGGGGCATTTTGCGGAGTGGCTGGCGGCGCGCGGGGTGGCGGATGCCGCCAATGCCTTTGCCGCGCGGGTGACCTATGGCGACTATCTGCGCGAATTGCTCGACGCGGCGATTGCCGGGAGTGCGGGGCGGCTGACGGTCGTGCGCGGGGCGGTGATCGGGCTGGAGCAGCGATCCGATGGCGTATCGCTGGCGATGGCGGACGGGAGCGCGATCGGCGCGGATGCGGCGGTGCTGGCGGTCGGCAACCTGCCGCCGCACGATCCGCCCGGGCTCGATCCGGCGACGTTGCCCGATGATCTGTACAAGGGCGATCCCTGGGCCGGCAATGTCGGGGACGGGTTGCGCGATGATGACACGGTGCTGGTGATCGGCACCGGGCTGACCATGATCGACGTTGCACTGATGCTGGAGGCGCGCGGCTTTGGCGGACGGATCGTTGCGCTGTCGCGGCGCGGGTTGCTGCCCCGGCGGCACGCGAGCGGCGCGGCGTGGGAGCGGATCGACGAGCGGCCCGCGACGGTGGCGTCGGCATTGGTGCGCCGGGTTCGCATGCGCGGGGCGGCGATCGGATGGCGCAATGCCGTCGACGAACTGCGGCCCTTTACCCAGCCGATGTGGGCGAATGCGAGCGCGGCGGAGCGGGCGCGCTTCCTGCGCCACCTGCGCCCGTGGTGGGACGTGCATCGCCACCGGCTCGCGCCGCAGGTGGCCGACCGGCTGGATGCGATGATGGCGCGGGGACAGCTGCAGCTGATCGCGGGCAAGACATTGGGGTTTGAGGCTGGTGCGGGCGCGGTGACGCTGCACTGGCGCCCGCGCGGGGCGGATACGGCGCAGACGATGCCGGTGCGTCGCGTGGTCAATTGCACAGGGCCGCTGGGCGATCTGGGGCGGACGAACGATCCGCTGCTGGTGGTGTTGCGCGATAGCGGCGCGATCCGGCCCGATGCGGCGCATCTGGGGATCGACGTGAACAGCGCGGGCGAGGTGATCGGCGCCGATGGCCGCGCCAATCCGCGCATCCTGGCGCTCGGCCCGATGACGCGCGGGGCGTTCTGGGAAATCGTCGCGGTGCC
>CAYMUJ010000140.1:0-5082 GCA_964393565.1 uncultured Stakelama sp. | reverse complement strand
GTCCGGTCTTTCACCCTCTTTGGAGCCTTCGGGTCATGGCCTGCGCCGCGTTTTCACCCCCCGCCGATGCGGGACGCCGTTTCTGATGCCGGGCACCCGTCCGCTGCTGTCGCTCCCCAGTTCCAACGATGCCTGTGCCGCGATTGGAGACATATTCCTCGTCGGCGGCATTGTCGGTCCGGCGCATGAACTGACGCTGGAGGAAGTGCGCGCCGAACGCCCGCGCACCACCTTCGCCGCGTGGCGCATGCCCTATTCGATGTATCTGCGCGGCCCCGCCGGAACGTCGCTGCCGCAGGGGCTCTACTGGCTGTCGCACCCCAGTTTCGGCCGCATGTGCCTGTTCCTCGTGCCGCGCAGCCGTGAGCCGGTTACCGGCGCGGTCCGGTATGAGGCGGTGTTCGACTGAAACTTGTTGAGGTTCGGCACCGGCCCGCTCCCCCACCCGGCCACCCATAGAATAGACTGTCACTGGGTGGCCGGGTGGGGGAGCGGGCCGGTGCCGTGCCAGCGAAGCTGCAAACGCGCTACTTCCGCAGCAACCTGCCGAACACGCTGCGATCCTTCAGGATTTCCCGCGCCGCATTATGCCCCGGCGCACCGGTCACCCCGCCGCCGGGATGGGTGCCCGCGCCGCACAGATACAGGCCGCTGATCGGGCTGCGATAATCGCCATGCCCCAGCACCGGCCGCGCCGCCCAGAGCTGGTCGAGCGACATGCGACCGTGAAAAATATCCCCATCGACCAGCCCGAATTTGCGTTCGAGGTCGGTGGGGGAGTGGATCTGGGTGGCGATGATCGCGTCGCGGAAATTGGGGGCGTGCTGCGTCACCGTGTCGATGATGTCGTCCGCCGCCGCCTCCCGCTCATCGTCCCAGCTGCGGCCATTGGGCAAGCTGGGGGCGAAATGCTGGCAGAACAGGCTGGCGACATGGCAGCCCGGCGGGGCGAGGGTGGGGTCGACGGTGGAGGGGATGGTCATCTCCACCACCGGCGCGTTGGACCAGCCATAGCGGACCGCGTCCTCATGCGCCTTGTCCATGTAATCCATGGTCGGCGCGATGATGATGCCGCTGCGATGATGTTCGGCATCGGTGCCGGGAAGGACGGTGAAATCGGGAAGCTCGGACAGGGCGACGTTCATCCGGAAACTGCCCGATCCGGTCTTGAAGCCCGCAATCCGCCGCCGGAAATCCTCCGGCAAATCGGCAGGATCGACCAGGTGCCGGAACAGCAGGGCAGGGCCGACATTGGCAACGACGGTCTTCGCCGCAATCTCCTCGCCGCTGTTCAGTCGCACCCCGACGGCGCGACCCTTGTCGGTCAGCACTTGGCTGACCGGTTCCTCCAGCCGGATCACCGCCCCGGCCTGTGCCGCCGCCTCGGCCATCATCCGGGTGATGCTGCCCATCCCCCCGACCGGATGGCCCCACGCCCCCTTCTTGCCGTTCACCTCGCCGAACACATGGTGCAGCAGGACATAGGCCGATCCGGGCGCCGACGGCCCGGCATAGTTGCCGACCACCGAATCAAAGGCGAAGGCGGCCTTGACGTGATCATTCTCGAACCACTGGTCGAGAAATTCGCGCGCCGACTGGACGAACAGGGCCAGCGCATCCCGCTGCGCCGCGATCGGCAGTGCTGCGACCTGCCGCCCCTGCGCCGCCGCCGCCAGCAGCGCCGCGACCCCGCCCCCGGCATTGGGCGGCGTCTTCAGCGCCATGCTCCGCAACAGGTCCGCGACCCGCTCCAGCGCCGCCTCATAGCCATCAAGCGCCGCCGCATCCTTGGCAGAGAAGCGCGCAAACTCGGCCCGGGTCCGCTCCGCCCCGCCGCCCAGCTTCAGATAATCGCCGTCCAGCGGAAAGAAGTTCGACACCGGCCGCTCGATCACGCGATAGCCGCGTTCGACCAGCTTCATGTCGGCAATGACCTTGGGCTGGAGCAGGCTGACGGTGTAGCTGGCGGCGGAATTGCGGAAACCGGGATGAAACTCCTCGGTCACCGCGGCCCCGCCGACCACGTCCCGCCGCTCGACCACACAGACCTTCAGGCCGGCGCGGGCGAGGTAGAAGGCACAGGTCAGCCCGTTATGCCCCGCCCCGATGACGACCGCGTCGAAGCGCTGCGTCACCGCTTCAGCCGATCGGCATGCCAGGCGACATGGTCGGCCATGAAGCTGGAGATGAAATAATAGCTATGGTCATACCCCGGCTGCATCCGCAGCGTGAGGGCGATGCCGGCGTCGCGACATGCCGCAGCCAGCAGTTCGGGCTGCAACTGCTCGGTCAGGAAGGCGTCGGCGTCCCCCTGATCGACCAGCAATTCGGGCAGCCGCGCCCCGTCCTCGATCAGCGCCACCGCGTCATGCAACCGCCACGCCGCCCGATCCTGCCCCAGATAGCCGCCCAGCGCCTTCTTGCCCCACGGGCATTGCGACGGCGCGACAATCGGTGCGAAGGCGCTGACCGATCGGAAGCGATCCGGGTTGCGAAGGCCCATCGTCAGCGCGCCATGGCCGCCCATCGAATGGCCGGTGATCCCCTGCCGTGCCATGTCCGCCATCGGAAACTCGCGGAGGATCAGACCGGGCAGCTCATCCTCGACATAGGACCGCATCCGGAAATTCGCGGTCCAGGGTTCTTCGGTCGCATCGACATAGAAGCCCGCGCCCTTGCCGAAATCATAGGCTGCGTCATCCGGCACATCGTCACCACGGGGGGAGGTGTCGGGGGCGATGAAGATCACGCCATGTTCGGAACAGGCCGCGCGATACTCGCCCTTTTCGGTGACATTGGCATGGGTGCAGGTGAGGCCCGAGAGGTACCACAAAACCGGCAGCTGCGCCCCTTCTTCATGGTCGGGGACGAATACCGAAACGGTCATCGGCGTGCCGGTCGCGGTCGATTCATGGCGGTATACGCCCTGCACGCCGCCATGCGCCCGGTTCGTCGCGATCGTCTCCAGGCTCACCGGAACACCACGGTTCTGTGTCCGTTGAGGAACACCCGCCGCGCCCCGATCGCATCGACCGCACGGGCCAATACCTGCGCCTCGATATCGCGGCCGATGCGGATCAGGTCATCGACGCTGTCGCGATGATCGACGCGCTCGACTGCCTGATCGATGATCGGCCCCTCGTCGAGGTCGCTGGTGACGAAATGCGCGGTCGCGCCGATCAGTTTCACGCCCCGGTCGTGCGCGCGGTGATAGGGTTTCGCGCCCTTGAACCCGGGCAGGAAGCTGTGATGGATGTTGATGCAGCGCCCCGCCAGCCGGTCGGCAAATTCGGGGGTCAGCACCTGCATGTAGCGGGCGAGCACCAGATAGGGCGCTCCGGCGGCTTCCATCACTGCCTCGATCGCGCGTTCCTGCGCCGCGTTACCGCCGGGTTCGACCGGCAGATAATGGTACGGCACGCCATGCCATTCGGTCAGGTCGCGCAGCTTTTCATGGTTCGACACCACCGCCGCGATCCGGGCGGACAGTGTCCCCGCCTGTTGCCGGTGCAACAGGTCGTTCAGGCAATGCGACCCCTTTGACACCGCGACCACCAGTGCGGGCTTCTCGTCCGCCGCCGACAGGCCCCAGTCCAGTTCGAACCGTTCGGCGACGGGCAGGAAGGCTGCGACCAGCGCGGCGCGATCCGCCGGGAAGCATGGCCCCCCGGCGGTGAACACCACCCGCATGAAAAAGCGGCCGGTCTCCAGATCGGCATATTGCTGGCTGTCCAGGATGAACCCGTCCTGCTCCGCCAGGAAACCGCTGACCCCCGCGACGATCCCGACGCGGTCGGCACAGGTCAGCGTCAGGATCCAGCCCGCGCTCATTTCGGGACGCGATACATCGCGCAGACCTTGTTCCCCGCCGGATCGCGCAGATAGGCGAGGTAGAGCGCGCCGAACGCATTTTCGCGGATGCCGGGCGGGTCTTCGATCGCGGTGCCGCCATGGGCAAGGCCGGCGGCGTGCCAGGCATCGACCATCTCCGGGCTGGTCGCGGCAAAGCCGACCGTGCCGCCATTGGCGTGACAGGCGGGCTGACCGTTCAGCGGCTTGGTGATGATAAAGATGCTGCCATCGTGCATGTACAGGGCGCGGCCCTTGGGATCGACGCTACCTTCCCGCGCGCCCAACGCGCCCAGTGTCGCGTCATAGAACGCCTTGGACGCCGCGATATCATTCGCGCCGAGCATGATGTGACTGAACATGG
The DNA here is from genome assembly GCA_964393565.1 of uncultured Stakelama sp. Lineage (GTDB taxonomy): Bacteria > Pseudomonadota > Alphaproteobacteria > Sphingomonadales > Sphingomonadaceae > Sphingomonas. The sequence goes on along the minus strand of CAYMUJ010000140.1, from coordinate 869 downwards.
TCATTCTCTCCCTTGGTTTGATTTCAGAACACGACGACGCTGCGGATGCTTTCCCCCGCATGCATCAGGTCGAACCCCTTGTTGATGTCTTCCAGTCCCATGACATGGGTGATCATCGGGTCGATCTCGATCTTGCCGGTCATGTACATGTCGACGATCTTGGGCACGTCGGTGCGGCCCTTGGCCCCGCCGAACGCGGTCCCGCGCCAGTTGCGGCCGGTGACCAGCTGGAACGGGCGGGTGGCGATTTCCTTGCCCGCCTCGGCCACGCCGATGATGATGCTGGTGCCCCAGCCGCGATGGCATGCCTCCAGCGCGATGCGCATCACGTCGGTGTTGCCGGTCGCGTCGAACGTATAGTCGGCGCCGCCATCGGTCATCGCTACGATCCGCGCCACCACATCCTCGCGGCTCATGCCCTTCGAATTGAGGAAGTCGGTCATGCCGAACTTGCGGCCCCATTCCTCACGGTCGGGGTTGATGTCGACGCCGATGATCTGGTTCGCGCCAGCCAGCCGCGCGCCCTGAATGACGTTGAGGCCGATCCCGCCCAGGCCGAATACCACGACATTGTCGCCGACCTGCACCTTGGCGGTGTTGATCACCGCGCCGACCCCGGTGGTGACGCCGCAGCCGATATAGCAGCTGCTCTGGAACGGCGCGTCCTGGCGGATCTTGGCGACCGCGATCTCGGGCAGGACGGTGAAGTTCGAGAAGGTCGAACAGCCCATATAATGATAGATCGGCTGACCCTTGTAGGAAAAGCGCGTGGTGCCGTCCGGCATCAGCCCCTTGCCCTGAGTCGCGCGGATCGCGGTGCACAAATTGGTCTTGCCGCTGAGGCACGACTTACACTGGCGGCATTCGGG
>CAYMUJ010000139.1:0-5138 GCA_964393565.1 uncultured Stakelama sp. | reverse complement strand
CCCATTTCTTCGTCGGGATCGGCGGCAGCGGCATGATGCCGCTCGCGATGATCCTTGCTGGCCAGGGCGCGAGCGTCGCCGGCTCGGACCGCAGCCTCGATTCCGGGCGCCTTCCCGCGAAGTTCGACGCGCTGCGTTCGCTCGGCATCGACCTGTTCCCGCAGGACGGCAGCGGCATTACATCGCCCGATCAAGTCGTGATCGCCTCCGCCGCAGTCGAGGACAGCGTCCCCGACATGGTCCAGGCCGCCAGCCTCGGCTGCCCGCGCATGACCCGTGCCGAGTTGAACGCGAAACTGTTCAACGCCGCCCCGCTCTCGATCGGCGTCGCCGGGACCAGCGGCAAGTCGACCGTTACCGGCATGATCGCGTGGATCCTGCACAGCCTCGACCGCGATCCGACGGTGATGAACGGCGCGGTGATGAAGAATTTCGTCCGGCCCGAGGCACCCTTTGCCAGCGCCCTGGTCGGCGGCGGCGACCTCTATGTCAGCGAGGTGGACGAGAGCGACGGATCGATCGCGCTCTACACTCCGCAGGTCGCGGTGCTCAACAATGTCAGCCTCGATCACAAGAGCCTTGAGGAGCTGCGCGCCCTGTTCGGTGATTTCGCGGCCAAGGCGCGCACCACCATCGTCAACATCGGCGATGCCGAAAGCGCAGCACTGGCAGAGGCGCTGGACCCCAGCCGCACGCGAACCTTTGCCGTCGATGCCGACGCGGACCTGTCCGCCCGCACCCTGACGCCCGAACCCTTCGCCATCAGCTTCGACCTGAAGATGGACGGCACCGTGCGCCGCATCCGCCTATCGGTCCCCGGCGCGCACAATGTCGCCAACGCCCTCGCCGCGATCGGCGCGTGCATCGCCGCCGGGCTGGACGCCGACGCCGTGTGTGAAGCGATTCAGGGCTTTACCGGCCTGCGCCGCCGCTTCGAACTGGTCGGCACAGCAAACGGCGTCGCGGTGATCGACGATTTCGGGCACAACCCGGACAAGATCGGCGCGACGCTAGACACGCTCCACGCATTCCCCGGCCGCATCCTCGCGCTGTTCCAGCCGCATGGCTATGGCCCGCTCAAGGTGATGCGCAGCGAACTCGTCGCGATGTTTGCCGAAAAACTTGGCGCTGAAGACCAACTCATTCTGCCCGACCCGGTCTATCACGGCGGCACCGTCGCGCGCGAAGTGACCAGCGCCGATATCATCGCCGACATCGCCGCCACCGGCCGCGACGCCCGCCACATCCCCGACCGCACCGCCGCCGCCGCCCACCTCGCTGCCATCGCCCAGCCCGGCGACCGTATCGTCATCATGGGGGCGCGCGACGACACGCTCAGCCTGCTCGCGCAAAGCGTACTGGACGATTTGGAAAGGAACAAAGTCAAATAGGAAAGTACACTTGACATAGGCGACCGACTCAACGTAAAGCTCACTTGTCATTTGAACAAGGGAGCTTTCCAATGCGTACGACCGCTGCCAAACGCTACCAGCGCCGCTTTTCCGTCGTCACCAGTGCCTATGTCGCCCTGATCGTCGCCAATGTCATGATCAGCCGGGCGCTTGAACCCAGCCAGCCCGTGTTGGCGCTGATGGCCGTGGTCACCGCCCTGCCGATCGTTGGCATGATCGCAGCGATGGGATTTTATCTGCGCGATGAAACCGACGAGTTCATCCGCAACCGGCTGGTTACTGCGATGCTGATTGCGCTCGGCATCTTGTTTTCAGCGACCAGCATCCTCGGCTTTCTGCAGTTCGAACGCATCGTCACCGACCTCCCCGTCTTCCTCGCCTTTCCGATCTGGTGCGGGCTGTTCGGGATCATTCTGGCGGTGCTGAACTGGCGCGACGGTGCCAAGGATGACGCAGCATGAAGAACCGCCTCCGCGTCCTCCGCGCCGAGCGGGAGTGGAGCCAGCAGGACCTGGCCGAACGGCTCGAAGTGTCCCGGCAGAGCGTCAATGCGATCGAAACCGGCCGCTACGACCCCTCGCTGCCGCTGGCCTTCAAAATCGCCGATCTGTTCGAGCTGACGATCGAAGACATTTTCATGAACCCGTCGAAGGAGGCTTGAGTCATGTTCCGCCTGATCGCCCTTCTGGCCCTTGCCGCAATCCCGCTCACCACCCCGGCCAGCCACGCCCAGACCGCCGCAGCCGAACAGCGGATGACGCACATCTCGATCGTCGCCCTCGGTGAAGCCAAGCCCGGCCGCGAGCCGCTCTATCTCATCCCCGGCCTGTCCAGCCCACGGCAGGTCTGGGACGGCATCGCCCCCGATCTTGCCAAGGACCGGCAAGTGCTGCTGGTCCAGGTCAACGGTTTCGGTAGCGATGATATCGGCCAGAATGGCAAGCCCGGCATGACCGACGGCATCATCGCCGACCTTCTCGCCGATGCCGCAAAGCGCGGTGCCAAGCGGCCCGCAGTGATCGGCCACAGCTATGGCGGCCTGATCGGCATGATGCTCGCTGCCCGCCACCCCGACCGGGTCGGCCGGTTGCTGGTGGTCGACACCCTGCCCTTCTTCGGCAGGCTGTTCGACCCCGCCGCCACCCCCGCCAGCATCGCGCCGCGCGCCGAGCAATTCCGCACGATGACCATTGCTGGGGCCGATCGGATGAAGACGATGCCCGCCGTCACCAGCGACCCCGGCGGCATCTGGTCCATCACCCCCGAAGGCCGGATCAAGGTCGCCAATTGGGGCCTCAAGGCCGATCAGCGCGCCGTCGCCCAGGCGCTGTACGAGGATATGGTCACCGACATCGGCCCTGAACTGGCCAAGGTGACGGCGAAGCCCTTCACCATCCTCTACGCCACCGGTGTCGGCGAAGCGCAGGCCAAGGCCGTCTGGGAACCCGCTTTTGCCGGCACCCCCGCCCGGCTGGTCGCGGTCCCCGACAGCTACCACTTCATCATGCTCGACCAGCCACAGCGCTTCGCGGCAGAGGTGAAGGCATTCCTCGCCGAATGACCCAATGAAAAAGGGCCGCCCGGCATCCCGGGACGGCCCTTCTTCAACTCACGCGGCCGCAATCAGGCGATGGTCTGTCCGGTCTTGGCCCAGTCGGACAGGAAACCCTCGATCCCCTTGTCGGTCAGCGGATGCTTGACCAGCTGGCGGATCACCGCCGGCGGCGCGGTCATCACATCGGCGCCCAGCTTGGCAGCCTCCAGGATGTGGATCGGATGGCGGACGCTGGCGACCAGGATCTCGGTCTCGAACGCATAATTGTCATAGATCAGGCGGATATCACCGATCAGGTCCATCCCGTCGAACCCGATATCGTCATGCCGCCCCACGAACGGCGAGATGAAGGTCGCTCCCGCCTTCGCCGCCAGCAGCGCCTGATTGGCCGAGAAGCACAAGGTCACATTGACCATCGTCCCGTCGCTGGTCAGCGCCTTGCACGCCTTCAGCCCCTCGATCGTCAGCGGCAGCTTGACCGCGACATTGTCGGCGATCTTCCGCACGATCTCCGCCTCGCGCATCATGCCGTCATAATCGAGTGCGACGACTTCCGCCGACACCGGGCCATCGACGATCTGGCAAATCTCGGCGACGACCTCGAGGAAGTTGCGCCCGGCCTTGTGGATCAGCGACGGGTTGGTGGTCACACCATCCAGCAGCCCGGCATCCGCCAGCTCGCGAATATCGTTGGTGTCGGCGGTGTCGGCGAAGAACTTCATGGGGGAACTCCGGTGGAATATGACAGTTGCATGACGTCGCGCTATGCGGAGCGCGACTCCGTTCGCGAAGCCCTCTATCACCGGACTCCCATGCGCTCCATCTTTCTCGTCCTGCCCCTGTTCGCTGCCACGCCCGCGATGGCGCAGCAGGTCGACGAACAAATCTGGCTGCAGACCAACGCCCAAATCCGCCTCGACGAGACATCCCGTGTCACGCTGGAGGGGATTGCCCGGTTCAGCGACCGGCTGGACGGCCTGTTCCACACCGAAATCGGCGGGATCGTCAGCACCAAGGTCGCGGACAATGTCGAGATCGGGATCGGTTACCGCCGCGTCTCCGCCCATGGCAACAGCACCGCCGCGGACGAAGACCGGCTGCGGCAGCAGGTTGTCGCCAACTTCGGTCGCATCTCCACCCGCCTGCGCATCGATGAACGCTTCCACCCTGGCGGCGACGAGATCGGCTTCCGCATCCGCCCGCTGGTCCGCTACAATCACCCGCTCGGCAAAGGCGTGGCGCTCTTTGTCGGGCATGAGAGCTTCTATCTTCCGAACAGCACCATTTGGGGCCAACGCAAGGGCTATGAGCGGATGCGCAACCAGATCGGTGTCACACTGCCGCTGGCCGAGGGGCTGAACACCGACATTGCCTATCTGAACCAGTATCGCTTCGGCAAAGGCGGTGCGCGAGACCAGATGGATCACGTGCTGAGCCTTCAGCTGACGATCGCCATCGGCGGCAAACCGCGTTCCGAAGACGAATAGCGGTCATTCCGGCGCGACGAGCATCGCTTTGACGGTGGGCGTCGCCAACCCGGTGACGTAAAGCCGGTAGATGCCGGGCTGAAGGTCGAAGCGCACGATCTTGCGGATCGACGAACAGTCCGGTCCATGGCCATGAACCGTCGATTTGAGCGCTTCGCCACCGGAAACACCCGGCACCACATCGATCCAGCCGCGCTGGTCGAGCGCGATGCCATAACGCCCGGCCGTTTCGATCCGAAACCCGATCATCACCGCCCCACCCGGCTTGGCCGCGGCTGGCACGCCGGGAAGCTTCGCGACATTGCCCGCTTCCAGCGTCACCGCCTGGTTGCCCCCGAACGCGTCCGCCTGCGTGGTCCAGCCCGACAGGCTGGCGGGCAGCGCGGCATCGGTCGCGGGGCAGCTGGCGGCAGCTTGAAGCAACAATAATGCAGGGATGAGCATCGGCGATCTCCTTGATCCAATCGTTAGCGCTTTCCACGCCACGCGGGAATGCCGATATGGGGCGCTCCATGTCCCGCGCCCGCGTCATCGTCCTCAACTCCGCGCTCGGCCCGCTCGACTATCGCGTCCCGCGCGGGATGGCGGTCGAGCCGGGGTCGATCGTCGTCGCCCCGCTGGGTCCGCGTCAGCTGATCGGCGTGGTGTGGGAGGCGGAGCGGCTCCCGACCGAGGAGGTTGGCG
>CAYMUJ010000138.1:0-5199 GCA_964393565.1 uncultured Stakelama sp. | reverse complement strand
AAAAGGGCCGCGTCCCGTGCGGAACGCGGCCCATTCTGTCGCCGGTGGCGGCGGGGCTTACGCCCAGCTGGCCATTTCGGTTTCGAGGTTCTGGCGGATCGCCTCGAAGAACTGCTCGGTCGTCATCCACGGCTGATCCGGACCGATCAGCAGCGCGAGGTCCTTGGTCATCTTGCCGCTTTCGACGGTGGCGATGCACACGCGCTCCAGCGTTTCGGCGAACTTGGTGACTTCCGGCGTGTCGTCGAACTTGCCGCGGAACTTGAGGCCGCCGGTCCAGGCGAAGATCGACGCGATCGGGTTGGTCGACGTCGCCTTGCCCTGCTGATGCTGGCGATAGTGGCGGGTGACGGTGCCGTGCGCCGCCTCGGCCTCGACCGTCTTGCCGTCCGGCGAGAGCAGGACCGAGGTCATCAGGCCGAGCGAGCCGAAGCCCTGTGCGACCTGATCCGACTGGACGTCGCCGTCATAATTCTTGCACGCCCACACGAACTCGCCGCTCCACTTGAGCGCGGATGCGACCATGTCGTCGATCAGGCGATGCTCGTAAACGATGCCGGCGTCCTTGAACTTTTCGGCAAAGCCTTCGGTCTCGAACACTTCCTGGAACAGGTCCTTGAAGCGGCCGTCATAGGCCTTGAGGATCGTGTTCTTGGTCGACAGATACACCGGCCACTTGAGGTTGAGGCCGTAGTTGAACGACGCACGCGCGAAATCGCGGATCGAATCGTCAAGGTTGTACATCGCCATTGCGACGCCCGAGCCGGGGAAGTTGAACACTTCGCGGTCGATGACCTGACCGTCGGCGCCTTCGAACACGAGGCGCAGCTTGCCCGCGCCCGGCACCTTGAAGTCGGTCGCGCGATACTGGTCGCCGAATGCGTGGCGGCCGACGACGATCGGCTTGGTCCAGCCCGGAATCAGGCGCGGCACGTTGCTGATCACGATCGGTTCGCGGAACACCACGCCGCCCAGGATGTTGCGGATCGTGCCGTTGGGCGACTTCCACATTTCCTTGAGGTTGAATTCCTCGACGCGCTGCTCGTCGGGGGTGATCGTGGCGCACTTCACGCCGACGCCATATTCCTTGATCGCGTTGGCGGCATCGACCGTGATCTGGTCGTTGGTCTCGTCGCGCTTCTCGACGCTGAGGTCGTAATATTTGAGGTCGATGTCGAGATAGGGCTTGATCAGGCGCTCACGGATCCATTCCCAGATGATCCGCGTCATTTCGTCGCCGTCGATCTCGACGACCGGGTTTTTGACCTTGATCTTCGCCATGCTCGCTTTCCTGTTCATATCCGGTAGGAAGGGGTTTGGCGGAGCGTCTAGGAGCAAGCGCGCGCGTGATCAAGCTGTGGTGCGCACAGTTCTTGTGGTGCGCTACACAGGATTGTGTTGCGCCGATGGCACAGCTAGACCCGGCCCATGTCTTCGCTCGAAACCCCGCCCGCCGTCACCAACACCGTCAAGTGGCGCTTTCCCTCGGTCCATCCGGAGGGTCGCAAATATGTGCTGATCTCTGCTGCGATCACCATGTTGTTCCTGTTCGCGATCTGGGATGAGCTCGGTTTTGCACTGATCGGCCTGACCATCTGGGTCGCGGCCTTTTTCCGCGATCCGATCCGCGTGACACCCAAGGGGGACGGGCTGATCATCTCACCCGCCGACGGTCTTGTCACGATGATCGAGCGCGTACCGGTGCCGCGCGAGATCGCCGGGCCCGAAGGGCTGGACGAAGCGACGCGGGTGCGCGTCTCGATTTTCATGTCCGTGTTCGACGTTCATATCAACCGTACCCCGATGGCCGGCACGATCCGTCAGGTCGTGTATATCGCGGGCAAATTCCTCAATGCCGATCTCGACAAGGCGAGCGAGGAGAATGAGCGGCAGCATTTCGTGATGGAAACGCATGACGGGACGCGCGTCGGCTTCACCCAGATCGCCGGCCTTGTCGCGCGGCGCATCGTCACCTTCGTCAAGCCGGGCGACATCGTCGCCGCGGGTCAGCGTTTCGGCCTGATCCGGTTCGGTAGCCGACTCGATGTGTTCCTGCCTGATGACTATGCTCCTCAGGTTGCATTGGGTCAGCGCTGCCTGGCGGGTGAGACGATTGTCGGCCTGAAAGGGGGCACGCCGGCGCAGGGCGTGGCGCAATGAGTTTGCGCCCGCGCCGCCAGATGCGCGGCATCCCGCTGCGCGCGGTTGCGCCCAATGCGGTGACCGCGCTGGCATTGTGCGCGGGCCTGACTGGTATCCGCTTCGCAATCGGCGAGGATTGGGAACGGGCGGTGCTGATGGTGATGCTGGCCGGAGCGCTGGATGGCATCGATGGACAGGTTGCGCGCATGGTGCGCGCGGAAACCCGCTTCGGGGCGGAGCTCGACAGCCTGTCCGACGCGATTTCGTTCGGGGTGGCGCCGGCGCTGATCCTCTATCTCTGGTCGTTGATCGCGCTGCCCAAGCTGGGCTGGATCGTCGCGTTGCTCTATGCGGTGTTCTGTGCGCTTCGCCTTGCGCGGTTCAATTCCCAAATCGACAATGACGTGCAGCCGCGCAAGCTGGCCGGGTTCCTGACCGGCATCCCGGCACCGGCCGGGGCGGCGTTGGCGATGCTTCCCATCTATGTGTGGTTGTGGAGCGAAGAGCCGTTCGCCCGCTCGCCCTGGATCGTCGCACCCTGGGTTGCATGCGTCGCGCTTCTGATGGTGTCGAGCATCGCGACCTACTCCTGGAAATCCCTCCGCCTGCGCCGCAATGTGCGGTTCGAGGCGCTGGTGGTGGTGGTCGTTCTGGCTGCTGCGCTGGTAACGGCACCGTGGCAGACGCTGACGGTCGTCTGTCTGGGCTATCTCGCGACGCTGCCGTTCAGCGCGCGCGCCTATGCGCGGACTATGCCGCGGCCTGCAGCGGGGACGAAATCCGGCGGGGTGCCGCCCGCGGCGTAACGCGCATGCGCGGCGCCTGAACCGGTGCGAGTGCGGGGACCGCTTCACCGCGCAGCAGCGCGCGCATGTAATCGATGCGCGGCGCGATCGTTACGAACATGGCCCAGATCGACGCAGTGAATGCGGCGGTGAACAACAGCGTGGCAAGAACAGCGACCATCACAAGCCTCCCGAATTCATTCCAAGCGACTGGAATCATGATGATTCGAGACGCTTGGGCGCGGTCAAGGTTCCCTGTCCGCTGTGTGAGCTCTTTATGTTCGATTAATGTTCGCACTGTCAAGTCACGTATTCCGTTTTTGTTCCCTTGTGCGGGGCCGCGATCTGGAGTAAGCGCGCCGCCTCAACACCGCATGGGAAGCATCATAACCCGGTGCCACGGCCGTTCCGGCCATGGTCACTCGCTTCCCAGAGGCTCAACCGGAAGGAGTTATCCCTATGGCGGCACCTGTCGTCTCCATGCAGCAGCTGCTCGAATCGGGCGCGCACTTCGGTCACCAGACCCATCGCTGGAACCCGAAGATGAAGCCGTATATCTTCGGCGACCGCAACGGCGTTCACATCATCGACCTGTCGCAGACCGTGCCGCTGTTCGCGCGCGCGCTGGACTTCATCAGCTCGACCGTTGCAGGCGGCGGCAAGGTGCTGTTCGTCGGCACCAAGCGCCAGGCGCAGGAAGCGATTGCCGAGGCTGCCCGCAAGTCGAACCAGCATTTCGTCAACCATCGCTGGCTGGGCGGCATGCTCACCAACTGGAAGACCATCAGCAACTCGATCAAGCGCCTCAAGACGCTGGAAGAGCAGCTGTCGGGCGACACGCACGGCCTGACCAAGAAGGAAGTGCTGAACCTGACCCGTGAGAAGGACAAGCTCGAGCTGTCGCTCGGCGGCATCCGCGACATGGGCGGCGTTCCCGACATCATGTTCGTGATCGACGCGAACAAGGAAGAGCTGGCGATCAAGGAAGCCAACACGCTGGGCATCCCGGTCGTCGCGATCCTCGATTCGAACGTCTCGCCCGACGGCATCGCATTCCCGGTTCCGGCGAATGACGACGCCAGCCGCGCGATCCGCCTGTACTGCGAAGCCGTCGCGATCGCGGCGACCCGCGGCAACCAGCACGCGCAGGTCGTGAGCGGCGCGGACTTCGGTGCAGCCGAAGAGCCGCCGGTCGAAGCAGCGCTGGCCGAGCCGGAAGCTCCGGCCGCCTCGACCACGCCGGAAACGGCCGCCGAGGGCGAGCGCCAGATCGACGCGTAAGCGCTCTGGTCATCGAACCGTAATGGGGGCGGGGCAGGGCGTTTGAGCTTTGTCCCGCCCGCACCATATTTGAAGCAAACCGCTTAAGCACGAGGAACAAGAACATGGCCGAGATCACTGCAGCAGCCGTCAAGGAACTGCGCGAGAAGAGCGGCGCCGGCATGATGGACTGCAAGAAGGCGCTTGCGGAAACCAATGGCGATATCGAAGCGGCCAGCGACTGGCTGCGCTCGAAGGGCCTCGCCGCCGCCGCCAAGAAGTCGAGCCGCACCGCCGCTGAAGGCCTGGTCGGCGTTGCCGTCGCCGGCACCAAGGGCGTCGCGGTCGAAGTCAACTCACAGACCGACTTCGTCGCGAAGAACGAGATTTTCCAGGGCTTCGTCAACGAAGTCACCGGCGTTGCGCTGGAGCAGGGCATCAACGATGTCGACGCGCTGAAGGCCGCTTCGATCTCGAAGGGCACCGTGGAGGACGTTCTGGTCGCCAACATCGCCACGATCGGCGAGAATCAGGTGCTGCGCCGCGTGAAGAAGGTCGAAGTGACCAACGGCGCGGTGATCCCGTACGTCCACAACGCCGCGGCCCCGGGCTTGGGCAAGATCGGCGTGCTGGTCGCGCTGGAGAGCGAAGCGGGCGTCGACGTGCTCGAGCCGCTGGGCAAGCAGATCGCGATGCACATCGCCGCTGCATTCCCGCTGGCGCTGACGGTCGACGATCTCGACCCCGAAGTGGTCGAGCGTGAAGCTGCGATCCTGCGCGAGAAGAACGCCGACCGCACCGTCGGCAAGCCGGCGGACGTGGTCGAGAAGATCCTCAACGGCCCGATCGAGAAGTTCAAGAAGGAGAACGCGCTGCTGACCCAGGCGTTCGTCATGGACGGCAAGACCCCGGTCGGCGACGTGATCGCCCAGGCTGGCAAGGAAGCCGGCGCGGCGATCAAGCTGGTCGACTATGTCCGCTTCCAGCTCGGCGAAGGCATCGAGAAGGAAGA
>CAYMUJ010000137.1:0-5254 GCA_964393565.1 uncultured Stakelama sp. | reverse complement strand
CAGCAGATGCGGCTGGGTCTGCATGTCGAAATCGCGGGTGATGTTGAACAGGCTGTCCAGCATCATGCCGACGCTCATGTCCTTGACCGGCAGGCCGCGCATCGGCTCACCCACCGCGCGCAGCGCCGTCGCGAACTCGGCGACATTATGGTGCGCGGGGACATAGCCGGCCTCGAAATGGATCTCGGCGACGCGACGGTAATTGCCGGTGATCAGGCCGTAGAGAATCTCCGCCAGCCACACCCGCGCACGCCGGTCGATCCGGCCCATGATCCCGAAATCGATCGCCGCGATCCGGTCGCCGGGCAGGGCGAACAAATTGCCCTGATGCATGTCGGCGTGAAAAAAGCCTTCCGAAATCGCCTGACGCAGGAACGCGCGGACCAGCAGGTGCGCCAGCTTTTCGGTGTCATGGCCTGCGGCGATCAGCGCGTTGCGGTCCGATAGCTTGATCCCGTTGATCCATTCCAGCGTCATCACCTTGCCGGTGGTGCGCTGCCAGTCGATCGCGGGGACGGTAAAGTCGGGCTCCGCCTCCATCGATTCGGCCAGCTCCGATGCGGAGGCCGCCTCGCGCCGCAGGTCGAGCTCGCGCGCGGTCCAGCGCTTGAAGGTTTCGATGACCAGGCGCGGGCGCAGGCGCGATGCTTCGCCGCCCATCCCCTCGACCTGTGCCGCCGCCCATTCATACGTATCGATGGCACGGGCGAACTCGGCCTCGATCCCCGGGCGCAGCACCTTGACCGCGACCTGGCGACCATCGGTGGTGATCGCGCGGTGGACCTGTGCGATCGACGCGGCGCCGATCGGCGTTTCCTCGACCGATTGGAACAGATCCGTGATCGGCCTGCCGAAGCTGTTCTCCATCGCCGTGCGGATCACCGCAAACGGGACGGGGGGCAGGGCATCCTGCAGGCGGAGCAGATCATGCGCCGCCGCTTCGCCGATCAGATCCGGGCGGGTGGCGAGTGTCTGGCCCAGCTTGATCGCAGCCGGGCCGATCGCCTGCAGCGCATCGGCGTAACGCGGCACTTCGGGTACGCGCGCGCCGAAGCGGGCGATGCGCGCGAGGCGGCGGACCGGGGCGGGCGTGTTGCGGTCACGCTCGATCCCGCGCAGTGCGCCATGACGCGCCAGCGTGCGTCCCCATGTCAGGAGGCGCCACAGATGGACGACGGGAGCGGTCAAATCTTCCAGCCGCTATGAATGGCGACCAGCCCGCCCAGCATCGGTTCGACCCGGGTCTGCACGAAGCCGGCATCTTTGATCATCGCTTCGAACGTCGGCATGTCGGGGAAGCGTCGGATCGATTCGACCAGATAGCGATAGCTGTCGGCATCGCCCGCCAGCAGTTCGCCCAGCTTGGGCACCAGCCGGTGCGAATAGGCATCGTACACATCCGCGAATCCCGGCCACAGGGTCGTCGAGAATTCGAGCACGAAGAAGCGACCACCCCGGCGCAGCACCCGATGTGCCTCGCGCAGCGCGGCCGGGATGTCGGTCACGTTCCGGATGCCAAAGGCGATCGTATAGGCGTCGAAGAAGCGGTCGGGCCATTGCAGCGTCTCGGCATTGGCTTCGCTCCACACCAGCCCCCCGGAATCTTTGGCGATCCCGCGCTTTGCCGCGCGCTCGATGCCGACGGCCAGCATGTCCGGGTTGATATCCGCGACCGTCACCGCCGCGCCATGTTCGGCCATGCGGAACGCGATGTCCCCGGTGCCGCCGGCCATGTCGAGGATCGCTTCGCCCTCGCGCGGCTTCACGCGGCGGACGAACACGTCCTTCCACACGCGGTGCAGGCCGCCCGACATCGCGTCGTTCATGAGATCATAGCGCGAGGCCACGCTGGAAAAGACGCCGCCGACGCGACGGGTCTTTTCGTCGGGGGCAACTTCTTCATAGCCAAAGGAGACGGTGTCGGTCATGGCCAAGCCCTTAGCCGCCCTTGTGGGCGCGGCAAAGCCCGCTTAGCTGGACAAAATGCCCGAGCTTCCCGAAGTCGAAACCACCGTCCGCGGCCTGACCCCCGCACTGCACGGCCAGCGGATCGCGCGCGTTCAGCTGCGCCGCCCCGATCTGCGCCGCGCGATGCCGGTCGATCTGGGGCAGCGGCTGACCGGCGCGACGGTCACTGCGCTGGGCCGCCGCGCCAAATATGGCCTGATCGACACCGATCGCGGTGACACCATGATCTTTCACCTCGGCATGTCGGGACGCTGGCGAATCGATCCGTCCGAGCTGCTGACGCACGATCATCTGGTGATCGAAACTGATGCAGGGCGGCGGCTGGCGCTCAACGATGCCCGTCGATTCGGATCGGTTGATCTGATGCCCACAGCGGATGTCGGCGCATGGCCGCCCTTTGCCGCACTGGGGCCGGAGCCGTTGGGGCCGTTGTTCACGGCGGATCACCTGCGCCAGGCGCTTGCCGGCCGGGTCGCGTCGATCAAGCTGTTGCTGCTCGACCAGCGTATCGTCGCTGGCCTGGGCAATATCTATGTGTGCGAGGCGCTGCACGAATCGCGCATCTCCCCCAAGCGCAGCGGCGGATCGCTGACCCGCCCGCAACTGCAGCGGCTGGTCGCGGCGGTGCACGGCGTGCTCGAATCGGCGATCGAAGCGGGCGGGTCGACCCTGCGCGACTATGCGCAGCCCGATGGTGAACTCGGCTATTTTTCGAAGCAGTTCAAAGTCTATGGCCGTGAGGGCGAACGATGCGATTGCGGTGGCACGGTCGCACGCTATGCGGAGGGCGGGCGCTCGACCTTCTGGTGCCCGAAATGCCAGAAATAGGGGGAAGTCGCGCGGCGTTGCCACCCGTTATCGGTTGACCGAATCGCACACCCTCGCTAAGGGGCGCGCTTTCCCGAGGCGTGGGACGGAAATCCGCGCCTCTTTTCGCATCGAAAACAGGAACGAAGATTCATGGCGAACACGCCGCAAGCCAAGAAGCGCATCCGTCGCAACGAACGCCGCGCCGAAGTCAACGGTGCCCGCGTCGGTCGCATCCGCACCTTCATCAAGAAGGTCGAAAGCGCGCTGAGCAGCGGTGACAAGGCGGCAGCGGAAACCGCGCTCAAGGCGATGCAGCCGGAGCTTGCACGTGGCGTCGCCAAGGGTGTGGTCCACAAGAACACCGCCTCGCGCAAATTCTCGCGTCTGACGAAGCGTCTCGCCGCACTCGGCTGATCCGCGCTTCCGCGATTTGAAATCAGCCCTGCCGGCCCTGTGCCGGCGGGGCTTTTCGTTTGTCCGACCGGCGCGAAGGTCGTGATGACGCGAATCGGGGACTAACCATGAGTCGCGCTGCGGCGCTTTTGTAATGAATCGATTAATTACTTGAAAATCAAATGCTTGCGAGCAGAAGCGCGGATTTCCGGGGGGTTGGTTGAGTCAACCCTACTTATTTCAGATTCTTTACATGCTGCCCTCTTGATCGACTCAGAAATGCGTCCCTAAAACGGGGATACCGCTGCGCGTTTCGCGTCAGCGGTTTCAGCGAAGGCGCCAACCAAGTGCGGATGTGACTCCGGCTGGGGGAAGCTGTTGCCTGATCTGTTTGCGCGGGGCGTCCGCCTTGGCGTTTGGGGGAATGGCATGCGCGCGGCGTCGCGTGTGTGCCGAATATTTGGCAGTGTGAGGGGCAGCGACAATATGGATCAAGCCAGGGCCTGGACACGTGTGCGCGGCAATCTGCGGCTTTCCGCAGGGCAGCGGCTGTTCGACCAGTGGCTGAAACCGATCGTTCTGATCCCGGGTGAGGACGCCGAAACCGTTCGCCTCGGCCTGCCGTCCGCCTTCATGACCAATTGGGTCAAGAATCATTACGCCGACCGACTGATGATGGAGTTCCGTGCGCAGCTTCCGGGCGTGCGTACGGTGTCGATCGAGACGGTCGATGCGCGTGCGACTCGCGAGCTTGCGGCAGCGGCCCCCGTGGCCGATGCAGTGGTGCCCGTCACGCCCTCGGCTTCCGCCGGAGCGGGCGAGCGTCCCAATCTCGATTCGCGCTTCACCTTCGACCGGTTCGTGGTCGACACGACCAACCGCGTCGCGTTCAACGCCGCCAAGGCGCTGGCCGAGCCGGGCAAGCCGCGTTTCAGCCCGCTCTACCTCCACAGCAACACGGGCCAGGGCAAGACGCACCTGATGCACGCGATCGGCCATGCGTTCATGGACGCCTGCCCCGATGCGACCGCGATCTACATGCCGGCCGAGCGCTTCATGTTCGAATTCGTGCGCGCGGTGCGGGAAAAGGACACCTACGCATTCAAGGCGCGGCTGCGCGGCGTCGATCTGCTCATGATCGACGATCTTCAGTTCATCGCCGGCAAGGAATCGACTCAGGAAGAATTCTTCCACACGGTCGACGAATTCATGCGGGAGGGGAAGCGCCTCGTCATCGCCGCGGACCGCAGCCCGCTGGCGCTCGAGGGGATCGAGACCCGCCTCGCTTCGCGCCTCGGCTCAGGCCTGGCGGCCGACATCAAGCCGGCCGAGCTTGGCCTGCGCCGCACGATCCTCGACCGCAAACTTGAGGATATGGCCGGTGCGTCGGTGCCGTCGGAAGTGCTCGATCTGCTCGCCGCGCGGATCAGCTCGTCGGTGCGCGAACTGGAAGGTGCGCTCAACCGCCTCGTCGCCTATGCCCAGCTCAACAATGAGGTCGTGACGATCGAATTCGCCGAAAGCGTGCTCGGCGAAGCGCTGCGCGGCAGCCAGCGCCGCGTGACGATCGACGAGATCCAGAAGGCAGTGTCGAGCCATTTCGACGTCAAGCAGCTCGACCTGGTGTCGCAGCGCCGCGCCGTCGCGATCGCCCGCCCGCGCCAGATCGCGATGTACCTCGCCAAGCGCCTGACCACGCGCTCGCTGCCAGAAATCGGCCGCAAGTTCGGCAATCGCGATCATTCGACCGTGATCCACGCCGTCCGCCGCATCGAAGAACTGCGCGGCACCGACAGCGAAATCGACGGTGCCGTCCGCAGCCTGATGCGCCAGCTCGAAGCCTGAGGGCCGAGCGTCGCGACACGAGTGCCGCGATCACCAACCCCCGTTTGCCCTGAGCTTGTCGAAGGGCCGCAAGCGAAACGCTTGTTGGGTAACGCCCTTCGACAGTCTCAGCGCAAACGGCCGGTGTCAGAATGCAGGGTCAGCGCGGCAGTTCGTCCAGAAACGCCGTCACGTCCCCCAGATCGACCTGCTTGTCGAGATAGGTCTGTCCGATCCCGCGCGCGAGCAGGAAGGGCAG
>CAYMUJ010000136.1:2891-5262 GCA_964393565.1 uncultured Stakelama sp. | reverse complement strand
CCGGGGAAGCTCTGGAAATAGCGGTCGATCATCCCCTGCGCCTCGTCCGGCGTGACGTCGAGCCGTCCGGCCAGCCCCCAGCGGCTGATGCCATAGAGGATCGCGAAGTTGATCGTCTTGGCCCGCCCGCGCGTGTCGCGGTTGACCTCACCGAACAGCTCCATCGCGGTGCGGTTGTGGATGTCCTCGCCCTGTTCGAACGCCTCGCGCAGCGCGGGCACATCGGCGATATGCGCCGCCAGCCGCAATTCGATCTGCGAATAATCGGCCGACAGGATGACGTTGCCCGGCTCGGCGACAAAGGCGTCGCGGATCTGCCGCCCGACCTCGGTACGGATCGGGATATTCTGCAGGTTCGGGTCGGTCGACGACAGCCGCCCGGTCTGTGCGCCGGTCAGCGAGTAACTCGTATGCACGCGCCCCGTCGCCGGGTTGATCTGCGCCTGCAGCGCGTCGGTATAGGTGGATTTGAGCTTCGACAGCTGGCGCCAGTCGAGCACCTTCAGCACCATCTCGCGCCCCGGCGAATCCTTGTCCGCCGCGATCCGTTCCAGCTCGTTGACGTCGGTCGAATAGACGCCCGACTTGCCCTTGCGCCCGCCCTTGATCCCCATCTTGTCGAACAGCACGTCGCCCAATTGCTTGGGGCTGCCGATGGTGAACTTGAACCCGGCGATGGTGTGGATTTCCTCCTCCAGCCGGGCGATCTGTTTCGAGAAATCATCGGAGAGCCGCGCCAGCGCCCCGGCATCGACCTTGATCCCCGCCAGCTCCATATCGGCAATCACGCGCACCAGCGGCCGGTCGACCATTTCGTAAACCCGCGTCGCGCCCTCATAGGCCAGCCGCGGCTTCAACCGCCGCCACAGCCGCAGCGTGACATCGGCGTCCTCGGCGGCATAGCGGGTGGCGGCCTTCAGATCGACTTCGGCGAACCCGATCTGCTTCTTTCCGCTCCCGGTCACATCCTTGTACGCGATGCAGCTATGCGCCAGATGCGTCGCCGCCAGCTCGTCCATGCCATGCCCGTGCAGCCCGGCATCGAGGTCGAAACTCATCACGATCGTGTCGTCGAACGGCGCGACATCGATCCCCAGCCGCGCCAGGATGATCAGGTCATATTTGAGGTTGTGCCCGATCTTGAGCACCGCCGGATCCTCCAGCAGCGGCTTGAGCTTCGCCAGCACCGTCGCCCGGTCGAGCTGCACCGGCTTTTCCGCGAACATGTCGGTCCCGCCATGGCCAACCGGGATGTAGCAGGCGAGATTGGGCTGCAGCGCCAGGCTCACCCCGACCAGCTCGGCGCGCGTTGCATCGGTGCCGGTCGTCTCGGTATCCACCGCGACCCAGCCCTGATGCCGCGCGCGCATGACCCAGCGATCCAGCGCCGCCTCATCCACCACCGTTTCATAGCCATCATGATCGCACGGCGGATCCGGCTCCAGCCCCGGCGCTTCCTGCGTCTCGGCCGGCGCATCGGCGACCGAGCCCGCCTCGCTGCCCAGCCGCGCGAGCAAAGTCTTGAACCCGTGATGCTCCAGGAACGCGCGCAGCGGCGCGTCGGGAATCCCGTCGAGCACAAAGGCATCGAGCGGTTCGGGCAGCGGCACATCCTCCGCCAGCGCGACCAGCTGGCGCGACAGCCGCGCCATATCGGCATGTTCGATCAGATTGTCGCGCAGCTTGCCCTTCTTCATGTCGGGCGCGGCCGCCAGCACCGCCTCGACATCGCCATGCTCCAGGATCAGCTTGGCCGCGGTCTTCGGCCCCACCCCCGGCACGCCCGGCACATTGTCGACGCTGTCGCCCATCAGCGCCAGCACCTCGCCCAATTTGTCCGGTCCGACCCCGAACTTCTCGACCACCGCCTCCGGCCCCATGCGCCGGTCCT
This sequence comes from uncultured Stakelama sp., assembly GCA_964393565.1. Classification (GTDB taxonomy): domain Bacteria; phylum Pseudomonadota; class Alphaproteobacteria; order Sphingomonadales; family Sphingomonadaceae; genus Sphingomonas. Next base: position 3,371 of record CAYMUJ010000136.1, on the reverse strand, counting down.
TCATCGTGTCGAGCATGTCGATGCCCGGTTCGGTCAGCAGCTGCATCAGATCCTTGTCGGAACTGACGATCGTCACCTGCCACCCCTGCGCCAGCGCCGCCCTGGAATAGGACGCGATCAGATCGTCCGCCTCCCAGCCCAATTCCTCGATGCACGGCAGGCTGAACGCGCGCGTGGCATCGCGGATCATCGGGAATTGCGGGCGCAGGTCTTCCGGCGCAGGCGGACGATGCGCCTTATACTGGTCGTAGAGTTGGTTGCGGAACGTGTGCTCGCTCTTGTCGAGGATCACCGCCAGATGCGTCGGCCCCTCCGCCTTGTGCAGTTCGCTCGCCAGCTTCCACAGCATCGACACATAGCCATAGACCGCCCCGGCCGGCTCACCATGTTTGTTGGTCAGCTTGGGCAGCACATGATAGGCGCGGAAGATGAAGCTGGAGCCGTCGACGAGATAGAGATGGGGCATGGCGACGGCTTAGC
>CAYMUJ010000136.1:0-2791 GCA_964393565.1 uncultured Stakelama sp. | reverse complement strand
CTGCCGGTCGCGCACCGGGCGCGGGGTATCGCCGATCATCACCGCGACCGAATAGGCCTTGCCATCGGGCGCGGTCAGGATGCCGATATCGTTGAAGCCCGCCGTGCGCCCGCCCAGATTCTGGCCGGTGCCGGTCTTGTGCGCCAGCGTCCAGCCCACGGGAACGGCAGCACGCAGCCGCGCCTTGCCCGTGCGCGTGCCCGACATCACGGTCGTCAGGAAACTGGTCGAGGACGCCGACAGCAGCTCGCCCGCCTTGAGCCGCGCCAGCGCCAGCGCGATTGCCGACGGCGCCGCGCCATCGACCGGATCGGCGACATAGGAATCGAACGCCGCGCGCCGCACCGTCGGCGGCAATGCCGCACGCGCCCGCTGGAACTCGCCCGCCATCGAATAACGCTGATCCCAGCGCAGCCCGGCCGTGCCCGCCTGCAACAACCGCTCACCCGGACCGAAACGGATTTCGCCCAGCCCGCGATCGGCGATGAACGCGCGCACCGCCTGCGGCCCGCCGACCAGGGTCAGCAACCGGTCATTGGCGGTATTGTCGCTCTGCTGCATCGCGCGCAGCAGCAATTCGCGCACCGTGGTGCGATACACGCCGTCGCGCACCACCAGCGACGCGATCGGCTGATGAAACAGCGTCAGATGCTCGCGCGTCAGCTCGACCGGATCGTCCAGCGTCAGCCGCCCCTTGTCGCGCGCGTCGAGCACGGTCATCGCGACCCATAATTTGCTCACGCTCTGCTGCGGCATGCGGCGATTGCCATTGACATCGATCTGCCAGCCCCATTCGAGGCTGCGGACCGAGATGCCGACAACCCCGCCGAAATCGCGCGCCAGCGCATCGATCGTGGTGCTCAGCGCGGCGGGGGCGGGAAAGACGGGAAGCGGCCTGGGCGCAGCCGGGATCGGCATGCTCACGCGATAGCTGGCCGGGGTCAGATCCAGCGGCAGGTCATCGCGATGCACGCCCGCGCCGATCAGCATCAACGGCGCAAGGCCGGTCAGGGTCAATCCCCGCTGAAGATTCGTAAACTGATACATCCCCGACACGCTTACTACGCCCTTTGCCCAAAGCGATCATGCTGCGTCGCCGCGCATTGGCCAAGAGCGAACGGCACCGTCTGCGACGAACACGCGGATTATGACGGCAAAGCGTGAAGATTCCGCCAAAAATTCACGGGACCAATACGGTATCGCGTGCCGTTTCGTCGCTGTCCGGATAGTCCAGCGTATAGTGCAGCCCCCGGCTTTCGCGACGAAGCAGTGCCGATCGCACGATCAGCTCCGCCGATTGCAGCAGGTTGCGCAACTCGATCAGGTCAGGCGTCACGCGGAAATGGCCATAATAATCGGCAATCTCATCGTTCAGCATCTTGATGCGATGCGCCGCGCGTTCCAGCCGCTTGGTAGTGCGTACGATCCCGACATAATTCCACATGAACCGGCGGATTTCGGTCCAATTCTGCTTGATCACCACCTCTTCGTCCGAATCGGTGACGCGGCTTTCGTCCCATGGCCGGATCGACGGTGGCGGGGGCAGGTCGTCCCAGTTCGCCGCGATGTGCCGCGCCGCCGCCTCGCCGAACACGAAACATTCGAGCAGCGAGTTGCTGGCGAGCCGGTTCGCGCCGTGCAGCCCGCTCTCGCTGCACTCGCCTGCGGCATACAGGCCGGGCAGGTCGGTGCGCCCGTCCAGATCGATGACGATCCCGCCGCACGTATAATGCTGTGCCGGCACCACCGGGATCGGGCCCGTGGTCATGTCGATGCCCAGGCCGATCAGCTTGTCATGGATGTTGGGGAAATGCCCCTTCACGAACTCGGCGGGCATATGGCTGATGTCGAGATGGACGTAATCGAGGCCGTCGCGCTTGATCTCGGCGTCGATCGCGCGCGCCACCACGTCGCGCGGCGCCAGCTCCATCCGCTCGGGATCATAATCCGCCATGAAGCGCTTGCCGGTCTGCGGGTTGATCAGCCGCCCGCCCTCGCCCCGCACCGCTTCGGTGATCAGGAAATTCTTGACGTCGAGATGATAGAGGCAGGTCGGGTGGAACTGCATCATCTCCATGTTCGAGATGCGGCACCCCGCGCGCCACGCCATCGCAATCCCGTCCCCCGTCGCCCCCTTGGGCGCGGTCGAGAACAGGTAGGTCCGCCCCGCCCCGCCGGTCGCCAGCACTGTCGCATTGGCGGTGAACAGCTCGACCCGGCCTGTGGCGCGATTGACGGCATAGACGCCCCACACCTTGCCCGCGCCCGAATAACGCAGCTCATGGCGACTGGTGGCCAGATCGATCGCGACCATGTCGGGGACGAGGGTGATGTTGGGATGCGCCTGCGCCGCGCGGATCAGCGCGACCTGCACCGCCCAGCCGGTGGCGTCATCGACATGCACGATGCGGCGCGCGCTATGCCCACCCTCGCGCGTCAGATGCAGCGCGTTGCCGTCCATGTTGAACGGTACGCCCAGCTCCACCAGCCGCTGGATCGCGGCGGGCGCATGCTCGACCACCATCTCCACCGTCGCGCGATCGTTCAGACCCGCGCCGGCGATCATCGTATCCTCGATATGCGCTTCGAACGTGTCGCCCGGTTCCAGCACTGCGGCGATCCCGCCCTGCGCCCAGGCGGTCGATCCTTCGTCCAGCCCACCCTTGGCCAGCACGGTCACCTTGAACCGTTCGGCCAGGTTGAGCGCAGCGGTCAGCCCGGCCGCGCCCGATCCGATGACAAGCACGTCGCACTGATGGGGGTCGTGGGCCACTCTTGTTCCTTCGCGCAC
>CAYMUJ010000135.1:0-5289 GCA_964393565.1 uncultured Stakelama sp. | reverse complement strand
GGGGCGAGGATCAGCGCCGGGCGCTGGAGGTTGTTGATGACGCTCGCCATCGTGAAGGTCTTGCCCGAGCCGGTGACGCCGAGCAGCACCTGATCGCGCTCCCCCGCCAAGGCCGCCTCGGTCAGTTCCTTGATCGCGGTCGGCTGGTCGCCGGCGGGCTGATAATCGCTGACCAGCTTGAACGGCCGCCCGCCCTCGCTCTTTTCGGGGCGGTTCGGGCGGTGCGGGACGAAGCCGGGGCCGGTTTCGGGCTCGGCAAGGCTGGTACGGATCTGGATCGCCATGGGGGGAATATGGGGCCTTCAGATGGGGGTGCAAATGGGGTCGAGTGTCAGGCTGACAGACGATGCTGACAAAACTCAGGTGGTTGGCGACGGCTTCCATTCGGTCATGCCCTCGATCGGCGGATATACCACCTTCCGGTCGCCGAAATGCGCGCGCAACGCAGCCTCGCGCCGCTCGATATCGGGTTTGGTGACGTCGACTTCGTCGGGATACTTATATTCGGCCCGAAAATTGCCGTTCTCCACGACATATTCCATCACAGACCAGCGCTTGGTCGGGTCGGGCTCGACGTACCAGATGTCGAGCAGGATGTCGGACAAGATGGGATCGTCAGGCAGATAAAAGCGCACGATCTCACCCTCTGCACGGAAGAGGCTGGGACGCACCCAACCCTCCCCGATCTCCACGTAGAAGAAGATCCCGTTCGGGTCTCCGCCCACAATGGCCGCGAGTTCCTGCCCCAACTCGCTCAAAAGGGGACCAGCCATCTGATACTTATCTGCGGCCATGCCGTTTACCTTTCGGCTCGTTGTCAAATTGCTCGATTTGAGCAGGCCCGCCGTTAACCGACCAGGATACTGTAATGCGAAAGGGTCGCCTTGAGCCCCCCCTGTAGTGCGGCTGTATCCGCGCAAAAACCGATCGACCCGCGCGTGAATGCGCGGCCCATGCATCTTCCATAACCCGGTACGCACCCCGGTTGAAATTTGCGTCCTGGGCGAAGTGGTTGAAGCGTACGAGAGGCCCATCAAAGCGAGCAGCCCAAAAATGCCCGCCATCGTCAGTGGGGCGGCGATCCGGACCTCCCGCCTGCGCCTGATGGCGCCGGGAGCGTCGAAGCGTTTCGGTCGAAGACAGCCGTCGATAGGTAATCCGGGTACGGTCGATGACGTCGATCTGAAAATCATAGCCATTCAGCGTCTCCCTTCGCCAATTGCTGTCGAGAATCTGACTCTCCAGCGAAGGCGGGTTCGCCGGGTTCGGTGGCAACCGGCCCCAATGCGTTTGCTGGTAACAGGCCAGCGCCAGAAACTTGTTCCGCGCATCACGCCCCGCATCAAGGAACTGCTGGTGCGGCAGCATGAGCCGCTGCCCGATCCGAAGCGGCTTTTTCGGGTCGATGCCGTTGAGCCAGCGAGATCCGATACCCGCAACCCCTTTCGCAGCCGCGCGATGGAGGTCAGGGACTCGCCCGCTTGGACAATGTGCACCGAATGGTTGCGCGGATTGCGCGGATCGTCCTCGCGTGAACTTGCCCTGCTGTGTTCTCATACGCCCCTCCCCGGCGATCAGATGGGGAGCGATCAGAACATATCAAGAACATAAATAAGTCAACCGGTACCGCGTCAGCCCTAGGCGGGAAGCGTTAGGTCACATCACCCGGCGATAGGCCACGCGCCACATTGACAGCGCGATGCCTGCTGCGACGATCGCCAGCAGGGCGCTGGTGCCGAGCGCGCTGATCCAGCGGAACAGGGTGGTGCGCAGGTCGCTGGCGGGTGCGGCGAGGAGGCCGAAGCCATAGGTCTGTGCGCCGACGAACAGGACCAGCGAGATGAATACCCCAAGCGCGACGGCATGCCAGGCGCGACGATAACCGGCGAGGTGGAGGACGAGCCAGAGCGGACTGGCCACCGCAGCAATGCCGAGCGCCGAAAAGATCATGCCCAGCATCCAGGCCGCCACCAGCGATGCCGGCTCCCGCTGGCCCGCCGCGAGCACCAGAAACAGCACGACAATACCGCCAAGCGCACCGCCCAGCGCCAGCGCCAGGCCCGCACGGTCAAGCGTCGTATCATAATGCGGCACGGATGCGCGCGCGGCCCGATCACTCACCAGAAGCCCCTCCCCGGAGGGCGGGGACCTAGCATCATGCGGCGGCACGGCTCAAGCGGCAGGAATACGGTACAGCCCGACCGAACCCGCTGATCTTCCGCACGAACTGGCGACAAGTCCGGTCGGTTCGAACGGTTCAGGGAACAGGCGGAATATCTGGCGTTTGCGCCGGAGCAGTTGAAGGCGAAGAGATCGAGCGGTAGCGGGGAGCCTATGGATACCCTCCCCGCCACCGACATCGACGCCGCCGCCGAGCTGGAGCGGCTGGCCGCAGAGATTGCGCGCCACAACGCCCTGTATCATACCGAGGATGCGCCGGAGATCAGCGACGCGGCCTATGACGCGCTGGTGCGGCGCAATACCGCGATCGAGGCGGCATTTCCGCATCTGATGCGCGCGGATTCGCCCTCGAAGCTGGTCGGGGCGGCGCCCGCCGGGCATCTGGCCAAGGTGCCGCATGCGCGGGCGATGATGAGCCTGGACAATGCGTTTTCGGACGAGGATGTGATCGAGTTCGTGCTGCGCGTGCGGCGGTTTTTGTCGCTGGGCGAAGGCGACCGCGTCGCGCTGACCGCCGAGCCCAAGATCGACGGGCTGTCCTGTTCGCTGCGCTATGAGGGGCGTCGTCTGGTGCTGGCGGCAACGCGCGGCGATGGGCAGGTGGGCGAGAATGTCACCGCCAATGCGCTGACGATCGCCGACATCCCGACCGAGCTGCCCGCCGGTGCGCCGGATGTGTTCGAGGTGCGCGGCGAGGTGTATATGGCCAAGGAGGATTTCCTGGCGCTCAACGCCAGGCTCGCGGCCGAGGCGGAGGCGAGCGGCAAGGAGGCGCGGCAGTTCGCCAATCCGCGCAACGCCGCCGCCGGATCGCTGCGGCAAAAGGATGCCAGCGTCACCGCGGCGCGGCCGCTGCGCTTCCTGGCGCATGGCTGGGGCGAGACCAGCGCGTTGCCGGGTGACAGCCAGTTCGCGGTGATGAAGGCGATCGAGGCGTGGGGCTTTCCGCTCCACCCGCTGTTCGTCGAATGCGTGCAGGCCGAACCGGCGCTGGCGCACTATCGCAAGATCGAAGCGCTGCGCGCCGATCTGCCGTTCGACATCGATGGCGTGGTGTACAAGGTCGACCGGCTCGACTGGCAGGAGCGGCTGGGCAGTGTCGGGCGCGCACCGCGCTGGGCGATCGCGCATAAATTTCCGGCCGAGCGCGCGGAGACGACGCTGCGCGAGATCGATATTCAGGTCGGGCGCACGGGCAAGCTGACCCCGGTGGCGCGGCTGGAACCGGTGACGGTGGGCGGCGTGGTCGTGACCAACGCCACGCTGCACAATGCCGACGAGATCGCACGGCTGGGGGTGCGTCCGGGCGACCGGGTGGTGCTGCAGCGCGCGGGCGACGTGATCCCGCAGATCGTCGAGAATCTGACGCGCGATGTCGAGCGGCCAGCGTTCGTGTTCCCCAGCCATTGCCCAATCTGTCAGTCCGAGGCGACGCGCGAGGAGGGTGAGGTCGATGTGCGTTGCACCGGCGGGCTGATCTGCCCGGCGCAGCGGCTGGAGCGGCTCAAGCATTTCGTCAGCCGCGGCGCGCTGGATATCGAGGGGCTGGGCGAGAAGACGATTGTCGAGTTTCTGGACCTGGGCTGGATCGCCGAGCCGGCCGATATCTTCCGCCTGAGCGCGCATCGCGAGGCGCTGCTGGGGCGTGAGGGGTGGAAGGAGAAGTCGGTCGACAATCTGCTCGCCGCGATCGAAGCCAAGCGGGAGCCGGACGCGGCGCGGCTGTTGTTCGGGCTGGGCATCCGGCACATCGGCAACATCACCGCACGCGACCTGATGAAGCGGCTGGAGACCCTCCCCGCCCTTGCCGCGCTGGCGGACGAGATCATTGCGCTGCGTGCGTCGATCACCCCTGCGCTGGGCGAGCCGGAGGCGAAGTTCCACGCGCGGCGCGACAAGGCGATTGCCGAGCATATCGGGATCGAGAATGTCGGCGCCGCCGTCGGCCATGCGCTGGCCGATTTCTTCCACGAGCGGCATAATCGCGCAGTGTGGGACGACCTGCTCGCCGAAGTGAGCCCGCCCCCGTTCGTGGTCGAAGCACGCGACTCGGAAGTGTCGGGAAAGACGGTCGTCTTTACCGGATCGCTGGAAACGCTGAGTCGCGACGAGGCGAAGGCGCAGGCGGAGTCATTGGGTGCGCGCGTGTCCGGTTCGGTGTCGGCCAAGACCGACCTGATCGTGGCGGGTCCGGGGGCCGGATCGAAGCTCAAAAAGGCCGCAGACCTTGGGATTCGCGTGATCGACGAAGCGGCATGGAACGCGATTGTCGCCGCCGCCAGGTGATGCTTTTTTGCAACGCACAATTCACTTGATACAAGTGTAACAATTCAGCAAAGAAGCATCCCCATGGGGCAGCACAGGACGGTGAATGACACCGCTTGCGCAGGCTTTGAACAGCCCATCCTAAGGGGACTAAAATGCGAAACCATCTGCTGATCGGCGCGGCTGTTGCTGCGCTCGCTTTTCCTGCTGCGGCACACGCGCAGTCGACCGGTTCGGTTGATTTCGAGGATGAAGGCGAAATCGTCATCACCGGTTCAAGCGTCCAGACGGGCGTTGCTGGCGTGGTGCTCCCCGACACGAGCAAGGCCAAAGCCGTTCTGACCGACGAGTTCATCCAGCGCGCTGCGCCGGGTCAGACCATCAACGACACGATCAACGCCCTGCCGGGCGTCAGCTTCCAGAACAACGATCCGTACGGTTCGTCGGGCGGCACGCTGACCATCCGCGGTTTCGATTCGACCCGCATCAGCCAGACCTTTGACGGCGTTCCGCTGAACGATTCGGGCAACTATGCGCTGTATTCGAACCAGCAGCTCGACCCCGAGCTGATCCAGCAGGTCAACGTCAACCTCGGTTCGACCGACGTCGACAGCCCGACCGCCGCAGCAACCGGTTCGACCGTCAACTATCGTACCCGCGTTCCGGGCGAAGATTTCGGCGTGAAGCTGGTCGGTTCGGCCGGCGATTTCGACTTCATGCGCATCTTTGGCATGGTCGACACCGGCAATCTGACCGCTTCGGGCACCCGCGCATTCGTTTCGGCGAGCATGGCGCGCAACCATTCGCCGTTCAACAAGGACGCGCAGATCGAGAAGCAGCAGT
>CAYMUJ010000134.1:3937-5291 GCA_964393565.1 uncultured Stakelama sp. | reverse complement strand
CCGGTGGCGACGGCAACCTGCGGCTGCATCCGCAATTCGATCTCCCCCGCCTCCATCGCCCGGCGCAGCTCGACCGCAAGCGCATCAAGCGGGACGGTACGCTGGCCGTCGCTGTCTTCGCCCGCCAGAGCCTCACCCGCGCGCCGGAGCAGTGCGGTGGCATCGTCGCCGGGTCGCGCAATGGCGATCGCACAGCGGGCGCCGACCGGGGCGATCGCATCACCGATGACAAAGGGTCGGCCCAGCGCTTCCTCAATTGCCCGCGCCGCCGTCGAAAGCGCGGCGGCGTCGGCCTCTTCCACAGCGATCAGGAACTCGGCCCCGCCCATGCGGGCCAGTGTCGCGCGCCGCCCCAGCGCGGTACGCGCGGCTTCGGCGATACGGGTCGAAGCCGCGCGGAGCACGGCATCGCCAGCATCGCGACCATAGGCGGTATTGACCATGTCGAACCGCCCCAGCGCGACGAGGACGATACCAACCGGCTGCGCCTGATCGAGCCGCCGCGTCAGCCAGCGTCGCATTCCGCTATCGTCGCGGATCCCGGTCAGCACATCCCGGACCACCGCACTCGCATCGACCTCACCCAAGCGTTCGATCAGCGCGTGGATGCGACCGGTGCGGGCATCGCGCTGAAGATGCTCGACCACTCGCCCGGCGCCGGCCAGATCATGGGCAAAAGCGGTGGCCTGAATCCCGTCGCGCAACCGCTGCAGCGCACCGCGCATGGCTCCACGATCCGCCGGCTCGACATGGCGCAGCATCACGCGGAGCGACGGCGCGTCGCCAAGCCCCAGCATCGCGGCCAGCGCTGGCGTCACCTGCAGCGAACGCAGCGCCGGGTCATAGCGCCAGCCCAGCGGCTCCCCGGTCGCATGGGTCGCATCGCTACCGGTGCGTTGGGCATGCCGGGCAGCGAAGCGCAGCGCCTGCACAAACTCGACTTCGCGCATCGGACTGGCCAGGAAATGCGTGGCCCCCGCATCGTAAAACTCACCCAGCCGCCCCGTGTCGTCGCGCGACACCAGCGCCAGCAGCGCCGCGCCATTGGCGCTGGTAACGGGGGACAAAGTGCGCGTCGCGGCAAGCCCATCCTCGACCGACCCGCGCGCATCGACCACCGCAACCGCCGCACCGCTGGCAAGGAAACGGCGGTCCGCCCCCTCCCCGCGCCGCGCCGCAACCACCCGCCAGCCGCCCCGGGCGGCCTGTGTGGCAAGCTCGTCACGCTGGCGGAACGACAACAGGAACAGCGGTCGATCGCGCCCGGTCATCGGCATGGCTGGAACAGGCACAGGATCGGTCATCGCAGCAATCCTAACCCAAGCCCCTTCCGAACCAAAGCCCTCTCCGAACC
>CAYMUJ010000134.1:0-3837 GCA_964393565.1 uncultured Stakelama sp. | reverse complement strand
CACATGGCGAACGATCGGTCCCTGATGGACAAACATGGCCGTGAGATCCGCTACCTTAGGGTATCGGTCACCGACCGCTGCGACCTGCGATGCCGCTATTGCATGGCCGAACACATGACGTTCCTGCCGCGCAGCGAGGTGCTGGCGCTGGAGGAAATCGCGCTGATCGCCGAACGCTTCGTCGCACGCGGCGTCACCAAGATCAGGCTGACCGGCGGCGAGCCGCTGGTACGACGCGATGCGCTGGATCTGATACGCCGACTCGGCCGCAGCGTCGGTGCCGGGCTCAACGAACTGACGCTGACCACCAACGGCACAAGGCTGACAACATACGCAGACGCGCTGGTCGAATCCGGTGTACGACGCATCAATGTCAGCCTGGACAGCCGTGATCCGGAGGTCTTCCGGTACATCACCCGGCATGGCGATGTCGCACAGGTGCTCGACGGCATCGCGGCGGCGCGCGCAGCGGGCCTTGCCGTCAAGATCAACATGGTCGCACTGAAAGGTCTCAACGACGCCGAAATACCGGCAATGCTCGATTGGACCAGCGCGCAGGGGATGGATCTCACACTGATCGAAACCATGCCGCTGGGGCAGATCGACGAAGATCGTGCGGATCGCTTCGTGCCGCTTACCGCAGTGTTCGACGCACTGTCGACGCGCTTCGCACTGACCCGTGACGCGCACGATAGCGGCGGCCCCGCGCGCTACTGGCGGGTCGGCGGAACCGATTCACGGCTCGGCCTGATTTCTCCGCTGACGGGCAATTTCTGTGACAGCTGTAACCGCGTGCGGCTGACTACTGAGGGCAAGTTGTTCACCTGCCTGGGCCATGACGACCAGGTCGATCTGAAGGCGGCGATGCGCAGTGGCGGGCTCGCTGCAGTCGACGCCGCGATTGATGCAGCGCTGGGCACAAAGCCCGCGCGGCACAATTTCGACGTGACACCCGGCGCAGCCCCGGCAGTCGCGCGCCACATGAACGTGACCGGCGGATGAGCGATCAGCGCCGGGCGCTGGCCGCCTCCCCCACCACTCCGGCCGAAATGGCAGCGGCGGAACTGCTCGCCGGCGGCGACTGGGTCCCGGTCGATCAGGCCGACATGGTCGTTGCGCTGGGCGGCGACGGGTTCATGCTTCAGACCTTGCACGCAATGCTCGCACGGCGGCGGATCGTGCCGGTGTTCGGCATGAATCTCGGCACCATCGGCTTTCTGATGAACGACTGGCGGCCCGAGGGGCTGGAGGAGCGGCTCGCACGCGCCCGGCCGTTCAAGGTGTCGCCGCTGGTGATGACCGCGACGACAATGGATGGCGAACGCCACGTCCTGCCCGCGATCAACGAAGTGTCGCTGCTGCGTGAAACGCGCCAGACCGCGAAGCTGGAGGTGCGGGTCAACGACCGCGTCGTGCTTCCCGAACTGGTGTGCGACGGCATTCTCGTCGCGACCCCGGCCGGATCGACCGCCTATAATCTGTCGGCAAATGGCCCGATCCTTCCGCTCGGCTCGCGCCTGCTTGCGCTCACCCCGATCAGCCCGTTCCGCCCGCGCCGCTGGCGGGGCGCGATCCTGCCCGAGCAGACGCGCATCTCGCTGACTGTACTCGACCCCGGCAAACGCCCCGTCAGCGCGGTGGCGGACCAGCGCGAGGTACGCGACGTGGCACAGGTCGACATCGCGATCGACCGCAACCGCGACCTCACCCTGCTGTTCGACCCCGAACATGCGCTGGATGAACGGATCACGATGGAACAGTTTGTCGCCTGAATTGAAGTCGGCTCCGCCGACGCGGCACCGGCCCGCTCCCCCACCCGGCCACCCATAAGTTACTCGCGTCGGGTGGCCAGGTGGGGCAGCAGACCGGTGCCGCACAAAAATCCCCCTTTCCCCGCTTGCAATGCGCCAAACCCCTTCGTATAGGCGCGCCCTCGCTGTCGTTCCCTGATAGCTCAGCGGTAGAGCTCTCGACTGTTAATCGAGCGGCCGTAGGTTCGAATCCTACTCAGGGAGCCAGCGACCTTCCTCCTGACATCGACACCCGATCCGCGACACGGCGCTTGCGTCGTGCGGCATTCTGTCGTTTCGTTCAGCCTAGGGACATTTGCACCATGCTGTTCATTGTCACCGCAGCATTGGCTCGATTCGCCGTAATACGAGATGCTTAGGAGGAAAATCATGTCCACCCACCCCGCCCGCCGCTCGCGTTTTGCGGCGGTGGCGCTTGTGCTTGCCAGCGCCAGCGTGCTCGCCGCATGCGCAACGCCCACACCCTATCAGCCCGCGACCGGCAGCGGATCCTACCGCACCGGTTACTGGGACGAGCAGATCGAATCCGATCGCTTCCGCGTCACCTTTTCCGGCAACAGCATGACATCGCGTGAGACGGTCGAACGCTATCTGCTCTATCGCGCGGCCCAGCTGACGGTTGAACGTGGCGGCGACTATTTCCTGCTGTCCGATCGCGACACCGAAAAGAAATCGCGCACCTATGCGACGCCCGGACCGTTTGCCGGTGGCCCATGGGGCGGCTGGGGTCCGTCGTGGCGCTATTACGGCCCGCGCTGGGGCTGGCGCAGCTGGAGCCCATGGGGTGGCGACCCCTTCTGGGACAGCGACATCGATATCCGCACGGTCGAACGCTATGAGGCAACAGCCGAAATCGTGATCGGCAAGGGCAGCAAGCCCGACAATGTCCGCGCGTTCAATGCCCGCGACGTACTGCAAAATCTCGGCACCGCAATCGCGCCGCCGCGCCCGCGTTGAGCTAACCTGATCCTCCCCTGCCAGGGGGAGGATGTGGCGAAGAAAAAGGGCCGCCCGATCGTCTCGGGCGGCCCTTTTCGTGGGGAGTGTCCGGACATTCCTTGCCCTGAGCTTGTCGAAGGGCGGCTCCGCCACTCAGCGGCAGGAGCGGTGCTTCGACAGCCCCGGATCAAGTCCGGGGACAAACGGGTTTGGATCACACGACCGCACCGTGGCACTGCTTGTACTTGCGACCCGAACCGCACGGGCATGGCGCATTGCGGTTGACGCGCCCGACCCATGATGCCGGATCGTCGCCCAGCGCCTCGCCGGTCGGGCGCGGGATCTGCATCGCCGGCAGCTCGTTCGAGATCAGCCCGGCGCTGCCCGCGTCCCAGTCGGCGCTGTTGTCGAGGCCGGTGAGCGGGTCGATATGCGTGGTCAGGAAGTCGGGCAGCTGCGGCAGTTCCGGCGGTGCCTGGAACTGGAATTCGGCCCAGGCGAGCGTGCGGGTCACATCCTCGCGGATCGCGACCAGCATGCGCTCGAACATCGCGAACGCTTCCTGCTTATACTCGTTGATCGGCGTCTTCTGTGCATAGGCGCGCAGATGGACGACCTGACGCAGCGCATCGAGCAGCGCCAGATGCTCCTTCCAGTGATGGTCGAGATTCTGCAGCAGGATCGACTTTTCGATCGAGGTCCAGCTTTCCGGATCGAGCTGGTCGGACTTTTCGGTCACGCGCGCGGTGGCGAGCTCGCGGATGCGGTTCTCGACATCCTCCGGCTCGATGCCGTCGGTCTCGGCGATCCACTGGTCGACCGGCGCCTCGACGCCCAGCATTTCCTGAACGCGCGCCTTCAGGCCCTCGACATCCCACTGCTCGGGATAGGTTTCGGGCGGGCACGCCGCACCGACCAGATCGTTGACCGTCTCGGCGCGCATATCCTCGACCACGTCGCCGACGGTATCGGCATCCATGATGTCGGCACGCTGCTCGTAGATCACCTTGCGCTGATCGTTCATCACGTCGTCATATTCGACGACCTGCTTGCGGATGTCGTAGTTGCGCGCCTCGACCTTCTTCTG
>CAYMUJ010000133.1:0-5362 GCA_964393565.1 uncultured Stakelama sp. | reverse complement strand
GCGGCGTCCATTATGCGATCGAGGCGGTCGGGCGGCCGCAGACGGCGGAGACCGCCTGGCACGTGCTGCGCCGGGGCGGCACCGCGACGATCCTGGGCATGATTGCGCCGGGCCAGTCGGTCAGCATTCCGGGCCCGACCTTCCTGTCGGGCAAGAAACTGCAGGGGTCGCTCGCCGGGTCGATGCAATTCCCGATCGATCTGCCGCGGCTCGTCCAGATGTATCTCGACGGCGTGCTCGACCTCGACTCGATGGTGGCTGAGCGGATCCGGCTGGAGGATATCAACCACGCCTTCGACAATCTGCGACAGGGGGACGCGGTGCGCTCCGTGATTGAATTCGCATGACCGCGCCGGCAGGGCATCGCGGCGGGCAGCCGATGGAACAGGTCGACGATCTCGACACCGCACGCCTCACTGTATGGATGAAGGCCAATGTCGAGGGCTTCGCAGGCCCGCTCACCTACGCCAAATTCCCCGGCGGGCAGAGCAACCCCACCTATCGCATCGACGCGGCGAGCGGCGCCTATGTGCTGCGGCGCAAGCCGTTCGGGCCGTTGCTGCCCTCGGCGCATGCGGTGGATCGCGAATATCGGCTGATCGCCGGCCTGCACCCGACCGGCTTCCCGGTGGCAAAGCCCTATGGGCTGTGCGAGGATGACGCCGTTATCGGATCTGCCTTCTACATCATGGAGCTGGTCGCGGGCGCGACCTATTGGGACGGATCGCTGCCCGACAAGACGCCGGAGCAGCGCACCGCGATCTATTATGAAATCTGTGACAGGCTCGCGCAGCTGCATCAGACCGATTATGCAGCGGCGGGCCTTGGCGATTATGGCAAGCCCGGCAGCTATTTCGAACGCCAGGTCGGCCGCTGGACCAAACAATACCGGCTCGCCCAGACCGACGATCTGGAAGATGTCGAGAGACTGATCGAGTGGCTGCCCCGCACCCTCCCGCCGCAGACGCGCACCAGCATCGTCCATGGCGACTATCGCATCGACAACATGATCTTCGACGCGCAGCGGCCGCGCGTGAAGGCGGTGCTCGATTGGGAGCTGTCGACGCTCGGCGATCCGATGGCGGACTTTTCATATCTGCTGACCAACTGGATGATCCCGGCCAATGGCGCATCGGGCATCGGCGGCATGACCGGGGCCGATACGGGCATCCCGACCGTGGAGCAGATGGTCGAGCGCTACTGCGCCGCGACCGGGCGCGACAGCATCCCCGACCTCAACTGGTATTTCGCCTTCGGTCAGTTCCGGCTGATGAGCATCGTCCAGGGGATCAAGCGCCGCCTGCTCGACGGCAATGCCAGCAACGCGCACGCCGAGGAGACAGCGGCGCGGGTGCCGGGGCTGGCCGCGAGCGCGTGGGAGTTTGCCAGGAAGGCTGGGGCTTGATTTGACGTCACCCCCGCGAAAGCGGGGGCCCATCTCCCGCACTGTCCACCCTGTGTCACGGTCAGGAGATGGGTCCCCGCTTTCGCGGGGATGACGATAAAAAGGGAGAAGAAGATGAGCCTGTTCGACCTGACCGGTAAGGTCGCCATCGTCACCGGATCCTCACGCGGGATCGGCAAGGCTTCGGCAGAGGCGCTCGCCGATCAGGGCGCGCGCGTGGTGATCTCCAGCCGCAACCAGGATGCGTGCGAGGAGGTCGCCGCCGCGATCAACGCCAAACATGGCGACGGCACCGCCATCGCCATCGCCGCCAGCATCTCGCACAAGGACGCACTCCAGAACCTCGTCGACGAAACCCGCCGTGTGTTCGGGCGCATCGACATCCTCGTCTGCAATGCCGCGTCCAACCCCTATTACGGGCCGCTGGCGGGGATTGCGGACGAGCAGTTCCGCAAGATCCTCGACAACAATGTCCTGTCCAACCACTGGCTGATCCAGATGGTCGCGCCCGAAATGTGCGCGCGCAAGGACGGGGCGATCGTCATCATCTCCTCGATTGGCGGCCTGCGCGGGTCGCCGGTGATCGGCGCGTATAACGTGTCCAAGGCGGCGGACTTCCAGCTCGCGCGCAACTATGCGGTCGAATATGGCCCCGACAATGTCCGCGTGAACTGCATCGCGCCGGGCCTGATCAAGACCGACTTTGCCCGCGCGCTGTGGGAAGATCCGGAGGTGGAACAGCAGTCGAGCAAGCAGACACCGCTG
This sequence comes from uncultured Stakelama sp., assembly GCA_964393565.1. Classification (GTDB taxonomy): domain Bacteria; phylum Pseudomonadota; class Alphaproteobacteria; order Sphingomonadales; family Sphingomonadaceae; genus Sphingomonas. The sequence goes on along the minus strand of CAYMUJ010000133.1, from coordinate 3,192 downwards.
CGCCGCCTGGGCGAGGCAGAGGACATTGCGGGCGGCGTTGTCTTCCTCGCCTCGGCGGCCGGGCGCTACACCACCGGACAGGCGCTGGTGATCGATGGCGGGATGACGATCTGATGGCGCGCTTTCACGACAAATCGATCATCGTCACCGGCGCGGGCAGCGGCATCGGTCGCGCCGCCGCGATCCTGTTCGCCGCCGAAGGGGGCCGGGTGATCGTCGCCGACAAGACCGAGGGTGCGGACGAGACAGTCGCGTTGATCGCCGCCGCCGGAGGCATTGCCAAGGCGATCCGCATGGATGCGGGCAGCGAACCCGACGTGATGGCGACCGTCGATCTGGCCGTCGCCGAATTTGGCGGGCTGGACGTGGTCTTCGCCAATGCCGGCATCTCGGGCGGCATGGCCAATCTGTTCGACACCACGCCCGAACTGATGGCGGAGGTGCTGCGCGTGAACCTGATCGGGCCTTTGCTCGCGATCAAGCATGGCGCTCCGAAGATCGCGGAGCGGGGGAAGGGGGCAATCGTCCTGACCGCCAGCGTTGCCGGCATCCGGTCGGGCGCGGGCAGCCCGGCCTATTCTGCGTCCAAGGCCGGGGTCATCAACCTTGCCGCCGTCGCCGCACAGCAGCTGTCGGGCTCGAACATCCGCGTCAACGCGCTCTGCCCGGGCCTCACCGAAACCGGCATGACCCAGTCGACCTTCGACTATGCGCGTGAGGCGGGAAAGATGGATCGCGTCGGCCGGTTGAACCCGCTGCGTCGCGGTGCCCAGCCGGAGGAACTGGCGCGCGCGGCGCTGTTCCTCGCCTCCGACGATGCCAGCTATGTCAACGGACAGGCGCTGGCAGTCGATGGTGGCCTGTCGTCCAGCCACCCGGTGACGCGACAGGAATATGGCAAGACGGCGGTTTAGGCGGCGACTGAACTCGATTGGAACGGGGTCGGGACGGCGCGCATTTCCGGCGCAGGGTGCGGCGCGCGCACAATGCCAAGGCATCGTGACCGACAGGCGGCGGCGCCATCCGCCAAAGCGCGACCGGCACTGCGCGCATTGCCCATTCCGCTCCAGATCTGCTTATGGTAGCGCTACCGCCAACAAAGCCGGATGAGGGAGAGTGATATGCGTGGAGTAGCGATCGGACTGGCTGCGGCGGCGCTGTCTTTGGGGTTTCCGTTGACAGCGTTGGCACAGGGCAAGGCGCGCGATGTTCGCATCAATGTCGCGGCACCACAGGGGCCGGTCGACCGTTTTTACGATCTTTCGGTCGGATCGGATTATCCCGGTACGCTGATCCGCCCGGACAGCCAGGCGCAGCTGAAGATCGCGGTGGACGAGCTTGGTTTCCGCTACATCCGCTTTCACGCGATCTTTCACGATGTCCTGAAGACGGTTCAGCAGCGCGACGGCAAGATCGTCTATGACTGGTCGGGGATCGACCGGCTCTATGACGATTTGCTGGCAAAGAAGATCAAGCCCTTTGTCGAACTGGGGTTCACGCCCGAAGCGCTCAAGACGTCGGACAACCGCATCTTCTACTGGCAGGGCAACAGTTCGCACCCCCGGCTGGACGGGTGGCATGACCTGATCCAGGCATTCGCCCGGCACATCATCGCGCGCTATGGCCGGGAAGAGGTGCGCAGCTGGTATTTCGAAGTGTGGAACGAACCCAATCTCGACGGATTCTGGGAGCGGGCGGATCAGAAGGCCTATTTCGAGCTGTATGACGTCACGGCGCGCGCGCTCAAGGCGGTCGATCCGGCGCTGCGGGTGGGTGGACCGGCCACGGCGGGTGCGGCGTGGGTGCCCGAATTTCTGGCGCACGCCGCGGCAAAGGGAACGCCGGTCGATTTCGTGACGACGCATACCTATGGCGTGGATGGCGGCTTTCTCGACGAGCGCGGGGAGCAGGATACCAAACTCTCGCCGAACAAGGACGCGATCATCGGCGATGTGCTGAAGGTACGCAGGGAAATCTCCGCCTCGCCCTTCCCGGGCCTGCCGCTGCATTTCACCGAATGGAGCACCAGCTACACCCCGCGTGATCCGGTGCACGACAGCTATGTCAGCGCGCCCTATATCCTCACCAAGCTGAAGGGCGTTGCGGGCGCGGTCCAGAGCATGAGCTACTGGACCTATTCCGATCTGTTCGAGGAAGCCGGGCCACCACCGACGCCGTTTCATGGCGGCTTTGGCCTGATGAACCGCGAAGGCATCCGCAAGCCGGCCTGGTTCGCGTACAAATATCTCAACGCGGTGCGCGGACAGGCGCTGGCGACGGGCGATGCCTATAGTCTGGCGGCGAACGACAATGGCCGGGTGGCGGCGCTGATCTGGGATTGGCACCAGCCCGAACAGAAGGTGAGCAACCGTCCCTTCTATCGCGCACTGGTACCGGCAAAGGCGGAGGCACCGGCGGCGCTTGCCTTTACCGGGCTGAAGCCGGGCCGCTATCGCCTGCGGGTCCAGCGGACGGGTTATCGCCGGAACGATGCCTATTCGGCCTATATCGACATGGGGCTTCCCAACGCGCTGACCCCCGTTCAGCTGACCCAGCTACAGGGCCTGACCAAAGATACGCCGGAGGTGGACCGGATCGTCAGCATTCCTGCGTCGGGCCGGTTCGTCTATCGCCTGCCGCTTCAGACCAACGACATTGCGCTGGTGACGCTCCAGCCGGTGGCAAAGCGGCGTTGAACGCCGCTGCGGTTGCGCGGGCGGACGTCCCCGGACGGTTCACCCGCGCATCCGCATCAGCCCTTCCTGCGCGACGCTCGCCACCAGCCGCCCGTCGCGGCTGTAGATGCGGCCGCGGTTGAACCCGCGCGCATGGCCGGCCCAGGGGCTGTCGGTGGTGTAGAGCAGCCAGTCATCGGCGCGCATCGGCTCGTGCAGCCACACGGCATGGTCAAGGCTCGCGCTCTGCAACCCGCGCGTTCTCCAGTTGACGCCGTGCGGCATGATGGCGGTGCTCAGCAACATCATGTCGGTGGCGTATGACAGGACCGCGCGGTGCAAGGCCGGATCGTCGGGTAATGGGGCGACGGTGCGGAACCAGCTATTCTGAACGGGGGCGTGCTGTTGCGGTTTGAACCAGTTGACGGGTGAACATGGACGGAATTCGATCGGTCGCGGTCGCGGTCGCGGTCGCGGCAATGCGCTGCCGGATCTGCCCGCCATTTCCGCACGCAGT
>CAYMUJ010000132.1:0-5501 GCA_964393565.1 uncultured Stakelama sp. | reverse complement strand
GCGACATAGGCGCGGGGGACTTCGCCCATGCGGGGGTCGGGCATGCCGACGACCAGCGCCTCCTTGATCGCGGGGTGGTGGTAGAGGACTTCCTCGACATGCTTCGGGAAGACCTTGAACCCGCCGACCGAAATCATGTCCTTGAGCCGGTCGACGATCTTGATGAAGCCGTCGGCGTCGATCTGGCCGACATCGCCGGTACGCAGCCAGCGCTGGCCTGCAGCATCGCGGCAGAAGGTGGTGTCATCTACTTCGGGCCGGTTCCAATATCCCGCCATCACCTGAGGCCCGGCGATGACGATTTCACCCGGCTCGCCCGCCGGCGCGTCGCGTGAGGGGTCTTCCTTGTCGACCAGGCGGACGCGGGTGGCGATGATCGGCTGGCCGATGGTGCCGGACTTGCCCGTGCCGCGATAGGGGTTGGCGGAGACGACGCCCGAGCTTTCGGACAGGCCATAGCCCTCGATCAGCGTGGCGCCGGTTTCGGCTTCGAACCGTTTCTTGAGTTCGGCAGGCAAAGGCGCGCCGCCGGAGATGCAATATTTGAGGCTGGACCAGTCGGTGGACTTGGCATGCGGGTGGTCGATCAGCGCCTGGAACATCGTCGGCACGCCGGGCAGCGCGGTCGGCTTGGTGCGGTTGATTGCCGCCAGCGCCTGCGCCGCGTCGAAGCGCGGGAGCATCACGATCTCGCCGCCGGTCAGCACGGTGCGGTTGAGCACGCAGGTGTTGGCGAAGACGTGGAAAAAGGGGAGCACGCCAAGCACGCGATCGACGCTGGAGCCGAGATCGGGGTCGAGCCGGGCAATCTGGCGGGCGTTGGCGGACAGATTCTGGTGGGTCAGCATCGCGCCCTTGGGCACGCCGGTGGTGCCGCCAGTATATTGGATCAGCGCGAGATGGGTCTCGGGATCGATCTGGACACGCTCGCAGCCGCCGTCATTGGCGATCAGGTGGGAAAAGGCGATGATGCGGGGATCGTCGGGCTTTTCCGCAACCTCGGCGCGCTTGAACAGGCGGTAGAGGATCGACTTGGTGGGGGGCAGTGCGCCCGCAACCGATCCGACGATCAGGCGTTCGAGCCCGCTCTTGTCCAGCACTTTGAGCGCGGTCGGGAGCAGGGCAGTGGCGCTGAGCGTGAACAGCAGCCGCGTGCCGCTGTCAGCCACCTGCGCGGCGAGTTCATCGACGCTGTAGAGCGGCGAGAAATTGACCACCGTCGCGCCGAGCTTGAGGATGCCGTAATAGGCCGCGACATAATGGGGGACGTTGGGCAGGAACAGGCCGATGCGGTCGCCAGGGCCATAGCCCAGCGCGCGCAGGCCGCAGGCAACGCGGTCGGCACCGTCGAGCGTTTCGGCAAAACTGTAATGGCGGCCGAGAAAGTCGAGCAGCGGGGCATCGCCCCTGCGCCGCGCCGATTCCTCGAACGCATCGACCATCGTCAACGGGGGCAGGGTCTGGTCCCATGGACCGGGGTGGCGATAATTGTTGCGCCAGCTGAACTGCGGGTCACTCATTTACACGAGTGTAAGCAAGGGGCGGTGAAAGGCAAGACAGGTCAGCGCAATGAGCGTTCGGTCCAGGTATAGAGGACCGAGACGGCGAGGATGCCGGTGTCGATCGCCGCCTGGAACTTGCGCGGGGTCTTGTCGGTGATCTCATGGGTCAGGATTTCGAACTCGGCGGTCGGATGAACCGTTGCGGCGGTCGCCAGCAGGGCGACGGCGCTGGCAGCGAGAACGACCCTGCGCTTGTTCAACTGGTTCATGGCATCCTCCCGATGCACAGAGTTTAGGTCAGTTCGAGGCTCAACGAAAGCGGAATTGCCGGTCAGGCGGCGATGGCTGCAGTCTTGACGCGGTCGCGGCCCGCCGCCTTTGCGTCGAACAGGGCGCGATCGGCTGTGCGGTACAGCGCCTTCCAGTCGCGTTCGGTGGCGATCGCGCCCTGGCCGATGCCGATACTGGCGGTGACGCGCAGGTCATAAGGCATGCGCGTCGCGCGGAGCCGGGCGAGCAGGGTTTCAGGATCGACCGGTTGCCCCGCATCGCATAGCAGCGCGAACTCCTCCCCGCCGATGCGTGCGATCAACGCGGTATCGGGGGCGAGCATGCGCAGCGTGCGGGCGACGGTGCGCAGCACTTCGTCGCCGCCGTCATGGCCGATCGTGTCGTTGACCTGCTTGAACCGGTCGAGGTCGAGGATCAGCAGCGTCTGCGGCCCGCTGCGCCCGATCGCGTGACCCAGAAAGGCGCGGCGGTTGAGCAGGCCGGTAAGCGGGTCGAGATCGGCGAGGCGGCGCGCGACCGTCTCGGCGGCGAGCGCGGCGTCGCGCTCATGACTGAGCAGGCGGATGCGGTAGGTCACGGCAATCGACGACAGCAGCGCCTCTGCCGCCATGGCCAGCAATGTCGAATTGTCGAGCCAGAAGCTCCAGGGCAGCACGCCCAGGCTGGACAGCACGCGCAGACATCCCGAGGCGATCGGGGCGGCCCAGGCGATGCCGAACAGCCACAGGAAATTGGACCGGTGCCGCCAGGCCGACAGCACGACCGCAACGATCGGCACCAGCATGGCGACGAACACCCAGTTGTAGATGCCATGTGCCAGATTCGGTGCGAGCGGGGCAAAGACGGCAAAGCCCGTGCCGGCGACCAGCAGCGTGCCGATGCTGACCCGGGTCAGCATCCGCATCCGGGGTCCGAACACATGTTCCTCGAAGAAGGTCCGTGCGAACCAGATGGCCGACGCGGCGGTTGTGGCCAGCAAAAGATAGTTGAGGCGGAGGCGGAAGGTATTGGCGATGTCGGGCATTGCCCAGGCAAGCGCGCCGGAAGAGGTCAGCGCATAGCCAAGTAACGCCGTCACCATCGCCGCATAGGCAAGCTGGAACCGGTAGCGCAGCGTGGTCCACAGCGCGAGATTGTAGGTCAGCAGCGCAATGCACAGGCCGGCAAAGGCGGAGTAGAGTGCGGCCATGAACAGATTGGCGCGATTGCTTTCGGCGTCGGTTGCGACACGCAGATTGCGGACAACGGCATAGAGATTGCTCGACCCTTCGACCTTCCACAACAGCCGGTCGACCGCTGCGCTATGGCGGGGGATCGGATATTCGATCACAGCGCCAAGCTGTATGCGCCGGGTCGTGCCGACAGCGTCGTCGGACATCGCCGCGATCCGCCCATCGCTATACAGGACGTGCAGCGTCACCCGTTCCTGCCACAGGCTCAGCATGCGCGCATTGAGCGCATGCTGTTCGTCCGATTGTTCACCGACGGCTTCCGAAATCACCCAGAAATCGCCGCTCCCGAACTGCTTCTGCGGGGTGACGCAGTCGAACCCGGCCAGGTCACGGGCAATGGCGCGCGGATCGTCACCGGGCGCGGCGCGACGGATACAGGTGGCGAGCGGGCGGCCGGTGGTGCCGGCGCTCCAGCCGGGCGGATGGGCATCGGCCCGACCGACAAGCAGTGCGGCAAATGCGATCGCGATACTCAAAATGATGATTAACCGCCCCGGCATGCAAGCCAGAATAGGCGGCGGAACCGAAGAACAAGTTAACATTATGGGTAGGGTGCAACCGTGCACGGACGTTGCGGGTCGCATCTAGCCGTGCCAGACCATGATGCGCTTCGCGGGGGTCACGGAATGCGGTTTCTTTTCCTTGCTCTTCTGATCGGGACTCTCTCCGTCGCGCCTGGTGCGTTTGCACAGGACAGGGACGGCCCGGTCCGGCCAGAGCTGATGATCGTCGAGCGGGGCGACGGCACTGACGCAGAGGCGATTGACCCAAAAAAAGCGGATGAATTCAAGGCTCAGCAACGCCGGGCTTTCGAAAAATACGGGCCGCTGGGCGTCATCACGCTGGGTATGAGCCAGCCGGAGATCATCGTCCTTTGCCACACCGTCGCAGAGAGCTTTGGCGCGTTTGCCGCTGCGGAAACCGATCGCGAGTCACGGATGGCCAAGTTTGTCGGGGTGTGGCGGTTTCAACAGCGGCTCGTGAAGCCGCTGGAGCAGGCGCGCAAGACCTTGGGTGAAAGCGGATACAACCGCGCAGTGCGCCAGAGCGGGGAGGGCATGAACCTGCTCTCGATGATGCCGGACTCACAGATGGAGCGAGAGTTGAAGGCCGGCGGTGACATCATGTTCGTGTGGACCACGGGATTGGCTTCGCGGTGCGACCAGATGCTCGATGACATGGGCATCGCCAAAGTGACCGGTGATCCGCCACCTGACTATTTCGAGACCAAGACCCGCTTTCGCTTTCGCGGCGCCGACTATGCCGAAATCTTCGCCGGAACCGGGCTTGGGCCTTATGCCGAAAAGATGTGCCGTGGCGGTGCTGCCCCCGATTTTGCCGGAGCCCCCCTTCACCAGCGGGGCCATGAAGGCATGTCACTGCTCGACTGGGCGATCGAATGCGAGGATCGTGCTGCCTTTGACGCGCTGATCGCGGCGGGGATCGATCTGAATGCGAATGGCCTGTGGGGCGACCCGCCGCTCGTCAGCACGGCAAGCGAGAAGCGGCTGTGGTTCCTGACCAGGCTGCTTGACGAGGGCGCGAAGCCGGACGCGATGGGGCAAAGGGACTCGGCGCTGCGGACCGCCATGAGCGATCACGACGCCTCCAATTCTGGTGGTGACACACGCGCAGCCTTCAACCTGCTGCGAAAACGCGGTGCTTCGCTCAATTTCCCGGATTTTCAGGGTTCGATCTGGCAAAAATGGTCATTGCACGAAACGCGGTGGGACCTGATCCTCGAACATTGGGATGAGTTCAAAAGCGACCCGGTCGAACTTGCGAGCGATCTTGAATTCTATCTCAGCGGCGAAATGGGTTGGGCAAGAAAGGAGTATGAGGGCGCAGCGCGCGAGGTCAAGGCGCGCCTGATCAAGGACTACGCCGTATGTTTTCCGGTGGGTAAGGTCTTTGATTTGAAGACGGACCAACGCGGTTTTCGCATCCAGCCCGATTGCCCGAAGCGCACGCCTTCCTGAACCGGGCGCGGACCTCGCGTCTCTGCCAGCGGCTTGGTCGCCTGTTGCGCGGTGGATGCTAAAACCAGTTCAGCATGACGGGAGGAGAAGGGGCGACCCCATTCCCTATCCCGCGTGAGGCCGTTGTGACGCTTGGGCGTTCACGCGACGGAAGCGCGTTTCCTGAACATCCGTTTGCCCTGAGCTTGTCGAAGGGCGGTCGCTGGTGCTCACTTTGATCGGGGGCGGCGCGCTGTGCATCTCCCAATACAAAACCGCCCCGGTTTGCACCGGGGCGGTTTCGTGGTTCGCGTTGAGAAGGCGGGTTACTTCGCCTTGGCCGGAGCCTTTTTGCCACCCTTCTTCGATCCCTTCGGCGCTGCCGGGGTGATCGCGAAGGTCAGCGCATTGTCCTTCAGCTTCACCTCGACCTCGCCGCCATGGACGAGCTTGCCGAACAGCAGTTCCTCGGCCAGCGGCTGCTTGATCTTTTCCTGGATCAGGCGGCCCATCGGGCG
>CAYMUJ010000131.1:3684-5660 GCA_964393565.1 uncultured Stakelama sp. | reverse complement strand
CACGCCCATCCGGTCGATCAGCAGCTTCAGATGGAATTGCGGATGCGTCTCCAGGCTGCGCTTGCGCCGCCCGCTCGCGGGGTCAGCCGGGAACGGCCCCAGCATCGCCCATTCCTCATCCGCCATCGCCAGATCGACGCCCGGCAACACCACCTGCCCCTGCGGCAATCCCGCAACGACGCGCAGCAACCGCGCAATCGCGGGCGCGCTCGTGGTAATCCCCGCCGCACAGACAAAGCGCTCGGGCGGCGCCGCCCGCCACCGCGCCGCAACCCGGTCGAGCAACCGGTTGCGCCGCTCGGCCAGATCGATCCGGCCAAGCGTCTCAAGCTCTTGCGGCCATTTCTCCAATATGATCTCGAACAGATCGAGCGCGCGCTGCCAATGCACGGTCAGGTGATCGTGCAGCACCACGTCGCGCAGCGCGCTCGGCGCGATCTCCTCGACCAGCATCTGGTCGAGCGTCCGCCCCAGATCGCCCGCCAGCCGCACCGCCTCGGCCGCATCGACGCTGCGGTCATGCGCTTCGATCAGCCGCGCCAGGATCATCCGCCGCTGCAACGGATCGACCGCGGGCGGGATCGGCGCGTCATCGTCGGCGGGGTCCAGAAACGGCCCCGCGGCCTCGTCCAGCTCGGGGTCGCCGATCGCCACCATGCGCGGCAACAACAACCCGCCCCCGCTCGCCCGCACGAACGCATCGGTGATCGTTCGCTTGGCGCGATTGGTCGGCACCAGCACCACCCCTCGCGCCAGCCGCAACGGATCGCCCCCATGCCGCCGGATCAACCCCTGCGCGAGCGCATCGGCAAAGGCACGGTGCGGCGGGATGGTGTAGAGGTTGAGGCGGGTGGTCATGGGAGCGACGACCGTAGCGCACGACGAAAGAGAGGCAAGCAAGGACAGCGCGTTGCGCCGCTTCTTCTTAGCCCTCTCCCGCTTGCGGGAGAGGGTTGGGTGAGGGTCTTCTTCTTCCGATCACCGTCGATCCGCCCGAAGCCCCATGAGAGGACATGCTCGCCTTTCCCCTCACAGACCGCGACCTGAGCTGCGGCATCAACGACGCGCTCATCCGCGACATGTTCGCATCGCCTGTTGCGCCCGCCCCGCCCGCTCGCCCCGAAACGCCCCGTATTCGGAACATGGCCACAGCAGAAAACTGGCGGAAATCCGCGCTTTTCAGCCCGCCGCTTTCCTACAGGAACCTATTTGGTTACATTGAACCGATCGCCAGCCACCCGGAAACCCGAATGTCCACACTCACCCGTCCGCCAGTACCGCCTCGGTCGCCGCAATCGCCGGCGGGCTGCCGACATCGAACCACAGCCCCTGATGCACCACGCCAAACGCCCGGCCCGCCGCAATCGCGCGTTCCCAGAACAGGTTTGTCGAGAACGGACCCTCCGGCCAGTCGCGGATCACGCGCGGCGACAGGATCTGCACGCCGGTATAGACGAACGGTGCCAGTCGCCCCGGCTTGCGCCGCCCGACAATCTTGCCGAACGGGTCGAGATGAAAATCGCCCTGCCCACCATGGCAATGCGCGCGGGCGAGCGGGACGAGCAGCAGCAGCGCGTCCATGCGGTCATCGTCCCACGCCGCCGCCAACTGACGGATCGCGTCGATCGGGCCATCGATCCAGAGGTTATCGCTGTTGACGCAGACAAACGGCTCATCGCCCAGCATGTCGCGCGCCTGCACCAGCCCGCCGCCGGTTTCCATCAACTGCTTGCGCTCGTCGGAAACCAGCACCTCGATATCCTTCACCCGGTGCGTGACATGCGCCTCCAGCGCATCGGCAAGGTAATGGACATTGACCACCGCGCGTTCGACACCGGCACTGCGCAACCGGTCGAACACATGGTCGATCAGCGGCTTGCCCGCCACTTCGATCAGCGGCTTGGGGCGCGTGGCGGTCAGCGGCCGCATGCGTTTGCCCAGCCCCGCCGCCATCACCATCGCGGTGCGCGGCACGG
>CAYMUJ010000131.1:0-3584 GCA_964393565.1 uncultured Stakelama sp. | reverse complement strand
GCACCAAGCACATGATAAGCATCGACAAAACGCTCATCCGCCCCGGTAATCCGGCGATAGCGGTCGAGCATCGCCGCCTCCAGATCGGGGTGCACGTCACGCCGCGCATCCTGCAACAGCGAGACGAGGTCATAAGCCGGATGCCCCGCCAGCGCGTCCTGAAAATCGAGCAGGCCGAACGTCTCGCTCCCCTCGATCAGCATCAGATTTTCGGCGTGATAATCGCGCAGCACCGTCACCCGCTGCCCCTCCAGCGCGGGGGCCAGCACCGCGTCCCACGCCGCGCGATAGCCCGCGACATCCGCCTCGATCCCGATCGCCGGGCAGTACCAGTCGGTCAGCAGTGCCGCCTCGCGCTGATACACCGCCGCGTCATAAGGGTCGATCTCCGCCGCCTCATGCCCGCGCAGGCGGATCAGCACATCGATCGCCGCCTCGTACAGCCGCAGCTCGCTCTCGGGCGCGGCATCCACCGTCTCGCGCAGCCGCGCATCGCCGAAATCCTCGATCAGGACCAGGCCGGTCTCCAGCTCTTCGCCATAGATTTGCGGCGCGGCGAACCCGCGATCGGTCAGCCAGCGCGCGATCGCGATAAACGGACGCGGGTCCTCATGCGGCGGCGGCGCGTCCATCAGGATCGCGCTGCGCCCCGGTGCCTGCACGCGGAAATAACGCCGGAACGACGCATCGCCCGCCAGCGGCAAAATCTCCGCATCGCCCCAGCCGATTTGGGCCAGGAAATGCGGTGCCCGCTCGGGCGGGTTCATGTCGGGGGGCGAAATCACGCCGTCACTCATAGGGGCCATCGGTCCTTCCATGCCGCCGGCACCCGCGCTGTCAAGGCGCGCGATCCATCGGCTTCGATCGTCAGTGTCAGCCACAAGGCGTCCGCCCAGAAACTGTCGTGCAGCCGCTCCGGCCATTCGACCAGCAACAGCGAATCCGCCCGCGCATCGTCCAGCCCCAGCTCTTCGGCCTCGTCGGGATCATCGATGCGGTACAGGTCGACATGCAGCACCGGAAATGCGGTTTCGGGCGGTTCATAGGGCTGCACGATCGCAAAGCTCGGCGACGGAGCCTCGCCCTCCAGCCCCAGTGCCGCGAGCAGGCCGCGCGCAATGCTGGTCTTGCCTGCGCCCAGCTGACCCGACAGCGCAACGACATCGCCCGGCCGCACCTTTGCGGCAAGCGCGCGCCCGTACGCCTCGGTCGCCGCTGCATCCGCCAGTGCGATCATGCGCGCGGCAGCTCCGCAACGACCATCGTCCCCTGCCCAGGCTCCGACACCAGCTCGATCGTGCCGCGATGCGCCTCGACGAACTGCTTCGCCAACGGCAGGCCAAGCTGCAGCGCGCGCTCGCCATTGCGGCTGATCCCGGCCTGCGCAAAGCGGTCGAATGCCTTGGCCGCAACCTCCGCCGCCATGCCGGGGCTGTTGTCGGACACGACGATACGTGCCCTTTTTTCCGACCCGTCGATATGCAGCAGCACCCGGCCACCCTCGCCCGTCCCACTCACAGCGTGACGCAGGAGATGTTCGATAGTCTGGCGGATGCGGCGCGGATCGCCCTGCACGCTACCCGCGCTTCCCTGAATCTCCACCGCCAGCTCGATCTTCTTGGTCTTGATCGACGGCTGGACGCTCTCCACCGCCGCACCGGCGACAAGCTCCAGATCGACCGCCTCCCGCGCCAGTGCGCCGCCGTCCCGCGTCAGGTCGAGCACATCGTCGACCAGATCGCCCAGCCGCCCGACCGACTCCAGGATCGCGCCCGAATAGTCCACCGCAGTCTGCGGCAGCTCGCCCGCATAGCCGTTATACAGCATCTCGGCGAAACCCTTGATCGACGTCAGCGGGGTACGCAGCTCATAGCTCATGCTGGCGACGAAGGCGGTCTTGATCCGGTCCGCCGCCTCCAGCGCGTCGTTGCGTTCGCGCAGTGCATTCTCGATCCGCCGCCGGTCGGAAATGTCGAGCATCGTGAACAGCGCATTGCCATCGGGCAGCGGCACCGCCGCCACCTCGAAATGCCGGCCATCGGCGAACTCGATCGATCCGCCACGCTGCTGCCGCTCCACCGTCGCCGCGCGCACCAGATCGCCGATCAGCGACGCGCGACCCGGCTTGGCCAGCTTGCCCGCCGCTTCCTTGGCCAGCGCATCGACGCGCGGATGCGCGGTGATGAACGCATCCTCGAATCCCCAGGCGCTCTTGAAGCGGTTGTTCCACAGCTGCAGCCGTCCATCGGCAGCGAACACGCCAAGCCCTTCGAACAGATTGTCGAACGTCGCCGTCCGCACCCGCAACAACGTATCGCGCGCACTCGCCAGCTGAACCTGCTCGGTCAGATCCTCGAAAATCGTCAGCAGCCCGCCTTCGGGCAGCGGCTGGGCAACGACGCGCAGATGCGTACCGCCGGGCAGCGTCCAATTTTCTTCGCGCGCACTTTCCGCTGCCAGGAACCATTCGCGCCGCTCATTCTTCCACCCCGGAAAATCGCGCACCACGGGCAGGCGGTTGGCCTCGCGCATCCGCTCCAGGATCCGGTCGAACTCGGGCCGGTCGGCGAGCCATTCGTTCTTGAGCTCAAAGATGCGGCGGAACGGCTGGTTGCAGAACACCAGGGCGCGATCCGGCCCGAACTGCGCCACGCCCGCCGACAGCCGGTCGAACATCGCGCGCTGCGCCTCGGCCGCGCGCTTGATGCCGCCACGCGCCTGTTCCAGTTCCTCGACATCCACGGCAAAGCCCGCGACCCCGCCGGTCGGCAGCGGCACGTCATGGATGTGCAGCGTGCGGCGCGCGCCCCCGATCGTCGCGGGCAGCTTCACCATCTGCGGCGCGCCCGCCTCGCGCGCATGCGCCGCGCTGGCGAGCGGCCCGCCCGGGGCGGACGCATCGACCAGTTCGATACCCGACGCGACGACCTGCTCGGCATCCTTGCCCTCGACCGCCTCGACATAGGCATTGTTGACCATGGCGATGCGCAACTCGGGGTCGCGATACCACATCGGCATCGGCGCGGACTGGATCAGGCCGGTCAGCGCGTCGAACGCAACGCGATAGCGATCCGCCTCGGCCGCGAACCGCGCCACTTCCTCGCTCGATTCGGTCGCGTCGAGGAACCACAGCACCGCTCCGCCCGGCGCACGCACCGCATCCGGCGCGCGCATGCCGGTGGCCAGCAACGTGCGGCTCGCCCCGCGCACCGGCAGGATCATGCGGAACGGCTTGCCCGCCCGCTGCGCAGCGCCAACCTCCTGCTCCAGCATTTGCGCATCCTCGGGCGCGAGGACCGAGTCATTGTCGATCAGGTCGGAAAAATGCGCCGGCACGGTATCGAAGCCGAACAGATTGGCGAGCGCGATCGACAGCTCGATCCGGCCATCGGCCCGCACGATCATCGCCAGCGCCGGCGAGCCGGCCGCCAGCGCCAGCAACCGGGTATTGGCGGCGACCACCTCCGCCGCCCGCGCGCGCGCGCGCAGGCCAACGAACAACATCGCCACGCTCGCCGCGACGAGGATCGCAAGCGCCGCGCCGGCAAGAACGGCCATATGCTGAGAGAGTTCGATCAACGCGC
>CAYMUJ010000130.1:0-5706 GCA_964393565.1 uncultured Stakelama sp. | reverse complement strand
TGAAGGCAAAGAGCAAGCCGCTCGCCGCCAAGACCCCGGCCGATTACGGCGTCGATGTGACGCCGCGCCTGTCGGTGGTGAAGGTCGAAGAGCCGGCCAAGCGCACTGCGGGCGTCAAGGTTGCGGATGTGGATGAGCTTGTCGGCAAGCTCAAGGCACTGGGAGTTGTGGCATGAGCGTTCTGGTCTGGGTCGAACATGACAATGCGTCGGTGAAGGACGCAACGCTCGCCGCCGTCACCGCCGCGGGCAAGCTGGGCGACGTCGTCGCGCTGGTCGCGGGTTCGGGCGCACAGGCTGCCGCCGACGCCGCCGCAAAGATCGCGGGCGTCAGCAAGGTACTGCTCGCCGACGACGCGGCCTATGCCAATGCGCTCGCCGAGAATGTCGCGCCCTTGGTTGCCGATCTGATGGCCGGCTACGACGCCTTCGTCGCGCCCGCCACCACCACCGGCAAGAACATCGCGCCGCGCGTCGCCGCGCTGCTCGATGTGATGCAGATCAGCGAAGTGATCGGGATCGAGGGTGACCAGTTTGCCCGTCCGATCTACGCCGGCAACGCCATCGCCACCGTCACCTCGTCGGACGCGAAGAAGGTGCTCACCGTGCGCGGTACCGCCTTCGACAAGGCGGCGACCGAGGGCGGCAGCGCATCGATCGAGACCGTTTCGGGCACCGGCGACAAGGGTCTGTCGAGCTTCGTCGGTGCGGAGATCGCCAAGAGCGAGCGCCCCGAGTTGACCAGCGCCAAGATCATCGTCTCGGGCGGCCGTGCGCTCGGCTCGGGTGAACAGTTCCACGCGATGATCGATCCGCTCGCCGACAAGCTCGGTGCCGCGGTCGGTGCGAGCCGCGCTGCGGTCGATGCGGGCTATGCCCCCAACGATTATCAGGTCGGCCAGACCGGCAAGATCGTCGCGCCGGAAGTCTATGTCGCGGTCGGCATTTCGGGCGCGATCCAGCATCTCGCCGGCATGAAGGACAGCAAGACGATCATCGCGATCAACAAGGACGAAGACGCCCCGATCTTCCAGGTCGCGGACATCGGCCTGGTCGGCGACCTGTTCAAGGTCGTACCGGAGCTGACCGAGAAGCTGTGAGCGGATCGGACGGGTAGAAGGAAGGCGCCGTTGGCCAAGGGGTCAGCGGCGCCTTTCTCTTTCCGACATTCCTCACGCGCACGCGACGCCACGCGGGCATGGCGTTTTGCAGCTTCGGTCCAGCACGGAATCATGCGTCCTGCATGATCGCCGGCTATTCCCACCAATAGGGACGGCGCTTTGCTGTACCGGTGTCGACCTCGTTCATCGTGTGCGGATCGTACATCCGCCCGCCCAGCATCACGCGGTGGATCTTGTCGCTGTTGCGGATATCCGCCGTCGGATCGGCGTCGAGGACGAGCAGGTCGGCGAGCTTGCCCGGCTCCAGCGATCCGACATCCTTGGCGTAGCCCAGCGACCTGGCCGAATCGATCGTGCCGGCACGCAGCGCCTCGACCGGGGTCATGCCGCCGCGCACGAACGACCACAGTTCCCAATGCGCGCCGATTCCGGCCTGCTGCCCATGCGCGCCGATCGCGACCAGCTTGCCCGCCTGCATCACCTTCCTCGCTTCACGTGCGTTGTCATCGTCGACGAAATTGCTCTCGGGCGCTTTGGTCACGCGCATCGTGTCGGCGCGCAACTGCGCCGGGGGCGTGTGCACCATCAGCGGATTCTCCCAGACATTGGTCGCCTGGCGCCAATAGGGGTCGCCGGCCAGGCCGCCATAGGTGACGACCAAAGTCGGGGTGTAGTTGGTGTCGCTCTGCCCAAAGAACTGGATCACGTCCTTGTAGAACACCTCGCCCGGCACATTATGCTCCAGCGTCGAGTTGCCGTCGGCGATCAGGTTCATGTCCATGCCGAACAGCGACCCGCCTTCGGCCACCACCTGCATCCCCTCCGCCCGCGCGGCGGCGACGACCATCTGGCGCTGCTCGCGGCGCGGCTGGTTGTAATTCTTCACCGAGTAAGCGCCCTGCGCCTTCAGGCGACGGACATGGTTGAGTGCGTCCTCATAGCTGTCGATCTGTGCATAGACCCCGGCAGCGCGCGCGCCATAGACGATCTCGCCGGTCGAAAAGAGGCGCGGGGCAAGGATCTTGCCCGCCTGCTGCAGCTCAGCCGCGGCAAAGACGTGCGCCGCCTGGCTCGACGGGTCGTGCAGCGTGGTGGTGCCGAGCGCCAGGTTCTGCAGCAGCGACCAGTTCTGCTGCGGGATCAGCTCGTCGGTGCCATAGGGGCCATGCGCGTGCGCATCGACGAGGCCGGGGATGATCGTCTTGCCGGTCACATCGACGGTTTTGGTGCCTGCGGGCAGCTGAATCGCAGCGGTCGGTGCGACCGCGACGATGCGATCCCCCTCGATCAGGATCGTGCCATTCGCGATCACCCCGCCATCGGCCCCGGTCATGGTGACGATGCGCGCGCCGGTCAGCGCGACGGTACCACTCGCCTTGGCCGCCTTGACCTCCATCGCCATCGATGTGGTGCGCGGGGTCACGGTAACCTTCGCGCCGCCGGGGGCCGATGCGAAGAAGGTGCTGCGGTCGGCGGTGTACAGCGTTGCGCCAAGGCTCCAGTGCAGCCGCGCGCCGTCGCCCGACCAGGCGATGTAATCGCCACCATCGCTGCTGACGCGCACCACCGGCAGCGCATCGCCCTTCGGCGCGACCGCAACCTGCTGGCCACCGGGCATCAGCGGCATCGCGAACACCTGATAATTCTGGCGGAAAGCGACGCTTTTGCCGTCCGGTGCGACGACGAACTCGTTCGCCAGTTCGCCGGTCGCATGGACGCGCTTGCCCTCGCCGTTCAGGTCGGTCGAGACGAGCTGCAGCTCGTCGCCGCCCTCGACCATGAAGATGCGGTCGTTCGATGCGCCATAGTGCGGGCGCGACAGGCTGCGCGTGACCATCACCGGCGTGCCGCCGGCGGCGGCAACGCGATAGACGCCGGGGTTCTCACCCCATTTTGGCGGGGTCAGCCCGCCGCCATCGCCCTTTTCGAACACGATCGTCTTGCCATCGGGCGAGAATTGCGGGCGCGCATAATGGCCCGGCTGCTGCGTCACGCTCCGTGCCGCGCCGCCTGAAGCGGGAACCACACGGATCGCGCCAAGGCTTTCGTCATTCCACTGGACGAACACGATCGACCGCCCGTCGCGCGACCAGGCCGGGAACAGCTCCATGCCCGCGCTGTCGGCGAGGTTGGTCAGCCGCTTCGCGGTGCCGCCGCTGACCGGCTTGACCCAGAGTTTGCCCAGGCTCTCGAACACCAGCTGGCTGCCATCGGGCGAGACGGTGGCGAAGCGCGGCATCTTTGTCGTGAAGCTGTCCGGAGCGACCGCGATCTGCGGGTGCGGGGCGTCGGCGACTGCGCGGGTATCGGCGACGCGGAACGGGATCACCGCCGCATTGGCGCCGTCCGCATCGACGCGGCGGATCTTGCCGCCCGCCCAGAATACGATCGACTTGCTGTCGGGCGTCCAGTCGATGTTCGGATAGACGCCGGTGACGGCCCAGGTTTCCTGCACATCCTGATCGAGCGCGCCATAGACGATGCGCTCGACGCCGCTCGCCAGATCCTTGACCCACAGCTTCGATTTGCCTGCCTCACGCCGGACAAAGGCGATCGACTTGCCATCCGGCGACGGTGCCGGGCGGACCGATCCGCCCAGCCCCGACACCGCCGTGATGGTCTCACCGGTCTCAAGGTCATAACGCTCGATATTGAACAGGTTGGTGTTCGAATCCTGCGCATATTCGAAGATCGGGCCGGACGTGATGTTGCGGGTGAAATACACGCCCTTGCCGTCCGCCGAATAGATCGGCTCGCCCAGTTCCTTCTGGTGCCGCTCGTTCGGGCGCTTGACCAGCT
Source organism: uncultured Stakelama sp. (assembly GCA_964393565.1). Lineage (GTDB taxonomy): Bacteria > Pseudomonadota > Alphaproteobacteria > Sphingomonadales > Sphingomonadaceae > Sphingomonas. Next base: position 1,787 of record CAYMUJ010000130.1, on the reverse strand, counting down.
GCACGCCCGCGCCGCCCGACACGTGATACAGCCACACCTCACCCGTGCCGAGCGAGCGGCCCGTGGTGAAATGCTTCTTGGCGACGATATACTGCCCGTCCGGCGACCAGCTCGGCTGGTTGAGCAGGCGGAAATCCTCCTTGGTCAGCTGACGCTTGTCGCTGCCATCGGCGTTCATGATCCAGATATTGTCGCCACCGCCGCGATCAGAGGTAAAGGCGATGCGGCGGCCATCGGGCGAGAAGCGCGGATGTACCTCCCACGCCATGCCCTCGGCAATCCGCGTCGGCGTACCGCCGGCAATCGGCATGGTGTAGATGTCGCCGAGCAGCGCAAAGGCGATGCTCTTGCCATCGGGGCTGACATCGACGTCGATCCAGGTGCCTTCGTCGGTGTCGATCTGCGCCTGTATCAGTGTCGCGCCTTGCGGCGCATTGACGTCCCATTTGGGCTTTTCGGCGGGCTTGCCCTGCGCATTTGCCTGACCAACGACGAAGAGCGCGGCGAGGACGCCGGCGACCGACTGACGCATATGGGACTCCCTGACGATGTTCTGGGAGTGATTGGTAACGGGTGAAACCGGACCCGTCACGCGCGCTTCGTCGAAAACTGACGTTGATTTCGATAATGCGGCACCGGCCGGCTCCCCCACCCGGCCAGTGCCGCCTCGGCGTCAGCCGAGCAAAACAAGCAAATTACCGCTTCAGCAGAAAGACGGCGTGCTCGGCACGGAAATTGGCGGCGGCGGAGCTGGTCAGCTGGTCGCCGGACAGGAACCAGGCCTGCTCGACCGTGATCCCGCGCTCCGCCACGAAGGCGCGGAAATCGTCGATCGTCACATGATGGATGTTGGGTGTCTCATACCAGGGCACCGGCAATAGCCGCGTCACCGGCATCCGCCCGCCCCACAACAGCGACAGCCGCACCCGCCAATGCGCGAAATTGGGGAAGGAAACGACCGCTTGGCTGCCGATCCGCAGCAGGTGATCGAGCACGACATGCGGCCGCATCGTCGTCTGCAGCGTCTGGCTCAGAATCGCATAGTCGAAGCTGGCGTCGGGATAATCGGCGAGGTCGGTGTCGGCATCGCCCTGAATCACAGACAGCCCGCGCCCGACGGCGGAAGCGACATTGTGCGCGTCAATCTCCAGACCGCGCGCATCACACTGGCGCTGATCCCGCAGCGCCGCCATCAGCGCCCCGTCGCCGCACCCGACATCGAGCACGCGGCTGCCCGGCGCGACATTGGCGGCGATGATCGCCAGATCAGGGCGGAGCGCAGTCATTCGCTGGCCCTCAGATAAATGTCCGGATCATGCCGCTGCATGAACAGTTCGGGTTGCGCAATCGGCATCCAGCCCAGCTTTGCATAGACCGGGTGCGCATCGCGCGTCGCGAGCATCCAGCGGCGCAGGCCCTGAAGTTCCGGATGGGCGTGCAGCGCCGCCACCATCTCGGTCGCCAAGCGGTTGCCCCGGTGCGCGTCGAGAACGAACACATCGGCCAGATAAGCGAAGGTCGCACGGTCGGTGATCACGCGCGCAAAGCCGACTTGCACCGCGCCGTGATAAGCGCCGACACAGATCGAATTCGCAATTGCGCGCTGCAAAAGCGCGTGCGGCATGCCCCTCGCCCAGTAACTGTCCGCAACGAAGCCATGGATCACGTCGAGCTGGAGCCGATCACGATCTAGATCGATAACGTAGCCACTCATGCGCCCGCCCTCAAAAATCCGTCGACTACCCGGTTCAGTTCGGGCGCATCCAGCAGGAAGGCGTCATGGCCAA
>CAYMUJ010000129.1:0-5750 GCA_964393565.1 uncultured Stakelama sp. | reverse complement strand
TGTGACCGGCATTATGCCCGCCCTGAAAGCGGACGACGAGGTCGGCGCGGCTGGCCAGCCAGTCGACGATCTTGCCCTTGCCCTCATCGCCCCACTGGGCGCCGATCACCGCGACGTTCGCCAACTATCCGATCCTTTCAGCTTCAGTCAGGCGGCACCGATGGGTGCCAGCTCGGCGCACGCCGAACGCGACTCAAATCGCGGCTTCCCCTAGTCTCCACGCGCGCGCACGTCCAGCATCGCGCGGTCAGCTGTCGAGTGCGGCGCGGACCTTGGCGGCCAGCTGCGCGACGCCGAACGGCTTGGCGATCAGCGCTGCGGCAATTTCCGCGTTCGTCGTGACGATATTCTCATCAGGCGTGTAGCCGCTGGTGTAGAGGACCTTGAGGCCCGGTTGCCGTTCCCGCGCGCGTCGGGCCAGCTCGTCGCCGGTCATTTCGGGCATGACCACATCGGTGAACAGCAACGCGATCGGCTGCGTTCCTCGCGCCATGATGCGGAGCGCCTCGACCCCGTCCGGCGCCTGCAGCACGGTATAGCCCAGCTCGCGCAGCGCCTCGACCGAATGGTTGCGGACGCGCTCCTCGTCCTCGACGACCAGAATCACTTCATCCCGGGATCCCGGATGCAGTGTGGACGGACCTGGCGCGGGCTGGACTTGCTGTGGGCTCTGGTCATGGCGCGGCAGCAGCAATGTGACCCGCGTGCCGCGACCGGGTGCCGTGTCGATCGCGACATGGCCACCCGACTGGCGCGCAAAGCCGAATACCTGACTAAGGCCCAGGCCAGTGCCTTTGCCCACGCCCTTGGTGGTGAAAAACGGGTCAAAGGCACGCGCCGCGACTTCTTTCGACATGCCCGATCCGGTGTCTGCGACGGTCAGTGTGACATAATCGCCGGCCGGCAGCCCCAATTCGCCTGCCTGACGCGGGCCGAGCGTCCGGTTCGCGGTCTCGATCGTCAGCCTGCCGCCATCGCGCATCGCGTCTCGCGCATTGACGGACAGGTTCAGGATCACATTCTCAAGCAGGTTCGGGTCGGCAAGTGCGGTGGCAAGCTGGCTCTGCAACTGGGTTTCGACCGTGACCTTCTCGCCCAATGTACGCATGAGCAGCTCGATCATGCCCGATACCAGTGCGTTGATGTCGAGTGCGACCGGCGCCAAGGGTTGCTGGCGGGCAAAGCCGAGCAGGCGCTGGGTCAGCGCGGCGGCACGGGTCGCGCCGTCCCGCGCCGCGACGATATAGCGGTCCAGATCGGTCGCCCCCTGGGCGATGCGGCGCTCAAGCATGTCGAGCGATCCGATGATGACTGCTAGCATATTGTTGAAATCATGGGCGATGCCGCCAGTAAGCTGGCCCACGGCTTCCATTTTCTGTGCCTGGCGCAACCGTTCTTCGGCGGACATCAGCTGGCGCGTGCGTTCCTCGACGGCCTGCTCCAGTTCCTGGCGGGATCGCGCCAGCACTTCACGCGCATCGACAATGTCCTGAATGTCGGTGCAGGTGCCGAACCAGCGGGTGATCGCCCCGCTTTCGTCGCGCACAGGCTGGGCGCGGCCCAGCACCCAGCGATAGACCCCGCTATGATGCCTCAGCCGATATTCGATATGGTAAGGGGTGCCGGTTTCAAGGCATTCGCGCCACACGGTCCAGGCGCGGGTCTGGTCGTCCGGGTGGAACATGTCGTTCCACGCCTCGCCATCGGTCGAGCCATAGGGGACGCCGGTAAATTCGTACCAGCGGTCGTTATAGTAATCGTGATAACCATCGGGCAGGGTCGACCAGACCATCGGGTCGATCGAATTGGCGATGGCGCGGAATTTGGTTTCGCTTTCGCGCAGCGCGATCAGTGCGGCGGCGCGCTCCACCGCGTCCCAGGCCGACTCCGCAACTGCTTCGATCAGCGCGATTTCGTCGGGGCGCCATTGGCGCGGCTCTGCCTGGTTGGCGTAGAGGCTGGCCACCCATATGCCGCCACGCATCAGCGGGACACCGACGGCGGCGGGGGCGTAGCGTGACAGGTCGCTGTTCATCAACCGGGCGTCGGTGGCGCTGTCATGCGCCACCAATGTCAGCCCCTGTCGATAGATATTGTGGGTGGCGGCCATTTCGGGCCAGACGCTTCCTTCCAGCGAAGGGAGACGGGCGGTGGTGACACAGGGGCCGAACTGGACCGAATTGTCACCCATCACACGGTAAAATCCCACCCGGTCCATGCCCAGCCGGTCGGCGATCGCCCCGGCACTGAGCCGCATGATGGCATCGGGGGAATCGAGCGCGCGCTGGCGACCGGCGAGGTCGAACAGAAAGGCCTGATCCTGCGTTGCCGCCTCAAGGTCGGCGGCGGCCTTGCGCGCGGCCTCTTCTGCTTCGCGACGCTCGGTGATCTCGAAAATGATTCCGGGGAAACGCACCGGATGGCCCTCGGCATCATGGCTGCATCTTCCCTGGGCGGTGACCCAGCGCACCCGGCCGTCGCGATCGATCAGCCGGTACTCGCTTGAAAAGCGGTTGCCGCTTTGCATCGCCTGTTCGGTTTCGGCACGCAGGCGCGTCGCGTCATCGGGGTGGATATGGCCCAGAAACGCCTCGACCGGTTCGCCTTTTTCGGCCAGTTGCGGATCGACCCCGTACAGGTCGGCAAGGCGGGCATCGGTGCGCAGCTGGTTGGTGGTCAGATCCCAGTCCCACACCCCCAGAATGTTCGAAGCCTGCAGGGCGAGCTGGAGCCGTTCCTCGCTCTCACGCAGCCGGGTTTCGGCGACGACCCGTTCGGTAACGTCATTCACCTCCACGAAAATGGCGGTTGTCTTGCCGGCGACGTCCTTGATCGGCTGGTAGACGAAATCCACCATGCGGGTATCGGCGACTCCGCCACGGACCAGTTCGACGGGCCGGCCCGTCGCGCGGAATGCGGTCCCGCTCTCAAACACCTGGTCGAGCAGATCGACGAACCCCTGTTTGACGAGTTCGGGCAACGCCTCTGCCACCGGCTTGCCGATCAGATCATTGCGCCCGGTCAGCTCGCAATAGGTGGAATTGGCAAGGGCGAAGACATGGCTCGGCCCCTGCAACAGCGCGACGGCGCCTGATGATTGCTGGAACAGATCATGCAGCCACGCAATCTCTGCGCGACGTTCGCGCTGGGACAGGACCGTTGCGGTTGTCTCATTCCCCTGATTGAGGATGCCGCACACCTGCCCGAACTCGTCCCGGATCGGCGTGAAGCTGTAGTTCCAATAGCTTTCCCGCGGCGTTCCGTCGCGCTTGATGTCGAGCCGCTGGTCATAGGTGGCAAACCCTTCGCCCGTTGCCAGCACATGGGCGAATTGCGGACCGATGACATCCCAGATTTCGGGCCAGACGTCCTGCCCGCGCTGCCCCAGCGCGCCGGGATGACGCTCGCCCGCAACCGGCGTCCAGGCGTCGTTGTAGAATAGCCGCAGTTCCGGACCCCAATAGATCGCGGTCGGCATTTCCGAACCAAGGCAGATGCCCAGGGCAAAACGAAGCGGTTGCGGCCAGTCGCCGGGCGGCCCGAGCGGGGTTGCGGCCCAGTCATGCTCCCGTATGCGGCGCCCCATCTCGCCGCCTTGCTCCAGGAATCGAAGCTCGGAATGCATGTGTTGAGCGTTGCGGGTTGCGTTCGCGCCTGTCAATGCAGGTCAACTACGGACTCGCCGAGAACCAGCCGGTTGAAACAGGTGGGCAGGAGCAGGAGAATCAGCGTGAAACTGGCCAGTCTTAAGCACGGGCGCGATGGTCGCCTTGTCGTCGTGTCGAGCGACCTCGCCTGGTATGCCGATGCCGGACATATCGTCGGCACGTTGCAGGCCGCACTCGACGATTGGGATCGTTATGAGGGGCCCTTGCGCAACCTCGCCACCGATCTCGACCATGAAGTGATCCCGCGTGAACGCTTTCACGAGCGTGACGCCGCCGCCCCGCTGCCGCGCGCCTATCAATGGGCCGATGGCTCGGCCTATGTGAACCATGTCGCGCTGGTGCGGCAGGCACGCGGGGCGGAAATGCCGGACAGCTTCTGGCACGACCCGCTGATGTATCAGGGCGGCAGTGACGGCTTTCTCGGCCCGCGTGACCCGATCCCGCTCGCCGACGAAGACTGGGGCTGCGACCTCGAGGCCGAAGTGGTGGTCGTTACCGGCGACGTGCCGCTGGGCGCGAGCCGGGAGGAAGCGCTGGCCGCGATCCGGCTGGTCGGCCTGACCAACGACGTGTCGCTGCGCAACCTGATCCCGGGCGAACTGGCCAAGGGATTCGGTTTCTTTCAGTCCAAGCCCGCCAGCGCCTTTTCGCCCGTGTTCGTCACCCCCGATGCGCTGGGCGACTGGTGGCGCGACGGCAAGCTGCACCGCAAGCTGATGGTCGATCTGAACGGCCAGCCCTTCGGCCGGGCCGAGGCGGGCGAGGACATGACCTTTGATTTCGGTACGCTGATCGCGCATGCGGCCAGGACGCGCGCGCTGGGGGCGGGCACGATCATCGGATCGGGCACGGTCTCCAACCGCGACGCCGATGGCGGCCCGGGCAAGCCGATCGCGCAGGGCGGTGTCGGCTATTCCTGCCTCGCCGAAGTCCGCACCGTCGAAACGATCACCGACGGCAAGCCGACGACCCCGTTCCTCAAGGCCGGCGACACCGTCCGCATCTGGGCCGAGGACGACCGCCACCACCCGATCTTTGGCGTGATCGAACAGACCGTCGGGGGGTGAAAAGCCAGGGAAGTGGACCCACAGGGACGCCGACAAGCTCGCTTATGTGAGACCGGCTTCCGCCCCCATCGGCACCGCGCCGGGCGGCAAATCGCGCTATTTCAGCCTGATCGATGGGTATCAGGTGATGTCGGCGCGGCGTCAGGCGGCAGCGGCGATCCTGTCCGCTCCGCCTGCCGCAGCCGTTCGATGGGCCAGTCGGGCAGGCAGGGCGCAGCGCCCCGTTTCATCGCACGCCTCCACTTGGATTTCGAAAGGATCGCCCCCCTTTTGCCGGGCCAGGCTCAGCTGCCAGCGCGCCCGGTCGACGCCTTCGACCGGCATCGGTGATGATGGCGCACAGCCCACGCGCCAGCGCGTCACCGCCGCCGATGGCATGGCCAGCGGGTCGCCGCCCTGACGCGGATGGCGCTTCATCAGCAGCGCGATGGTGCGCCCGCCCTCCGCCGCCAGCTGCAGCCGCCGGGTCGCGGGCATCGCCACGCGCCGCGCCTCGCCCACTACCGCGCCCAGCCCGCGATGGCGCAGCCCTTCCTCCATGATCGCGATCAGCTCGTCATCGTCCTTCGCCTCGGCATACAGGACGCGCTTGGGTGCCAGTCCCGCCTGATACAGGCCCGGTGCGAACAGGTCGCGCCGCCGCACCACCCACAGCACCGGCCCCCAGGCGCGCGCCGCGATCCCCGCCACGAACAGCGTCGCGGCGGCATCGTCGGTCAGATCGGCGCTCGCCCCCGCCACTTCATGCAGCGCATCGAGCCGCAACCCGCCATCGGCCAGCCGCGCGTCGAGCCGCTGCATGCCGAACGGCAGTACGGGGCGACGGCGAAAGCCGGTGCCTTCGATTGCGCGCAATGTTTCGCGCAACTGGCTGATGATCGCGGGATCGGCCATGATCCGGTTACAGACTCCGACTCGGACAATACGTTCCTTCTTTGTTCCAACTTCTCGTCGAGTCAAGCTTGCCAACTGGTATCCTGTCCGTATTATCCGGCTATCACACCATCTGCTTGGG
>CAYMUJ010000128.1:0-5768 GCA_964393565.1 uncultured Stakelama sp. | reverse complement strand
GCGACATCATCGCAGCCAACTTCACCGACTTGCTCGACAAGGCGGAAGACCCGGCAAAGATGATCCGCATGATCATCCTCGAAATGGAGGAAACTTTGGTCGAGGTCCGCGCCAGCGCGGCTCGTACCATCGCCGACCAGAAGGAAATGCGCCGCCACATCGCCAAGCTGGAAAACCTCCAGATGAGCTGGACCGAAAAGGCCGAGCTGGCGCTGAGCAAGGACCGCGAGGACCTGGCCAAGGCTGCACTGGTCGAGCGTCAGAAGGCGTATGACATGTGCGATCAGCTGAATGCTGAGATCGCGGTGCTCGACGATGCGCTGCGCGCGTCGGAAGAGGATATCGCCAAGCTGCAGACCAAGCTGCGCGACGCCCGCGCCCGCCAGAATGCGATCATGACCCGCCTGGAAAGCGCCAACAACCGCGTAAAGCTGCGCGAGATGACCCATGGGTCGAAGGTCAGCGACGCATTCAGCCGCTTCGACCTGCTCGAGCGCCGTGTCGACTTTGCCGAGGGCCGCGCCGATGCGCTGGCACTGGGCGCGCCGAAGAAGACGCTGGAGGAGGAAATCGCCGAGCTCCAGTCGGCCGAGAAGGTCGATGCCGAGCTGGCCGCGCTCAAGGCGCGTCTGAACAAAGGGAATTAAGCCATGGACGAAATCCTGGTCCCGATCGGCGTCGTCGGCATGCTCTTCATCGGCATGCCGTGGATCATCCTCCACTATGTGACCAAGTGGAAACAGGCCAAGACGCTGACCGGCGAAGACGAAAGCCTGCTGGACGAGCTGCACTATACCGCACGCCGCCTGGAGGATCGCCTGCACACGATCGAGCGGATCATCGCCGCCGACAATCCCGAGTTCCGCATCCGCAGCACCGAAACGCCGCCGGCCCGCGAACTCCCCGACTATGAACGCGCACGGAGGAACTGAAATGTCCGCTAGCCGCACTCAATTGTACCGCGACAAGGTCAACGGCAAATGGCTCGGTGTCTGTGAAGGACTGGGCGACTATACCGGGGTCGACCCGCTGTGGATCCGCCTGGGTTTTCTGATCCTGTTCTTCACCACCTTCCCGCTGATGTTCTTTGTGTACATCGGCCTGGCGATGGTGATCTCGCAAAAGCCGGCCGGCCTGTACCACAATGCCGAGGAAGCGAAGTTCTGGCAGGGCGTCCGCGCCAACCCGCGCCGTTCGACCCAGGAAGTCCGCTCCAAGCTGCGCGACATCGATCGCCGCATGGCCGACATCGAAACATTCTACACGAGCCGCAACACGCAGCTCGCTGACGAGATCGAGCGCCTGCGCTGACAGCGCGCTCAACAGGAGGGAAATATCATGAACTGGGGTGGACCGGGTTTTGTCATCGCGATCATCGCGATCTCGACCTTCGGATGGCTCGCTTCGACCTGGATCCGCGCCAAGCACGGATACCCGATCGAGAATGAATGGTCGGGTACGGTCGACAAGGGCGACCCGGGCGCAGCGCGCAAGATCGAATTGCTGACGAGCGAGAATGAGCGGCTGACCGGGCAGATCAGCCGGCTGGAAGAACGGATCGCGGTGCTTGAGCGCATCGCCACCGACCCCGCCGAGCGAACCGCCCGCGCCATCGACGCGCTGCGCTGAAGGGACCGAAGTAATGGACAAGTTTTCCTTTTTCACCGCACTGGCCCCCACGATCGCAATCGTCGGCGTGGCCGGGATGATCGGGTGGATGTTCACCACCTGGCTCCGCATCAAAAATGGCTACCCGCTCGACGGGGCCTGGGGCCAGGCGGTCTATCCGCAGAAGAATGAAGAGATGATCGAGCGGATCAAGCTGATCAGCCAGGAAAATGCCCAGCTCCGCGCGGAACTGGGTTCGGTCAAGGACCGGCTGGCCAATGTCGAGCGGATCGTGACCGATAGCAGCCACGCCCTGGATCGCGAAATCGAGGCGCTGCGGATCAGCAAGAACTAAAAGGGTTAGACGATGCCGACCAGCGTGTTGATCTTCTTTGTAATCATCGTCGGCATCCCCGTCGCGTTCGGGGTCGGCAGTGACATGTTCAAGCGCTGGCTGAAGCACAAGGAAAAGATGGCCGAGGCGCTCAGCGCCCAGACCGCCGAACGCGCCGCGCAATATGCGGCACATACCGAACGGCTGGAGCAACGGGTGCGGGTGCTGGAGCGGATCGTTACCGACAAGGGCCTGGACCTGTCAGACCAGATCGAGCGGCTGCGCGACGAGCGACCGGTCAACTGAACCAACGAATTTTGTGAGGGAGTATCTACCATGTTGATCGGATTGTTCGCGGTGCTGGGCGTCATTGGCGCGATCGGCGTCACGATGGCCGAGATGCGCGACCGCCCCATCCGCCGCGCCGAGCGACTGGCGCGCGAAGCGGCGGCTCAGCCGGCCGAGTAAGCCCGCACGGGCTGACCCAAGAACAGACAAACAGGAGGCAGGGTATGGATTGGGCGTTCATGGTGGTGGCGATCGTGGCGATCGTAACCGTCGGCAACATCGTCCGCGCCAGGATGGGCATCCAGAAGGATGGCCGCGGCAATGATTATGTCGCCCATGATGCCGCAGCGAGCGCCGAAGCCCGCCGGCTGGAGCAGGAAGTGCGCACGTTGAAGGACCGCATCGCGGTGCTGGAGCGCGTGATCACCGACAATCATTCGAGCGTGAGCCTCGACCGCGAGATCGAGAAGCTGCGCGACGGCAGAAACTGAACTCTGACGCAACTGAAGTCCGACCCCGGTCGGTGGAGGATGTGATGACTGACCCCAATTTCTACATGGCGATGGTATTGGCGACGCTGGGCGGCGTCGGCATGGTGACCGCAGCGGGCCTGGCCGGATGGCGCGGCTGGCTGGCGCTGAAGCGGCAGGAACTGTCGCTGGTGCACCAGGGCGAAGCCGCTCCCGCCGCGCAGGGCAATGCCGGCGCGCGGATCGAGATCGCCGACCTCAAGGAACGCATCCGCAAGCTCGAGGCAATCGCCGCAGGCGTGGACCTTTGATCATGCGCTGTGCCGGCCCGCTCCCCCACCCCTTTCAGCCCGAAACTGTCCCGAAATCCGTTTGTGCTGAGCTTGTCGAAGCACGATGCGAAGAGCACAGTGATGGCGTGGTAATCCGCCCTTCGACAAGCTCAGGGCAAACGAATACCGGGAATTCCCACGCACCCACGCGGTGACGGTTCAGACAAGACCGGGTGACGCGGGCGCGTGTCCCCGCTAAGGGCGCGGCATGACCAGCCTGTCCGACCTGACCGACGAATATGAGTTCCTCGACGCCGACGACCGCTACCGGTTGCTGATCGACCTGGGCAAGGCGCTGGAGCCGATGCCCGACGCGCTCAAGACCGATGCGACGCTGGTGCGCGGCTGTTCGGCGGCGGTGTGGGTCTATCCCATGGTGCGCGACGACGGGACGCTGCATTTCCTTGCCGACAGCAACGCCGCGATCACCAAGGGGATCATCGCACTGGTCCTGCTGACGGTGCAGGACCGCGCGCCGACCGAGATTCTGGCGACCGATATCGAAGCCGCGCTGGCGCCGTTCGACCTGCGCAACCAGCTCAGCTCCAACCGGACGCAGGGCATCCCCAACATGATCGCGCTGATCCGGGCCACGGCGGAACGCTACGCGGGATGAACGCGGAAGGGAGCAAGCTCTACCGCGCGATCTGGCGCTGGCATTTCTATGCCGGACTGTTCGTGGTGCCGTTCATCCTGCTGCTGGCGCTGACCGGGGCGATCTATCTGTTCAAGCCGCAACTGGATGCGTGGCAGGAGCGCGACTGGCGCAACCTGCCCGTCACCGGGGCGGTGACGCCGGACGCGCAACTGACGGCGGCGCTGGCGGCGATACCGGGCGCCAGCTTCCACAGCTACCGCCTGCCCGCAGCCTCGGGTGACGCCGCCGTGATCCATGTCGGGCTGGCCGACGGAGGCATGCGCGATATTGCGGTGTCGCCGCAGGGCAAGGTGATCGCGATCGACGATCCCGAAGCACGCATCGCCGCGACCGTTTCGCGCATCCACGGCTCGCTGCTGCTCGGTCAGTGGGGCGGGTTTCTGGTCGAGATCGCGGCGAGCTGGGCGATCCTGCTGATCCTGTCGGGCCTGTATCTGTGGTGGCCGCGCGGGCGCGGACTGGCGGGCGTGCTGTGGCCGCGGCTGGGCGCGCGCGGGCGCGTCATGTGGCGCGATCTGCATGCGGTGACGGGTTTCTGGGTCTCGGGCCTTGCACTGGTGCTGCTCGTGTCCGGCCTGCCCTGGACCGATGGCTGGGCGACGGCATTCCGCGCAGTCCGGGCGGAACTGGGGCTGGTGCAAGGCCCGCAGCAATGGAAGGGCGGCGTCGACCTGCATGGCGAGCATGACCATGAAGCGATGCTGCGTGCGGCGGCGAGCGGGGCGCCGATGCCGATGGGCATGACGCTGACCGACATGGTACAGCGCGCACAGGCAGAGACTGTCCCCGCCCCTGCAATCCTGTCCCCGCCCGGCGCCCCCGCGCAATTCGGGCCGCCCAATGGCAATATCTGGAAACTGGCCAGCGAAACCCAGAACCGCCCGATCGCGCGGACCGTCCAGTTCGACCCGATGACCGGCGATGTCGTCGCGCGCAGCGGCTTTGCCGACAAGCACCCGATTGATCGAGTGATCGGTTACGGCATCGCCTGGCATGAGGGGCAGCTGTTCGGGTGGATCAATCAGCTGGTCGGCGTGCTGACCGCGCTGGCGCTGATGTTGCTGGCGGCGAGCGGTGTGGTGATGTGGTGGCGGCGCCGACCCGGCGGCTCGCTTGGCGCACCGCCGCATCCGGGTGATGCGAAGCTGCGCGTCGTGGCGGCGATCACGCTGGCGATGGCTGCGCTGCTGCCGATGCTGGCGCTAACGCTGTTCGCCCTGTTCGTGTTCGACCGGCTGATCCTCCCGCGCTTTCCGCGCGCCGCACAGTGGCTGGACGTGGTTTCAGTCCGCTGACACCAACCGCCGCGTCCGGATTGACCCCGAATAGCGGCGCAGCGCCCATGCGGTGGCTTTCAGTCGGGGCGCCACTGCCGACGTTCTTCGGCGGCGCGCAGCACTTCATACGCCGCCTGGATCGCCTGAAAGCGCTTGGCCGCTTCGGCATCGCCGGGACGGATATCGGGATGGTTGGACTTGGCAAGCCGCCGCCACGCCGTACGCACCGCTTCGAAGTTCGCGTCCGGCTCCAGCTCCAGCACATCAAGCGCCCGCATCTCATCGCGTGAGCGCGTGCCGTCACCCGGCCCGGCCCAGCCATTATGCTTGCTTTCGGCATAGCCGTTCGCGGTGCGGCGTTCATCTGCTTCGCGCTTGGCGGCCTCTTCAGCGGTCAACCCTTCGAAGTAATTCCAGTTGCGGTTATACTCACCGGCATGCTCCTCGCAGAAATACCAGCGTTCGGGGCTGTTAGGCGATTTGGGCGCGGGGCGATCACCCGGCTTGTCGCACCCTTCGCGATCACACAGACGCACCTTAACCGCGTCACGCTCGGCACCATAAGCTCGCCAGCGGGGAAAGCCCCAGTCCATCGATCGTGAAGAACGCGCCATGCGACGCCAGATAGGACGGGTTCGCGGCGAACGCCACCCCGACCGGTGTTTTCCCGATGCGGGTTGACGCCCACTCCGCTCACCGATAAAGGCCCCGCTTCCGCGCAAGCGGCCCCTTCGTCTAGCGGTCTAGGACGTCGCCCTCTCACGGCGAAAACACGGGTTCGAGTCCCGTAGGGGTCACCAG
>CAYMUJ010000127.1:0-5780 GCA_964393565.1 uncultured Stakelama sp. | reverse complement strand
GAGCCGATCACCGTGATCCTGTCGCAGCGCGGCTGGATCCGCGCGCTGAAGGGCCATGCCGAACTGGCCAGCGCCGAGACGGCGAAGTTCAAGGAAGGCGACGGCCCGTTCATCGCCTTCCACGCCCAGACGACCGACAAATTGCTGCTCGCCGCCGAAAATGGCCGATTCTACACGCTGGCGGCCGACAAGCTGCCCGGCGGACGCGGCTTTGGTGAGCCGGTGCGGCTGATGATCGATCTGGATGGCGGGACCGGTATCGTCGGCCTGTTCCCGGCGAGCGCCGCGCCGAAGCTACTTGTCGCCGCAACCGACGGACGCGGCTTTCTGGTCAAGGCCGAAGACGTGCTCGCCGAAACGCGCAAGGGCAAGCAGGTCGTCACCCCGCGCAGTGGTGCGACGCTGAAGCTGGTGCGCCCGGTTGGTGCCGCTGATGATTATGTCGCGGTGATCGGCGACAACCGAAAACTGCTCGTCTTCCCGATGACCGAACTGGCCGAGCTGGCGCGCGGGCAGGGGGTTCAGCTCCAGCGTTATCGGGACGGCGGCCTGTCCGACGCGGTAACCTTCCGCTTCGCCGACGGCCTTAGCTGGCGGATGGGCGGCGAACAGGGGCGGACGCGCACCGAATCGGATCTGGCCCCGTGGCGCGCAGCACGTGGCGCGGCCGGACGGATGCCGCCGGTCGGATTTCCGCGCGACAACCGCTTCTGAACAGCCTTTTTTGCTTACGAAACGGCGGATTCGGGGGGCATGTCTTCAGCAGCGCTTAACCAAATGCAATTAACCCGAATTGGTGATGTTGTTGCCGCGCCGCCGAAGGGACAAGCCGGTCCCCGCGCCCGTTCTTTTGACGGGAGAGGATTCGCGCACCCATGGCCCGGCGCGATCGGCACCGTTTCTCAACATGATTCCCATCCCGGCTGCGCTTGTCGAACGTGTGTCGACCGGGCTGGTCTTCGAATCGGTCAATCGCCCGTTTCGTCTCTCTGGTCTAGGCATTGTCGCCGACCAGTCGCCGGTGATTCGCCATCTTGGTGCGCGGATATCCACTTTCATCGATTCGGATGCGATCGAGCAGGAGTTTGACTGGGAACTGGGTGACGCGGTCGATGCCCGCTTCTTCCGCGTTCGGCTCGCCCGGCGCAGTGAGGACCGGCACCTCGGCCAATGCCTCGTCACGTTGATCGATCATACGTCGGAACTCCGTACTCAGCGCAGCCTGCGCCGCGAAATGCTGACCGACAGCCTCACCGGCCTGCCCAATCGTGCCGGCTTCGGTGAGGAACTGGAGGACGAGATCGAGCGCAGCGGGATCGAGCGCTTTGCCGTCCTCGTCATCAATCTCGACCGGTTCAGCCGGATCAATGCCTGTATGGGCGGCCTCGCCGGCGATGAGTTGCTGATTTCGGTTGCCCGCCGGGTCAAGGGCGCGTTGCGTGGCCATGACATGCTCGCCCGCACCGGCGGCGATGAATTCGCGATTCGCCTTGAGCTCGACGAAGGGCTGCAGGATGCGCTGCACGTTGCCAAGCGCATCCAGAATGCGCTGACCACGCCGTTCCGCCTGTCGGACTTCGAAATCCGCGTCGATTGCGCGATCGGCATCGCGATTGGCGAGGGTGAGCGCGGTGACGCTGAAGAGCTGATCCGCCACGCCCAGTTCGCGATGAAGCGCGCCAAGAAATCGGGCCGCACCGAAATCTACCAGACCCGCGCCTTCGACGTCGTCCGCCAGGAATTCAGCATCGAAACCGAATTGCGGCGGGCGATCGACAATGGCGGCCTCGCGCTCAATTTCCAGCCGATCTGCGACCTCGCCAGCGGTCGCATCATGTCGTTCGAGGCGCTCGCCCGCTGGACCACCGAAAGCGGCATCGCGCTGTCACCGGTCGAATTCATCCCGGTTGCGGAGGAATCGGGGCTGATCGTCCCGCTCGGCCGCTGGGCGATGCATGAAGCGGCGCGGGCCATGGCGGTGTGGGATGCCAGGGCGGGGGGCGATTGCGGGGTCAAGGTCGCGGTCAACCTGTCGGCGATCCAGCTGCAGCGCGACCACATCGCCCCGATGGTGCAGGCCGCACTGGAAGCCAATGGCGTCGATGGCAGCAAATTGACGCTTGAACTCACCGAAAGCGCGCTGGTCACCGACCCCGACCGCATCGCCCAGACGATGCAGGCGCTCAAGGGCCTCGGCACGACGCTGGCGATGGACGATTTCGGCACCGGCTATTCGAACCTTGCCTATCTTCAGAAACTGCCGATCGATGTGCTCAAGATCGACCGCAGCTTCGTATCCGGGATGCTTGCCGATCGTGACAAGGTCGCGATCGTGCGCGCGATCCTCAGCCTCGCCCAGGCGTTGGGGATGAAGACCACCGCCGAGGGGATCGAGACCAACGAACTCGCCCAGACGCTCGCCGCACTCGGCTGCAATTACGGGCAGGGCTTTCTCTATTCGCGCCCGCTCTGCATCGATCAGGCCTATTCGCTGCTGCTCGAACGCAACGCCTGATCCGCGACGGCATCGGCGATCTGCGCGACCCGGTCTGCACCGGGGAAGTCCTCCGCGATCCACTGGTTTTCCACCGCGCGCAGTGCGCGGGCGACATCGGGCCCCTTTGACAGGCCGCGCTGGATCAACGCCCCGCCGCTGACCGGCAGTCGCGGAATATCCCAGCCGGCCAGATCGCGGGCGTCCGCCACGGCGGTCGGGCAATCGAACAGGAACAACCGGTCGATCGCCTCGTCGCGCCCCAGCCGATAGGCGGCGGCGCGTGGCGCGCCGAACAGCTCGCACGCGGTCGCGCTGATCAGCCGTTTGCGCTGAACATTGGACAGCTTGAGCCGCGCCCCGACCGATTCGGCAATCGCCGCGTCGGCGGGCAGCAATGCGGCGAGGCGGCGCACCGGGTCCGGCGCCAACCCTGCCTTCGCCTCCAGCGCCGCGACCCGTGCGAACCGCTCGAGCGAGACGATTTCGGGGATGACCGGACGGAAAATCCCGCGTTCCAGCATCAGCGCGATCACCCGCACCGCGTCCTTCGCCACGACCAGCTTGAGCAGCTCGTCTGCGATTCGCTCGCGCGACAAGGCCATCAGGTCGTTGGCGCGCGTGGTGCAGGCGTCCAGCGACGCCGCATCCGGGCTGTCACCGAACCGCGCGAGGAAGCGGAAGAAACGCAGGATGCGCAGATGGTCCTCGGCGATGCGGCGCAGCGGATCGCCGATGAAGCGCACATGCCGCGCCGCCAGATCGGCAAGGCCGTCGAAATAGTCGAATAGTGCGCCGGTCGCCGGATCGGCGTAGAGCGCATTGATCGTGAAATCGCGCCGCGCGGCGTCTTCGCGCCAGTCGTCGGTGAACGCGACCGTGGCGTGCCGGCCATCGGTTTCGAGGTCGCGGCGCAGCGTGGTCACCTCGATCACCGTCCCGCTGCTCACCGCCGTCACCGTGCCATGGGCCAGGCCGGTCGGAATGACCTTGATGCCGGCACGTTCCAGCCGCTGGATCACCTCCTGCGGATCGAGCGGCGTGGCGATATCGACGTCCGATACGGAAATCCCGAGCAGTGTGTCGCGCACTGCGCCGCCAACCACGCGGGCATTTCCGTCGCCCAGCGCAGCCGTGAGCCGGTCAAGACCGGGCCAGTGTCGCCAGGGCGCATCGGGCAGGGTCGCGTGATCGATGGTCATGCGGGCCATTTGAGCCGCCGCGACAGATTGACCAGCATCGCTGCCGTCGCGCCCCAGATCCGGAACTCCTGCCACAGAATTTCGTAGAAATGGCGGTTGCGGCCGCGCCATTCGGCACTGGACCACAACTGGTTGGCCGGGTTGAGCACATAATCGAGCGGCGCTTCAAAGATCGCCGCCACCTCGCCCGGTTGTGGCGTCAGGGTCAGGTCGGGCGGGATCACTGCGATCACCGGCTGCACCTCGAACCCGGTGATCGTGTGATAGCGGTCGCCAAGCCCGACCAGCTCGACGGTGGCCGGTTCCAGCCCGATCTCCTCATGCGCTTCACGCAAGGCTGCGGCGATCGCGTCGGTGTCGTCCGCGTCGATTCGTCCGCCTGGAAAGGCGACCTGGCCGGCATGGCGGCGCAGCGTGTGGGTGCGCTGGGTCAGGATCAGGCCGGGGCGCGGGCGGTCGGTCACCGCGACCAGCACCGCCGCCGGCATTGGCGCGCCCGTCGCCCTTGGCGGGGCATCGAGTACATCGCCGGCGATCAGCTCCGGCGCATCGTCATGGACAGCGTCGAGCGCTGAACGCAACCGCTCCGCCAGCGTCATGCCGGTGCCATTGCGAAAAACGCGCCATGGCTCCAGATGCCAGGCGGGTTCGATCCGTTGTCCAGCGCCAGCGCCGCCAGTTCATAATAGACCGGCCGCGCCACCAGCGCCTCCAGCCCGCGCCGCACGTGCAGATAGGGGCGGGGGCCGTCGTCATGCTCCTCGAAGCGCAGTCCATGCTCCGGCCCGGCCGGGATCAGGTCGTCTGTGTTCAGCCGGAATGCGATTCGCGCCGTTTCGCCCGCACCCTCGACCTTCATCTCCACCGCGACGAACGGCGCATCCTCCACCTCGATGTCGAGTTTTTCGACCGGGGTGACAAGGACATGGCGGCCATCCGGTTCGCGGCGCAGGATCGACGCGAACAGCCGCACCATCGCCGGGCGGCCGATCGGCGACCCCTGATGAAACCAGGTCCCGTCGCGCGCGATGCGCATGTCGCTATGCCCGCAATGCGCCGGGTTCCAGCTTTCGACCGGGGGCAGCTTCTGTTCGTCGGCCAGTCGCGCGATCTCGGCGAGCGACAGGCTGGCGAGGTCGGGGGGCGGTGGCATCGGCATGTCAGTGCCGTTAGGCGCTTTTGCCCGCCCCGGTAAAGAGTCAGCGACGCGGACCCACCATTCCGGGCATATCCGGCGCTGGTCCGCGTGCAAGCAGCCGTTCGCGTTCGAACGGGCCGGGAAGGCGCCATGCCCCGGTGTGTGCGGAGGAAAATCCGAACTGCGTGTAATACTCATGGTCGCCGATCAGCATCAGCACCGCGTCACCCGCGCCTTCGATCGCGTGCCGCATCAGCGCGCGGCCGATTCCGACATTCTGCCGTTCGGGCGACACCGCGACTGGCCCGACCAGAATCATCGGCGTCACGCTGCCATCGTCGCCCGCCAGTTCGACCGGCCAGCACTGGATCGACCCGACCAGCGTCCCCGCCTCGACCGCGGCAAAGCAGAGGTCCGGCACCGCTGCGACCCCGTCGCGCAGACGATAGGCGGTCCGACTGCGTCGGTCGGCACCGAACACCCGGTCGAGCAACTGTTCGACCGCACTGCGATACACCTCGTCCAGGGGGACCAGCTCGAACAGGGGCAATCTCCAGCCGCCGGGATATGGATGCCGGGGGCGCGCGCCTTTAGCCCCGATTGGAGCGGCGGCATAGCGGAACTTGCGCGCTGTACCCGGGTGAAGGCTTTCCGTTCGCCACCGTTCTGCTATGGGCGCGCGATCATTCTCCCCAAGGGGCTATGCGTTGCACGATCTTCTTCAGCTTCAGGTTCGCGATCTCGAGGTTCAGGTTCTCACGGGCGTCTATTCGGAAGAAACACACCTGCCTCAGCCGCTGCGCATCTCGATCACCGTCGATATGGCGCCCGGCGATCCGTTCCGGCCGGAAACGCCGCTCAGCGCATCGAAATCCTATCTCGACCTCAAGCACGCCGCGACCGGCGCGCTGCCGCAGGGCGTGCACTTCACCCTGATCGAGGGTGT
>CAYMUJ010000126.1:0-5831 GCA_964393565.1 uncultured Stakelama sp. | reverse complement strand
GGCGGCGAGAATATCGGCCTGCCGGCATTCCTGACCGGCGGCAGCGACGACTGATTGTCAATTCGCGTCAGTTGCAAGAAGGGGCTCGGGGAAACCCGGGCCCTTTTTCTGTGGCAAATAGCTGTGAGTCTTTGACCTACCCGAACCGGAGCCTGTGATTCCGATCTACAACTCTTCGAACCCCTTCTGTGTTCGGAGCAACTTGTATGAGTATTCGCCGTCTGGTGATTATTGCCGGTGCCACGTTGATCGTGCTTACGGCCGCCAGTCTTGCCTTTGGCGGCTGGCGGATCGAGCGCGTCATCATGGGCGGGCCGATCCAGCGCGAGTCGCAAGAAGCCTCCGACCTGATCGCGGATATCCTTCCGCCGCCGCTCTATGTCATCGAACCCTATCTGGTCGCGAACCAGATCGCGCGACAGCCCGAAACGCTGGCGACTGCTCAGGCGCGGCTCAAGCTGCTGCACGAAGGGTATAATGCGCGTCAGGCCTATTGGCGGGACAGCGCGATTACCCCTGATCTGCAGCGGGCGATCACGCAGGATGTCGACGCTGATGCTCAGGCCTTCTGGAAGGAACTTGAGGAAGGGTTCCTGCCCGCAGTCCGCAGTGGTGATGCGGCATCGATCAATGCCAGCTTCGCGCGGCTGACCAGCGCCTATGAACGCCATCGCAGCGCCGTCGACCGGACGGTCGAACTCGCGCTTGCCTACCAGAAGCAGCTGAAGGATGACGCTGAGCGTCAGATCGCGCTGACCACCGGCCTGTTGCTGGCGCTGGGATCGCTGATCGGGGCCGCAACGATCGGCTTTGTCCTGTTTGTGCTGCGGAAGGTGATCCGGCCGATTCGGACGATTACGTCGGCGATGACCGCCATGGCCGATGGTGGCGCTGCGCGCGTAGCGGAGGAAGCGTCACGCCGGGATGAGATCGGCGATATCGCACGCGCGCTGGACCGGATCATCGCTTATGTCGAAAATCGGGCGCAACGTGCGGCCGAGGCGCAGGCTGAAACCCAGCACATCGTGGTTTCCGCACTGCGCCAAGGCCTTGGCTGCCTGTCTCAGGGCATCTTCTCGCACCGCATCCACGACGCCTTCCCGGCTGACTATGCCCGGTTGCGTGACGACTATAACGCGGCGGCTGAAGCGATGGAGGCGGCCATTTCAGCGGTTCGGGAAACAACATTGGTGCTGCGGACCGGGGCGAGCGAGATTGCGGAGGCAACCACCGATCTGTCGCTGCGTACCGAGCAGCAGGCGGCGCGGGTCGAGGAGACGAGCGCGGCAATGGCCGCGCTGACCGAGCGGGTGAAGCTGTCTGCCGGGGCGTCGGGCGACGCGGCCAGCATCATGGGCGATACCGACCGACAAGCGGCGGCGAATGCACGCACACTCGAAGATGCGATTACGGCCATGTCGCGTGTGCAGGGTGCCGCCGATGAAATTGCCCAGATTGTCGGCTTCATCGATGGCCTGGCATTCCAGACGAATATGCTGGCCCTTAATGCCAGCATCGAGGCGGGCAGGGCCGGTGAGGCAGGAAAGGGCTTTGACGTGGTGGCCAACGCCGTGCGCGACCTTGCCGAGCGCAGTGCGGAAGCCGCGCGCAACATCAAGACATTGACCGACCGGTCGAGCGAAGAGGTGCGGGGCGGGGCCCAGCTGGTGCTGAGCTCGGGCGACGCGATGAAAGAGATCATGACCAAGCTGGCCAACGGCAACGCGCTGATCGGTGAGATTGCAGGAAGCGCTGTCGCGCAGACGGCCGGGATCGTTCAGGTCCAGGAGGCGATCAGCAGCATTGATGAGATGACCCAGAAGAATGCGGCGATGGGTGAACAATGCAACGCTGCGGCGCGTCTGTTGCGCGCCGAAGCGGATCGCCTGCAGTCGCTGGTCGATCGGTTCGACGCGGCGCGCGCGGCGTGATTTTTCCCTGTGGTTGAGCGTCAGACGATCTGGAGCCGGTAGCCGACTGCTGGCTCGTTGACGATCAGCGCGGGATGGGCCGGGTCGCGTTCCAGCTTGAGGCGCAGCGCGCGGATCGTGACGCGCAGATAGTCGATCTGCTTTTCCTGTGCCGGTCCCCATACCGTCCTGAGCAGATGGGTATGGGTCAGGACGCGCCCGGGATGCCGGGCGAGTTCGGCCAGCACTGCATATTCCTTGGGCGGCAGATGGACCGGGTCGCCGTCGCGGAACACGCTACGCCGAAACAGGTCGATCGTGACCCCGCCGATCTCGATCGGCCGCCGGTCCTCGTCCGGCTCCAGCTCGATCAGGTTCGCCAGATAGCGCTCGATCCGGTTCGCGCCGGTGCCGACCACGCCGAGCAACTCGCGGTCGCCGGCACCCTGACGCCGCAGCGCGTCGACCGCCTCGGCGATCTGGCGCACCGGCTGGCCCAGATCCTGGCCGATCGACGCGAGCAGGGTCGAGCGCACCTGATCGCGCTCGCGCAGTCGGGCGAACTCTCGCGCCTCGCTCTCCAGCCGGCTGCGCTCCAGTGCCAGCGCGACCTGGTCGAGCAGACCCTCCAGCACCGGAAGCTGGCCCCGCGCGATGGCTGGAACCCCGTCGTTTCGGCCAAAGCCGATCGTGGCGATGACGGCATGGCCCGATCTGACCGGGTGGAACTGCCATTCGGTCGGAAGGCTGCGCGCCAGTCCGCGCCCGGCGCTCGTGCCGCTTTCGAGCACCAGCGCGGCGACGGCGACGTCCGCCGGGGTCAGTTGCACCGGCGTCGGTGCGCTGGCGAGGACGGTCGGTTCGGGACGCCCGCGCGCCAGCACGACATTGCAGCCGAAGATTGCGCTCAGGGCTTCGACGCTGCCTGCCACGACTTCGCGCTCGCTGGCGCAGCCCAGCAGCTTTCCGGCAAGACCCGCGATCGTCGCATTGCGCTCGGCTTCGGCCCGCGCGCGCTGCGCCTGATAGCGGACCGATGCGGCGAGCTGGCTCGTCACGATGGCGATGGCGAACAGTGCCAGCACGGTCAGCACGTCATTGGGCTGATCGATATGCAAGCTCAGCCGGGGCGCGGTGAAGTAGAAATTATAGGCGAGCGCCGCCCCGGTCGCGGCGAACAGCGCGGGTCCGCGTCCGGCCAGCACGGCGGCAGCGAGCACTGCGGGCAGATAGAGCAGGTCCACCGCCGAATTGCCCCAATGCGGGGCAATGGCCAGGCCGGCCAATGTGGCGGCGGCGACGAACAGGGCTGCCTCGACATAGCCGCGCAAAGCGCGTGCGGGGGTATGGAATTGCGGGTCGATCATAGCCGCTAGGTGCGCCCGCCATCGCCCGTCGTCGAGAGGGGGAGGGCGAGATTCGGCCATTCTTCACGGGGGTCGGTATCGATCCACATGGAATCTTCATGCCACCCCGCCGCACATCGCGCGCCATGACAAACAGCTCATCCCCTGCTGCCGCTGGTTCCGTCCCCGGCGCACCCGCCCAGCAATCGCTCGCCGCGCTGATGCTCGGCGCGATCGGCGTCGTCTATGGCGATATTGGCACCTCGCCGCTCTATGCATTGAAGGAGACGTTCAGCGGCGCGCATCCGCTGACGGTCTCTCAGCCGCATGTGTTCGGCGTGCTCAGCCTGATCTTCTGGTCGCTTATGCTGGTCGTCACGGTCAAATATGTGTTCGTGGCGATGCGCGCGGACAATGGCGGGGAGGGCGGTTCGCTCGCGCTGTTCGCGCTCATTTCGCGCCAGCTTGCGGACCGGCGCTGGACGACTGCGCTGGTGATGATGGCGGTTATGGCGACCGCGCTCTTCTATGGCGACGCAATGATCACTCCGGCGATCTCGGTTCTGTCCGCAGTCGAGGGGCTGACTGTGGTCGAGGCGCGGTTGGCGCCATTGGTGCTGCCGATCGCGATCGTGATCCTGATCGGCCTGTTCCTGATTCAGGCGCGCGGCACGGCCAAGGTCGGCGCGATCTTTGGCCCGGTGGTGCTCGTCTATATGGTGACGCTGGCGACGCTCGGCATCTGGAACATTGCGCAGCACCCGGAGATTCTGGGTGCATTGAGTCCGCACTGGGCGGTGCTGTTCTTCGTTCAGGACCCGGTGCTCGCCTTCCTCGCCATGGGGTCGGTGTTCCTCGCCGTGACGGGTGCGGAAACGCTCTACGCCGATATGGGCCATTTCGGCCGCAAGGCGGTGGGCTTTTCGTGGCTGCTGCTCGCCTATCCCTGTCTGATGCTCAACTATTTCGGCCAGGGCGCGCTGCTGCTCGGCACGCCCGAGGCGATTGCCAACCCCTTCTACCTGATGGCGCCGGAATGGGCCCGGCTGCCCCTGGTGCTGATCGCGACTGCGGCGACGGTGATCGCCAGCCAGGCGGTGATCTCGGGCGCCTTTTCGGTCACGCATCAGGCAGTTCAGCTCGGCTTCCTCCCGCGCCTCCGCATTGCGCATACCAGCGCGCATGCAGCGGGGCAGATCTATATCCCGGTGGTCAATTGGGGGCTGTTGCTGGCGGTGATCCTGCTGGTCCTGAGCTTTCGCGAATCGACCAACCTTGCCTCGGCCTATGGTATTGCGGTGAGCGGGACGATGATCATCACCACGCTGATGCTGGCGGTGCTGGTGTTTCGGGTGTGGAAGTGGAATCGCGTGCTCGCGGTGCTGATGATCGCGCTGTTCCTGTTCGTCGACGGCATCTTCTTTGCCTCCAACCTGGCCAAGGTGTTGGACGGCGGCTGGTTCCCGCTTGTCGCCGCCGCCGCGATCTTCGCGATCCTGACCACCTGGGCGCGCGGCCGGATGCTGGTGCGGCAGCAGGTGGAGCAGGACGCGATGCCGATCGGCGTCTTCATCAAATCGGTTGAGTCGGTGCACCGCGTCGGCGGGACCGCGGTGTTCCTGTCGAGCGTGCCGGACGCCGTGCCGCCCGCATTGCTCCACAATCTCAAACACAATCAGGTGATCCATGACCGGGTGCTGATCCTGACGGTCAAGGTGGAGGACATTCCCCATGTTGCAATTGCCGACCGGGTCCGGTCGAAGCCGCTGGGCGGCAATTTCCACAGCGTCATCCTGCGCTACGGTTTCATGGAGGAGGTGGACGTGCCGCGCGATCTGGCGCTGGCCAGCAGTTGCGGTGCGCCGTTCGACATGATGCGTACCAGCTTCTTTCTGGGGCGGCAGAAGCTGTTGCCGGCGCAGGATCAGCCCGGCATGGCGCTGTGGCGTGAAAAGCTGTTCGCATGGCTGATGCAAAGTTCTGAAAGCGCGATGGAGTTTTTCCGCCTGCCGACGAACCGCGTCGTCGAACTGGGAAGCCAGGTGCGGATCTGATGGCTTGAAGGGCCGGGCGATGCACATTGCCCGGTCCGGCAAGTGGCGGTAGCGTGGCGACATTCCTCTCCGACACAGGACATCGCCCGTGACCTTTCGCCTTGTTTTTCCATTGCTTCTGGCCGGCGTCGCGGCCCCCGCGCTTGTCGCGAATGCCGCGCCGCAGGCTGAGGCTGCCGTGGCTGATACCCACGCGGAGGACGCCCGCCTCAATGCGTTTCTCGACGCCGCGTTCGACGCCAATGTCGCGCTGAGCCCGGAGAGCCAGACCGCGCTGGGCCTCAAGACCAATTACGACAAGCTCGACGACTATACCCGCGCCGAGGACGAAAAGCGGATGGCGATGGCCGAAGCCACGCTGAAGCAGATGCGCGCGCAGTTCGACCCCGCCAAGCTCGGGCCGCAGGCGCGGCTGAGCTATCGCCTGTTCGAGACCCAGGTCGAGCGGTCGCGCACGGCCTACAAATTCCGCGACTATGGCTTTCCGGTGTCGACCAATGGCAGCCCGGCGGGGCAGATCC
>CAYMUJ010000125.1:2253-5912 GCA_964393565.1 uncultured Stakelama sp. | reverse complement strand
GTGACCTTGTCGGCCAGCTCCTCGGCCAGCTCTTCCAGGCTCGGGCCGATGATCTTGCACGGGCCGCACCATTCGGCCCAGAAATCCACGATCACGGGCTTGTCGGACTGCAGCACGTCGGTTGCAAAGCTCTCGTCGGTAACGGCCTTGGCCATGTCTCAAATCTCCTGTGTGTTGGCGACAACCTAGGGTCGGCAGCCGCGCGTCTCAAGCATCGAGTGGCAAGCTTTGTTCGCTGCCCGCGAAGCCCGGCTTGTGCGCCGCGACCAGTTCGCCCGGCAGTTCGAACAGCACCGGCCCCGCCGTGTAGAGCAGCCCCGCGACCACCTCCCGCCCCGGAAAGATCACCTCCAGCGCCGCGACATAGGCGGCCATCTGCCGCACATGATAAGGCGGCACATCGGCCAGCGCCCCCGGCGCGCGCCGCCCGGTCTTGAAATCCACCACCAGCACTTGGGCGTCGGTCACCAGCAGCCGGTCGGCCGTCCCCGAAACGACATGGCCGCCACCAACCACCGCCGCGACCGGCGCCTCGGCCAGTGCGTCCGGCCCGAACAATTCGGCAAAGCGCGGCTCGGCCAGCACCCCCAAAGCGGCACGCGCCAGCTCGGCGCGCGCGCCCGCATCCACAACCCCGCCAGCACCCGCCAGCCAGCGCTCGGCCACCTCGGCACGCCGCTCGGCCGCAACCACCGGCAGCCGCTCCAGCAACGCATGGATCAACCGTCCACGCTCCGCCGCCGCGCGCAGCACCGCAGCCGGCGGCGGATCGGCCACCAGATCCTCGCCCAGCGAAGACGGCGCCAGTGGCCGCGGCGGCCGCGCCTCGACCGGCGCCGCACGCCGCGCCCAATCGGGCACCGCCCCCGCCGCCTGATCCGCATCCGCGACGACAGCCTTGCGCGGCACGGCGCGGGTCGGTGCCAGCCCGGTAAAGCTCCGCTCCCCCTCGCCCGCGTCCACGCCCAGCGCGTCCAACCCGGCAGCAGCAGCCGTGTACCAGCTCAACTCCGGCGGCTCGCCCTTCGCCTTCGGCCCCAGCGCCCCCGCGATCACCAGCCGCTCCTCCGCCCGCGTCGCCGCGACGTAGAACAGCCGCCAATGCTCCTCCAGCTCGCGCGCTTCCGCCGCACTCACCGCCGCATCGACCGGCCCGCCGCGCTCGGCCTTGCCGGGGCGGAACACCGGGATCTTCTCCGCAAACTCATCCGGCTGCCATTCGACAAAATCCCCGCGATTGCCCGCCACCGGGTCCGCCGTCGCATCGGCCAGGATCACCAGCGGCGCCTGCAACCCCTTCGCGCCATGCGCGGTCATCACCCGCACCGCCGCC
The DNA here is from genome assembly GCA_964393565.1 of uncultured Stakelama sp. GTDB lineage: Bacteria > Pseudomonadota > Alphaproteobacteria > Sphingomonadales > Sphingomonadaceae > Sphingomonas. Next base: position 4,579 of record CAYMUJ010000125.1, on the reverse strand, counting down.
TGCGGTTGCGCGGCATCGCGCACGATCTCGACATCGCCCCGGTCGAACCAGTCAAGGAAGCGCTGCAGCGTCGGCGTCGCCACCCCCTCGAACCCCAAAGCCGCGGTCAGCAACTCCTCGATCGGATCGAGCGCCTCCGCCCCCAGCCGGTGCAGCAGCTTGCGCCGCCCATCCATCGGCCCGGTCAGGATCGCCTCCAGAAACCGGTGCGGCGTCATGAAATCCGCCCGCGCGAGCAGTCCGAACAACGGCTCCAGCCGCTCCGGCGTCTGCGTCGCGCGCAAATGCCGCCACAGGCTCCCGCGCTCGCGCATCGCCGCGACCATCAGCTCGTCTTGCGTCCACCCGATCAGCGGCGACACCAGCAAAGCCGCCAGCGACAGGTCATCGTCCGGCTGCAACGCAAACCGCACCGCCGCGAGCAGATCCTGCACCGCCAGCGGCGCATTCAGCCGCAGCCGGTCCACCCCCGCCACCGGCACCCCCTCGGCATAAAGCCGCGCGACGATCAGCCCCGCCAGCTCGCCGCGCCGCCGCACCAGGATCATCACATCCTCAGGCCGCAGCACGCGCCCCTTGCTCTCCAGCTCCAGCGTGCCGATCCACTCCCGGATCTGCCGCGCGATCCGGTTGGCCAGCTCGCGCGTCGCGTCGTCGATCCAGCCTTCCTCATCCTCCGGATCGCCGCCCGTCACCACTGGCGGCCACAAGGTTACCGTCCCCGGCCCCTCGACCCGGCTGGCATGCGGCTCGGGCTCGGCAAATTCACCCATCCCCGGCGGCGGCAATGCCCCGATCGCGGCATCGACAAATTCCAGCACCGGCGCGGTCGATCGGAAACTGTGCACCAGCGACAGCGTATCCAGCGCCCCCGCCGCGCGCGTATCGAAATGCTGCTGCGCCGCGTGGAAATTGACCGGATCGGTGCCCTGAAAGCCGAAAATCGCCTGCTTATAGTCGCCGACCGCAAAGATCGTGCGCACCTCCTCGCCATGCGCGCCCTCGCCGGCAAAGAACTCATCGGCCAGCGCGCGGACGATCCGCCACTGCGCGACATTGGTGTCCTGCGCCTCGTCGATCAGGACATGGCTGGTCGCCTGATCCAGCTTGTAGCGGATCCAGTCGCCCATCCCGGGCTGTTCGAGCAGCGCCACCGCCTTGCCGATCAGATCGTCGAAATCGACCGCCCCCGCGCGCCGCTTCGCCGCGGTATAGGTCGCGGCATAGTCCCGCCCGGCCTCAAGCCCCTGCGCCAGGCAATCGACATAGCCCGCCCGCGCCACCATCCCCTGCACCGCGATGCACGCCTCGCCCAGCGCGACCAGCAGCTCTTCATAAGCCGGGTCGATCGCGGCGAGCTTCGCCGAAACCTTGCGCGGTTCATCCTTCCCGGTCAGCGCGAGTTTGCGGAGATCACTCAGCCCTGCGACGCGCGCCGCCGGGTCCGCCGCGATCCACGCCCGCGCCACGCCGGCATCGCGCATGCCCGTCGCCGTCCCCCACGCCTCATTCGCGTCCGCAATCCGCGCCAGCCCGTCCACGTCGAACGCATCGTCGCTGCACCACGCCGCCGCCGCCTCGGCAACATCCCCCGACGGCAGCCCGAACGCACGCCGCAACCATGGCTGGATCCCGCTCGGCAGCGCCGCCATCGCCTCGGGCGCGCGCGCGCATTCGCTCAGAAACGCCTCGGCCTTGCCCTCGCCCAGCCTCAGGCTCAGCGCGCCCACCGCATCGATCACCCATCCGCGCCCCTCGCGCTCGGCCGTCACCAGCATCTCCGCCAGCGCCTCGCGCGCCAGCACCGCTTCCTCGCGCGCCTCCAGCGGCCGGAACCCCGGCGTCAGCCCCGCCTCGACCGGAAACGCCGACAGCAACGTCTGGCAGAAACTATGGATCGTCTGGATACGTAAGCCACCCCCCGGCGCATCCAGCACTTTGGCGAACAAGGTCCGGGCGAATGCGACCTTCTCTGGTGCGATGTCCTCGCCCAAGGACGCAAGGTCATTTGCCACATCCTCACGCTTCGCCCGCACCCAATAGGCCAGCCGCCCGCTCACCCGCGCCGCCATCTCCGCCGCGCCCGCCTTGGTAAAGGTCAGGCACAATATCGCGCCCGGATCGACCCCGCGCAGCAACAGGCGAAACACCCGCGCCGCCAGCACCTGAGTCTTCCCCGTCCCCGCGCTGGCCGACAGCCACACGCTCGCCTCCGGCTGCGACGCCGCCCCCTGGCTCCCGGCCAGCGGCGGGAGAGCTGAGATATTAGCGCCCGACATGTGCGTGTCCCCGGTCTTGATTCACGCAAAGGCGCGAAGGCGCGAAG
>CAYMUJ010000125.1:0-2153 GCA_964393565.1 uncultured Stakelama sp. | reverse complement strand
TGAATCAAACTCATGACCGCCGCTCCCGGCCATACCATTCGTCCCGGCGCATCAACTGGTCATAATCCGAATAGGGCGCATATTCCGGGTGCAGCTTGGCGGTGAACGCCTCGCCCCCGGTCAGATAGCGCCCCGCCGTATCGGCGAACTTCTCGGCCGCATTCGGCACGAATTCCTCCGGCTTCATCCGCCCATATTTCTCCGCCGGGTCGACCGGAGTCGCGACATAGCCGAACTCGCCATTCTTGCGCGCCAGCGACCAATATTCGAAGCAACTCGCCCGCCCCGAAATTCCGGCAAAGCCGCCCCGCTCGGCGATCAGACCCAGCAGGCCCAGCTGCAGACTATAGCCCGCACGCACCGCCTTGGTGCTCGGCGGCTGGCCGGTCTTGTAATCGACAATGCCGATCGTCCCGTCGCCCATCGCATCGATCCGGTCGAACTTGCCGGTCAGCCGCACCCCGGCAATGTCGATCCCGCCCTCCTGCTCCACTGCCAGGATGCGCCGCGCCGGATGCGCCGCCGTCTCGCGCACGATCCAGCGCACCGCCTCGATCAACCGTGGCTGCCACAGCGCCCGCATCATCGGGTGCGCCGCGCGCAGCATCTCCAGCACGCGCGGCTCCAGCGCGTCGGGGTCACAGCCATCATGCCGCGCCCATTGCTCCAGCGCGTCATGCACCGCCGTCCCGCGCCACGCCGCGCTCGGATCGGCATCGACCGGGTCGAGCGGACGCAGCCGCAGCATCCGCTTGGCGTAAAAGGCATAGGGGTCGGCCTTCAGCCGGTCGACATCGGTCACGGGAATCGATCGCGGCCGGATCGCCACTGGCGGGCACGGCTCGGGCCGCGTGACCGGCTTGTGCTCTCCGGGCACATCGATCGCCCGCGCCCAGGCCTCCAGCGCGCTCGCCCGCTCCAGCCCGCCCGACAGCGCCTCCAGCCGCAACCAGAAGCGCGACGCAATCGTCGGCGCGCCCGCATCGCGCTTCGCCCGCGTCAGCAGCACCTCGCGCGCGCCCAGCCCCTGCGCCAGATCATGCGCCGCAAGGCCAATCCGCCGCTCCAGCCCGGGCAGGCCCAGCTCGCTGCGGATGCGCGGTGCCAGCCACGGATCGGGCGCGGGCAGCCCCGGCCACACCCCCTCATTCAACCCGCCCAGCACCAGCAGGTCTGCGGCATGCAGTCGCGCCTCGATCACGCCCAGGATCGCCAGGCGCGGATGCCCGCCCTGGGGCGGTCGCACCGCCACCTCGTCCATCAATGTCCGCAGCAAGGCAGGCAGGCTCGCTGGAGCAATCAGCGCCGGGCCATGCACCGCCTCGCGCTCCAGATCGTCGAGCAACGCCGCCGCCGCACGCCCATCGACGCCCGCCCAGATCCGCTCGCCGCACAGCCGCTCGGCACCTTCGCGCAGCTGCGCCAGCAACGTCGCTGGCGGCACCAGCTCCGCCGCAAACGCCGCCTCGATCGGCTCCAGCAGCGCCGCAATCTCCGCCCATGGCTCGATCGCCCGCGCCCGCATCCGCGCGTCATAGCCCTCGGGGTCCGCCAGATGCGCCGCCACACCCGCCAACCCGGCTGGCGGTCGCGGCCCGCGCAGCGCCAGATCAAGGCTGCGCACCTGTTCCAGCCAGCCGAGCCGCGCCTCGCCCGCACGCACCAGCGGATGCTTGAGCAGCGCCAGCAACGCCATCGGCGCAAACCCCTGCGCCGCCGCCTCGGCCAGCGCCAGCAACAGCGTGCCGGGCGGTAGGATCGCCAGCGGCGACCCGGCGGAATCGTCGATCGCAATTCCCCAGCGCGCGCAATGCGCCGCCACCCGCTTGGCCAGTGCGCGATCCGGCGTCACCAGCGCCGCCGTCCGCCCCGGCTCTTCCAGCGCCTCCCTCAGCGCCAGTGCAATCCCCTGCGCCTCCTCCGCCGGGGTCGCGACTTCCAGCGCGCGCACCCCCGCCAGCCGCCGCTCGCCGGCGGGCAGGTCGCTCCACAGCGTCGTGCGCTCGGCCGGCATCATCGCGCTCGCAATCGCCTTGCTGCGCGCGGGCGGCGCATCCAGCTCGGTCGCAACGCGCCACGTCTCGAACTCGCCGCGCTGCACGCCCATCCGGTCGATCAGCAGCTTCAGATGGAATTGCGGATGCGTCTCCAGG
>CAYMUJ010000124.1:0-5914 GCA_964393565.1 uncultured Stakelama sp. | reverse complement strand
ACATGCCGACCGCATGCACTTCGTCGAGATAGGTCAGCGCGTTATACTTGTCGGCCAGGTCGCAGATCGCGTGGATCGGGGCGACATCGCCGTCCATCGAATAGACGCTTTCGAACGCGATCAGCTTGGGCGCCGCGGGGTCGTCCGCCGCCAGCAATTCCTCGAGATGTTCAAGGTCGTTGTGCCGCCATACGCGCTTTTCGCAGCCCGAATTGCGGATGCCGGCGATCATCGATGCGTGGTTGAGCGCATCCGAATAGATGATGCAGCCGGGCAGCACCTTGGCCAGTGTCGACAGCGTCGCCTCGTTCGAGACATAGCCGCTGGTGAACAGCAGCGCCGCTTCCTTGCCGTGCAGGTCGGCGAGCTCAGCTTCAAGATGCACGTGGTAATGGGTGTTGCCGCCGATATTGCGCGTACCGCCCGATCCGGCGCCGACATCGTGCAGCGCCTCTTCCATCGCGGCGATCACCTTGGGGTGCTGGCCCATGGCGAGATAGTCGTTGGAGCACCATACGGTGATCGGCTTGGGGCCATTATGCCCGGCAAAGCAGCGCGCATTGGGGAACATGCCCTTGTTGCGCAAAATGTCGATGAAGACGCGATAGCGGCCCTCGGCGTGCAGCCGATCGATCGCCTGGTTGAAGACGCGCGTGTAATCTACCGCGCGTGGGGACGCCTCGCTGGTCATGCGCCTCCCGTTAGCGATTTTTGGCGGCCGATGCCACTAGGGCGATGCCGTAGCTTTTTCGATCACCGCGATCGGAAGGTCGTTGCACCCATTTTTGCCCCAGATCAGGATGGTGCGCGGGCAAAGCTGCCATGCTGCCGGCACTGCGGAACGGAACTCCGGGCATTTTCGCAGCTGAGAGACCAGATGTGCTCCCGCCCCCCCCCCCGACCGGGAGATCGACTCGGGCACCCGTTACAGCGACTCGATATGTTCGAGGCCGTAGCGCCCGAGCGCGTCGGTGAGCGCCGGATCCGTCTGTCCGGTGAACACCGCGATTCCCGGAACGGGCGTTGTCGGCCAGTCCTGTCCTTCTGTCAGATGGGCGATGCGCCGGGCGATCCCCGGCCCGCCATCGACAAACTGCACCGGGTATGGCGCAGCGGCGGCCAGTTCCTCCTCCACCAGCGGGAAATGGGTACAGGCATTGACGATCACATCGATCCGTTCCCCGCCCGGCTGGGTGAACAGCCCGTCCAGCACCGCACGATAGCGTGCCGGATCGGCCACCGCACCGCGCAGCTTCCCCTCGGCCAGCTCGACCAGTTCGGCGCTGCCATGGCGCAGCACCGTGCAGTCGGCGGCAAAGCGCGCGGTCAGATCGTCGACATAGGGCTGACGCACCGTCGCCTGTGTGCCGAGCACGCCGATCACCCGGGTGCGCGACAGCGCGGCAGCGGGCTTGATCGCCGGCACGGTGCCGACGATCGGCACGTCGAGCGCGGCGCGGACATGGGCAAGCGCGATGGTCGACGCGGTGTTGCAGGCGATGACGATCAGTCGTGGCTTGTACCGTTCGGCCAGCCGCCCGAGCAGCGCGGGGACGCGCGCCGCAATCTCCGCCTCGCTGCGCGTGCCATAGGGGAAACCGGCGCTGTCGGCGGCATAGACCAGGGGCGCAGCGGGCAGCAGCGCGCGTGCCGGCGCCAGCACCGACAATCCGCCCACGCCCGAATCGAAGAAGAGAAGGGGCCGGGTGTCGGCCATGGCTGAAATCCGCTGATCGAGATTGTTGCGCCCGATTAGCGAAGCACCTAGCCTTTGTCCAAGCAAGGGGAACTATGGAACTGCACCTCACCACGATCGCGCCGGTGCTTGCCATCGCGCTGGGCTATCTCCTCGGGTCGATCCCGTTCGGGGTGATCCTGACCCGCCTCGCCGGGGCGGGCGACCTGCGCCAGATCGGATCGGGCAATATCGGCGCGACCAACGTCCTGCGCACCGGGCGCAAGGGGCTGGCGGCGGCGACCCTGTTGCTCGACCTGCTCAAGGGTGCGGCGGCGGTGTGGATCGCCGAGGCACTGTGGCCCGGCCTCGGCATGCTGGCGGCGGCGGGGGCGTTCATCGGTCACTGCTACCCCGTCTGGCTCAGGTTCAGGGGCGGCAAGGGCGTCGCGACGCTGATGGGCATCGTGCTCGCGCTGCACTGGCCGCTGGGCATCGTGTTTGCGGTGGTGTGGCTGGGGCTGCTCGGGACGCTGCGGATTTCTTCGGTCGCCGGGATGGCGGCGGCGGTCAGCGCCCCTGTCGGCGCGGCGGTGATGGACCGGTTCAACCTCGTCATGCTGCTCGTCATGCTCGCGTTGATCGTGCTGTGGAAGCATCGCGAGAATATCGAGCGGCTGCTCGCCGGGACCGAACCGCGCATCGGACGCAAACATGGCTGACGAGGCCGCGCGCCTCGCCTGCCTCCGCCTGATCCGATCGCCGCGTATCGGGCCGGTTACCTATCGACAGCTGATCGCGCGCTTCGGCGATGCACAGGCGGCGCTCGACGCACTGCCGACGCTGGCACTGCGCGGGGGCGGACAGGCACCGACGCTCGCCGATCCGGTGCTTGCCCGGCGCGAACTGGCAGTCGTCGAACGGCTGGGTGCGCGCCACCTGTTTCTCGACGACCCTGACTATCCGGCGTTGCTGGGCGAGCTGGAAAATGCGCCGCCCGCGCTGATCGTACGCGGCGATCCCGGCCTGCTCGCACGGCCCTGTGTCGCGATGGTCGGCGCACGCAACGCATCGGCGGCGGCGTGCCGCTTCGCGCGGCAACTGGCGCAGGGGCTGGGGGAGGCCGGGGCGACCGTGGTGTCGGGCCTGGCGCGCGGGATCGATACCGCCGCGCATCACGGTTCGCTCGCCAGCGGCACGGTCGGCGTGATCGCGAGCGGGATCGACATCGCCTTCCCGCCCGAAAATGCCGAGCTGCAGCAGCGCGTGGCCGAACAGGGCCTGCTGATCGCCGAACAGCCCCCGGGCGCCGAGCCGCTCGCGCGCCATTTCCCGTCGCGCAATCGCATCATCGCCGGCCTCGCCCAGGGGACGGTGGTGGTCGAGGCCGCGCCGCGTTCCGGCTCGCTCATCACCGCGCGCATCGCGGCGGAGGCGGGGCGTGAGGTGATGGCGGTCCCCGGCTCGCCGCTCGACCCGCGCGCACAGGGGTGCAATCTGCTGATCCGCGAGGGCGCGACGCTGGTGCAGGGCGTCGACGACATTCTCGAAATGATCCGCCCGATCGACGCGCGCGCGGTCCGCTCGCCGGTCTCGGGCTTCGGTGCCGAACCGGGCGCGGAGCCCGACGCGGCCGAGCGCAACCGGGTCGAGGGGTTGCTCGGCCCCGTGCCGGTGCCGGTCGACGAACTGATCCGCCAGTCCGCCTTGCCCGGCGCGGCGGTACAACTGGTGTTGCTCGAACTCGAACTCGCCGGTCGGCTGGAGCGGCACGCCGGCGGGCGGGTGAGTCTGCGGTGAGCGCCGAACCGCCGCGCATTGAGGTCGCCGACATCTTCCGGGAAGCGTCGGCGCTGGTCGGCAGGCACGCACCCAGCTTTCTGATCGCGACGGGCCTTTATGCCGCCTTTTCGACCTGGGCCGACGATCCGGAGTGGTCCTGGACTGGCCAATTGCTGATGCTCGCTGCGAGCATAGTGATTCCGGGCTTGCTGCAATATGTGCTGTTCCGCCGCGCTTATGGCGAAACGGGCGGCGGATGGGCTGCTGTTGCGCTCGCACCGCTGGTCGCGATTGTGTTGCAGGCGCTGATCTGGATCGTCACGACCATCGGCTTGATCCTGCTGGTGCTGCCAGGCCTGTATCTCGCCGGTCGGCTGTCGGCGGCGATCGGCATGGCATCGGTCGAGCGGGCAGGTCTGTTTCGAAGCATCGCCGAAAGCTGGCACCGCACGCGCCGGTCTACCTGGCCGCTGGTGATCGTTCAGATGATCCTGCTGATTCCGTTCATCGCGCTCAGCGCCGCGCTCATCGCATCCAGCTATGCCAGTGCGGGCGTCGATTATGACGCGCTTGAACTCAGGATCATGACCAATTCCGTGTTGGCGATCGTGGCGATGGCCGGATGGGCGGTGGCTGGCGCGGTCTATCGCCTGACGGCGCCCCCGCGCGATACGCCGGAGGATATCTTCGGCTGACGGTGTCGCTCAGCCCGCCAGCATCCGCGCATTCGCCTCCCGCAGCGTGATCGTGCCGGACGCCAGTGCCAACGGGTAGAGGATCTCATTCTCGATCCGTATCCGCGCCGCCAGGGCGGACAGGACGCGCTTGCTCGCCTCGACGAACAGCTCGCGGTCATTCTCGATCTCGTCGCGGGTCCATTCATCGACATAGGCGCGCCATTGGGCGGCAAGCTGATCGAAATCGCCTATCGCAATCTCTGCCGCCTCGCGCTGGGCCATGTCGCCCTTGGCAAGCAGATGCGGATAGAGTTCGAGATCCTCGGTCGCGAGATGCGCGGTCAGTCCGTTGTCCATTCCGACGATCATCGCGCGCAGCGCGGTCGGACAAGCGGTCGCAGCCGCCCGCAGCAGCTTGTCACCGCTGGCGGAGATCTGCGCATGTTCGCCTAACAGTCGCTCGATCGACGCCATCCTGAAATTCTCCATTCGCGACTCTTATAGACGATCGCGACGAACAGTGGGTGGCGTTGCGCTTGACGCAGGCTATGGGGCCTCCCCATCCTCGCGCGTACACGTAAGGAACCGCTTCAAGTCATGCAGCTCGTCATCGTCGAATCGCCCGCCAAGGCGAAAACCATCGAGAAATATCTGGGCAAGGACTATCGCGTCCTGGCGTCCTACGGCCATATCCGCGACCTGCCGCCCAAGGACGGATCGGTGCAGCCCGATGACGGCTTTGCGATGGAGTGGGAAACCTATCCCGACAAGGCCAAGCAGCTCAAGGCGATCACCGACGAGGCGAAAAAGGCCGATCGCCTGATCCTCGCCACCGACCCCGATCGCGAGGGGGAGGCGATCAGCTGGCATGTCCAGGAAGTGCTGGCAAAGAAAAAGGCGCTGCCCAGGGAGGTCGAGCGCGTCACCTTCAACGCGATCACCAAGGCGGCGGTGACGCAGGCGATGGCCGCGCCGCGCCAGCTCGATACCGACCTGATCGACGCTTATCGTGCGCGCCGTGCGCTCGACTATCTGGTCGGCTTCACCCTTTCGCCGGTCCTGTGGCGCAAGCTGCCCGGCGCCAAGTCGGCGGGCCGCGTGCAGTCGGTCGCGCTGCGCCTGATCGTCGAGCGCGAGCGTGAGATCGAGCTGTTCAAGCCGCAGGAATATTGGAGCGTCACCGCGCATCTGGAACATGACGGCACCGCGTTCGACGCGCGGCTGGTGCGGTTCGAGGGGAAGAAGCTCGACCGGCTGTCGATCGGTACCGAGGGCGTGGCGATGCGCGCCAAGGCCGCGGTCGAACAGGGCCGCTTCACCGTCGCCAGCGTCGAGACCAAGCCGGCGATGCGTAACCCGCCGCCGCCCTTCACCACCTCGACCCTGCAGCAGGAGGCGGCGCGCAAGCTCGGCTTCTCCGCCAGCCACACGATGCGGATCGCGCAGGCGCTGTATGAGGATGGCGCGATCACCTATATGCGGACCGACGGCGTGCAGATGGACGGCAGCGCCATCGACGCCGCGCGCAAGGCGATCCATGACCGCTATTCGGGTGCCTATGTCCCCGACAAGCCGCGCCAGTATCAGACCAAGGCCAAGAATGCGCAGGAAGCGCATGAAGCGATCCGCCCGACCGATTTCAGCAAGGATCGCGCCGGATCGGGCGACCATGCCAAGCTCTATGAGCTGATCTGGAAGCGCGCGCTGGCCAGCCAGATGGCGAGCGCGCGGATGGAACGCACCACGGTCGAGCTGGAGGAGCCGACCGGCCAGGACGCGC
>CAYMUJ010000123.1:0-6017 GCA_964393565.1 uncultured Stakelama sp. | reverse complement strand
GTGTTGGTGCGCTTTTCCAGCTTGCCGTCGAGATACCATTGCTGGCCGAGATCGTCGCCGCCCCGGATATGCGCGATGGCAAAGGCGACGCCGCGGTCGAGGAACGACATGCGCGCGGTCGAGAAGCCGGGCGGGATGGCATAGCCATAGGCACCATAGGCGTAGAGATAAAGTTTGCCCGTGCCGTCGCGCGGGAAGTCCTTGGGATAGACGATCGAGCAGGGAATCTCGGTGCCGTCGCGTGCGGCGATGTGCAGCCGTTCGGTCGCATATTTCGACGCGTCATAGCCCGAGGGAATGATCTGGACCTTGAGCGTTTCCAGTTCGCCGGTGGCGACGTCATAATCATAGACCGTGCCGGGCGTGACCATCGATTCATAGCCGATGCGCAGCTTTGCCATCGCATATTCGGGGTTGTCGCCGAGGCTGGCGACATAGCTGGCTTCCGGGAAGGCGATGCGCTTGCCGGGACCGCCGGAATATTGGTGGATTTCGATCTGATCGAGGCCGGCTTCGCGCCCCTCGACCACGAAATAGTCGGCGAAGGTGGTGACGCCGGTCATGTAGAAGGTTTCGGACGGGGCGATCCGCTCGTGCCACTCACCCGGCGCGTCGAGGCTGGCGGTGACGAGGCGCCAGTTGGTGTGGGTGTCGTTGGTGTGGATGAAGAGCGTGCCGTCATGCTCCTCGACATCATATTCGCGGCCGGTCTGGCGCGGGGCGACCAGGATCGGTTCGGCCAGCGGGTTATCGGCTGGGAGCAGGCGGATTTCGCTGGTGACGTGATCGCCGGTCGAGATGACGAGCCACTTGCGCGACTGCGTCTCGCCCACGCCGACGCGATAGCCTTCGTCATCCTCGTGATAGAGTTCGATGTCGCGTTCGACCGGATCGCCCAGCTTGTGCCAGCGGGCATTGTCGGTGCGCCACTGGTCGTTGGCGACGCCGTAGAGAAAGCCCTTTGAGTCCGAGGTCCAGACAAGATCGGACAGGACGCCGGGGATCATGTCGGGGAGCAGGTCGCCGGTGGTCAGATCCTTGACCCGCACTTCGAACCGTTCCGAGCCATTGTCGTCAAAGGCATAGGCGAGATAGCGGTCGTCGGGGCTGACCGAGAAGCCGCCGAGGACGAAATATTCCTTGCCCTCGGCGAGCTTGGGTTCGTCGAGGATCAGTTCGTCGGGGCCACCTGCGACCGGCTTGCGCCACCAGCGGCGATATTCGCCGCCGGTCTCGTGATCGGTCCAGTAGAGATAGGCGCCGTCCTGTTGCGGGACCGTGGCGTCATCTTCCTTGATCCGCCCGCGCATCTCCTGAAACAGTGTTTCGGCGAGCGGCTTCAGCGGCTCCATCACCGATTCGAAATAGGCGTTTTCGGCCTCGAGATAGGCGAGGACGTCCTTGTCCTTCACATCGGGATAGCCGGGGTCGCGCAGCCAGTTCCACGGATCGTCGATCGTCACGCCATGGCGTTCGTACGTGAAGGGACGGGTGGCGGCGACGGGGGGCGTGGTCTGGCTCATGCACGGGTCCTTAGCCGAGCATCCGCCGATGGCGAAGCCTCAACCAGGCGCTGCCAGGTTCGCGGGCTGACGGTCAGGCGGCCGATCTCGGGCTTGCCGAACCCCAGCCGCACCGTCCGGAACAGCAGGACGCGCCCCGGGCGGGCGTCGATGTCGGGCCATGGCACGAGAATCGGCGACTGGAACGGCGCGAAGATCCGCCACGTCGCGATCCGCACGCCAAAGCGGGTCGCAGACAGGGTAAGGCAGCTGTTGAAGTCGACGCGACCAAGTTTGCCGGACTGAAAGCGCAGCGTTCGCAGTGCGGGGAAGTCGCGGTCAGGGTAGCGATCCTGCAGGACATTCCACCCCGAAAACGCACCGAGCGCCGTGGTGATCGCAAGCCATATGCCGATGAACGCCAGCGGGAAGAGGAACCAAAGCCAAGCGAGGATGTCGCTGTTCTGCATGTGCGCGAGCCTAACCGAACCACAGGCGGGAGCAACGGCCTTGCGCGGTGGCGCGTCACTCCGGCGTGACGACGCCGCCCATGCCGAGCCGCTTGCCACGGGTGATGATCACCTTGTCGCCAAGCTTTGCCTGGGCGAATACGAGTTTGGCGAAGGCGGTGGGGACGCCGATGCAGCCATGGGTTGCAAGCCCCTCTTCCACCTCGGACCCGTGGATCGCGACGCCGTCCCAGGTGAGGCGCAACATATAGGGCATCGGTGCGCCATAGAGGTTCGAGATGTGGTGGACCTTTTTCTGCTTGATCGTGTGCACGCCAAGCGGGGTCGGCTTTTCGTCCATGCCATAGAGGATCGCGGTCGCGCCGATTTCATAGCCGTCGCGGAACACCGACATGGTCTGGGCTTCCAGATCCACGGTGATGACGAGCGGGCCATCGGCGGGGACGCCGTCCGTATCCCAATAATAGGTGCCGAAGCGGATCGGGCCGGGGATGTCGAGGATGCGCTTGACCGTCATCGCCTCCAGCGCCGGGGCGGCAGGCGGAAGCGCGGCCGGGGCGGGAGCGGGAGCGGGAGCGGGTGCGACGACCGGCTTGGGCGCGGGGGCCGGGGCCGCCGTGACCGGGGCTGCACTGCGGGCCGGTTCGGGCGCGGGGATCAGCGCAGCCGCCGCCATTGCGCCAACCCCGAGCGCCGCCACGATCGCCGTCCGCACCATCCACCCGCCTGCGCGCATCAATCTGCTCCGGTTCATCCCCCCCCAGATCGTGCATCGCGCTGCGCCTGACCAGCCCCGATTTCGCCGCGTATCGCCATGGGACAGGGGCGCGGGGTGTTAACCTGCGTGCCGCTGGCTAATCCGCCCCCCCCTTTTCAACCCGCCCCGCTTGCGTCACCAGAGCGGCTTAACGGCGCGGCACTGGCTTCCCATATCAGGCCGGTCGTGCCGCCCAAGCAGTTCGAGGACCGTTGCCATGTCGACCTATGCCGCCCGCCTTCAGGCCCTGCGCGAGCAGCTCAAGCGCGAGCAGCTCGACGGGTTCGTCGTGCCGCTGACCGATGAGCATATGAGCGAATATGTCGGGGCGTACGCGCAGCGGCTCGCCTGGCTGACCGGGTTTCAGGGGAGCGCGGGGAGCGCGGTGGTGTTGCCGGAGGCCGCCGCGATCTTCACCGACGGGCGCTACACGATTCAGGTCCGCCAGCAGGTCGATGGCGCGAACTGGGAATATGTGCCCGTCCCGCAGGTGAGCATCGCCGACTGGCTGCGCGACCATGCGCCGCAGGGCGGGCGGATCGGCTATGATCCCTGGCTGCACACGCGCGGCTGGGTCGAGGAGGCGCGTAAAGCGCTGGCCGAGCGCGGGGCGGAACTGGTGGCGGTGAGCCGCAACCCGATCGACGCGGTGTGGGACGACCAGCCCGCGCCGTCGGACGCCAAGCTGATCGTGCAGCGCGACGATACCGCCGGGCGCACCAGCGCATCCAAGCGCGCCGAGATCGCCGACTGGCTGGCCGAGCGCAAGGCGGATGCGGTGGTGCTCTCCGCGCTCGATTCGATCGCATGGGTCTTCAACGTGCGCGGGGCGGATGTCAGCCACACGCCGGTCGCGCTCGCCTATGCCATCGTCAACGCCGATGGCACCGCCGATCTGTTCGTCGCGCAGGACAAGGTGGGTGACGACGTCGCCCAGCATCTGGGCAATGCGGTGCGGGTGCATGACCGCGCAGCCTTTGCCCCGGCGCTGCAGCGCTTTGCGGGCAAGCGCGTTGCCGCCGATCCGGCCGGGTCGGTTGCGGCGATCTTTGACGCGCTGGACGCGGGCGGCGCGACGATCCTGGCGACGCGCGATCCGGTGGTGCTGGCCAAGGCGATCAAGAACGACGCCGAGATTTCCGGACACAAGGCGGCGCAGGCACGCGACGGCGCCGCGCTCGCCCGCTTCCTCAAATGGGCCGAGGCGGAGATGCCCAAGGGTGGCGTGACCGAAATGTCCGCCGCCGACCGGCTGCAGGCGTTTCGCGCGGAAACCGGCGTGCTGCGCGATCTGAGCTTCGACACGATTTCGGGCACCGGCCCCAATGGCGCGATCCCGCATTACAAGGTGACCGAGGAATCGAGCCTGCCGATCGAGCAGGGCCACCTCTACCTCGTCGATTCGGGCGGGCAATATGAGGATGGCACCACCGACGTCACCCGCGTGATCCCCGTGGGCGAACCGACGCAGGAGATGCGCGACCGCTTCACCCGCGTGCTCAAGGGCCATATCGCGATTGCGACGGCAGTGTTCCCGGCGGGGACCACGGGCGGACAGATCGATGCGTTCGCGCGCCGCCCGTTGTGGGAAGTCGGCTGCGACTATGGCCATGGCACGGGACATGGCGTTGGCGCGTACCTGTCGGTGCATGAAGGGCCGCAGCGGATTGCCGCGCCCAATTATCCCGGCGGCGGCCCGGCCGAACCGCTGCGCGCGGGCATGTTCCTGTCGAACGAGCCGGGTTATTATAAGGCGGGCGAGTTCGGCATCCGGATCGAGAATCTGGTGCTGGTGGTCGAGAAGGACATTCCCGGCGCCGAATCGGTGATGCTGGGGTTCGAGACGCTGACCTTTGCCCCGATCGAGCGCGACCTGATCGAGCCGGGCCTGTTGACCGAGGACGAGCGCCGCTGGCTCGACGCCTATCATGCGCGCGTGCTGGAGATTCTCGGTCCGCAGCTGTCGCCCGAGGAGCGGGTGTGGCTGGAGGGCAAGTGCCGACCGATCAACGCGCGGTGACGCGCTTGTCGCGCGCCGATGTTCGCTGTACGTTCCATGCCTGAACGATTCGGGAGGACGACATGATCGGCTATGTGACCCTGGGGACCAATGACCTTGCGCGCGCAGCGGTATTTTATGATGCGATCGCGGCGGAGCTGGGCACCGCGCGGATGATGGAATGGGATGGCACGATTGCGTGGGGCACGCCGGGTGGCGGCGCCGGCATCGGGCTGACCAAGCCGTTCGACGGCAATGCCGCAAGCGTCGGCAATGGCGTGATGGTCGCACTTGAGGCGAAGGACGAAGCGCAGGTCGACCGGCTTCACGCGATCGCGCTGGAACAGGGCGGGAGCTGCGAAGGCGCGCCGGGGCCGCGCGGTGAAACCTTCTATGCCGCCTATTTCCGCGATCCGGACGGCAACAAGCTCAACGCCTTTGTCATGAAGGGCTGAAGCGGCGCGGTCAGTCCGCCGAGTCGCGCGCGTGCGGCGGCGCGACCGGCGGCAGGGTGTCATGCTCCGCGGCCGCCCGCGCGCGGGCCTTGCGCTTGCGCAGATTTTCGCGAAGCGCGGCGGCGAGGCGGGCCTTTTTGTCGGCGTCGGTCATGGCGCGGCGATAAACCGGGTCGCTGCGCCTTGACAATGGGCCGATCCCGCGCGAAAGGGCCGCCTCCCAGCGTGGAACGGACCGTCCGCCCGCGCCGAGTGCTGCCGTAGCTCAGTGGTAGAGCGCATCCTTGGTAAGGCTGAGGTCGTGAGTTCAATCCTCACCGGCAGCACCATTTTCCCCAATCCTGTCTGACGGTTGCGAGGCCGCGTCGGCGGCGCGGATGATCGCGCGGCCGACAATGTCGAGCACGCGGGCGAGGCCAAGGCCGACGCGATCGACGACAAGGACGATGCACGGATGGAGAATCGCCGCTGATCGCGCCGGGCAAGCCCAGTGAACCGGCGCTGGTGGTCGCGTGACAGGACGGCACGGCGACGCTGTTGACGCAGCGCGCGGTGCATTGAGCGGGCCAGCGAATAAGCAAGCCAGCGCGCGGCAAAGGGCCTAGGCTGTCCGGCGGGCGCTATGCCCGCGAAGGAACAGGTCATGGCCAAGAGCCAGAAGAAGTCGAACCGCGAAATCCGCAAGCCCAAGAAGGAAGCTCCGCCCAAGGCCAATGCGTCCAACCCGACGACCAAGGACAAGCCGGTCGCGATGGTGACGATCAAGAGCTGAGGACAGCCCCAGCCCCGCCGCGATGGCCGATGCCGACCGGGCATGCGGCGCATCGCGCGCGG
>CAYMUJ010000122.1:0-6144 GCA_964393565.1 uncultured Stakelama sp. | reverse complement strand
CGGGCGGTCATGCCGACGGCTTCGGCGTCGTCCTGAATCTGTTCTTCGTCGGGCTGGGCAGCTTCCACCGGTGCGGCAGGAATCGCGCTGGGTGTCGGAGCCGGCGGGAGTTCGGCCATATTCTCAGCGGGCAGCTCTTCGGGAAGCTCCGTCGCATTGACCGCATTATCGGCGGGGGTGGTTTCCTCCGACGCGCCCGAGCAGGCGGCGAGCGCGGTCGCGACGGCGAGGGTGGTGGCGAGCTGGATTATGCGGCGGCGCATCGAACTTTTCCCCTTCATGCTTAGCGTGCGGACTGGGCCTGGCTGGCCGAGCGCGCCTCGATCTTGGATGCGAGCGTCTTGTCCCAGTTATAGGGATCGCCGCGGAAATTCATCGTGCCATTCGCACTGCCATAGGCGGTCCAGTAGAGCAGGTAGACCGCGACCTGCTTTTGCAGCGGGACGCGCGTCGTCTGACCTTCGGCAACGGTCTCGGCAACCTTTTCGGGCGTCCACACCGGGTCGCCAGTCAGCAGCAGATTGGCAAGGTCGGCCGGGCGTTCGAGCCGGATGCAGCCATGGCTGGCAAGCCGGTCGAAGCGCGAGAACGTCCCCTTGGTCGGCGTATCGTGCAGATAGACGGCAAAGGGGTTGTTGAAGTCGAACTTGAACTTGCCCAGTGCCGAGTGCGACGGCTGTTGCTGGAGACGGCGGTTGGCGCCGGTGCCGATCACCTTGAACCCGTTGCGTGCCAGATAGGCCTCTCCCTTGGGGAACAGTTCACGCGCGGCGATGCCGGCGGGGACGTTCCAGGGCGGGTTGATCACGACCGAATGGATGTTGGACGCCAGCATCGGCGTTTCGCCGCCACCGGGCTTTCCGGTCACACCGCGCATCGACATCACCGGACGGTCGCCTTCGAACACCGCGACGCTGGCTGAGGCGATGTTCACCTGAATCCGGTCGGTCGGCATGGATTTCGGCATCCAGCGCCAGCGTTCCATGTTGGCCATGATCTGACGCACGCGGGCCTCGACCGGTACGTTGAGCGCGGCGAGCGTGCCGCTCGACACGGTGCCGGTTGGGTTGAGACCATAGCGGCGCTGAGCACGGATCACCGCCTCTTTCAGCTCGGCGTCGAAGCTGTTGCCGAGCCGGGCGACGCCGTCATCCTCGACCGCCAGCCGGGCGCGCAGCGCGGCCACGCGCGGGCCGGTGGCGCCAACGGTCATGTCGGGACCGGCGGCGATGGGGGACCAGCCGCCCGCCGCCTCGATCAGGCGATAGCGGGCAAGGCCGGCGCGCAGCGTTTCATAGCCCTCATAGGGCGGAGCGAGATCGGCGAACCATTGCGCCAGCCGGTTGTCGGCCAGCGCGCGGGTCAGGCCGGGGATCGGGTCCCATGCCGCCGGGCGCAGCGCCCAATCCTCCTGGAAATCGGCGGTGTCGAGGCGGCCGATATGGATCGCGCGGGCATAATCGAGTGCGGCGCGGACGAGCCCCACGTCATCGGCGGGGAGCACTTCCGCCGCCTGGGTCGAATAGCGCAGGCCATGGGCGATCCGGCCCTGCACGATGAGACGGCGCAACTGATCGGCCTGTGCCGGCGTGATCACGGGCAGGGGGAGCGCGACGGGAGCCGGCTGAACCTGAACCGGCGTGGCGGTCGGGGTTGCGCCGGGCTTTGGCGACGGCGCGGTCGTCTGTGCCAGCGCTGGAACCGCCGCTGAGAGTACCAGAGAGGCCGCGACCAGATGCGACCCGGTTCGTGCGAACATCGAAAACTGTTTCCTTATCACCGGTGCGGGGGATGATAGGGCCGGTATCGGCGAATGTCACCCGCTGACACGCCCGATTGCGCGCATCTGTTCTGCACGCGGTCAGGCGCGCGCGCGTTTTGTCAGTGTTTCGTCGAGCGCCGACAGGAAGCGTGAGCGGTCCTGCTTGCCGAACGGGGCGGGGCCGCCAATCTGGTCGCCGCCGGCGCGCAGATCGGCCATGATCGCGCGCGTTGCGATCGCCGCGCCGATCGAACTGGTGGTGAACGGCTTGCCGGTCGGCGCAAGCACGCTCGCCCCGGCCTTGAGGCAGCGGTCGGCGAGCAGGATGTCGGCGGTGACGACGACTGTCTTCGGCCCGGCCCGCTCGGCGATCCAGTCGTCGGCGGCGTCGAACCCGTCCGAGACGATGGTGCGCGTGATCAGCGGATGATCGGGGATGCGGATGAAGCTGTTGGCGACGATCGTGACCGGCACGTCGCGCCGCCATGCGACCTTGTAGATCTCGTCCTTTACCGGGCAGGCATCGGCATCGACGAGGATGTGGAGCGTGGTCATTTCGTATTCCTTAGCCCCTCCCCTGAAGGGGAGGGGCTTGAAAGGATCACTTCTTCGGCGGTTTGCCGCGATGGGGCTTGGGCGCGCGCGGCGGCTGGCCGGCGCCGGGACCGGCGGGACGGGCGCGGTGCAGCGGGCGGCTGTGGTTGCGCGGCTTGCCGTGGCGCGGCTCATGGTCGCCGCGCGTGCCCGGAGGGGGCGGGCCGTCGGCCTGCTCGATCAGCACATCCTCGTCCGGACCCGCCGATTTGGCCACTTCGCGCGCGAAGCGGTCGGCGATGGCGCGCGGCACCTGAAAGCGGGTTTCGCCCGCGCCGATGCGGATCGCGCCGATCTCGCTCTTCGTCACATGGCCGCGGCGGCAGATCAGCGGCAGGATCCAGCGCGGATCGGCATTCTGGCGGCGGCCGACATTCATGCGGAACCAGATCGTGTCGTCGAAGCCGGGGCGATGCACCGCGCCGCGTGTGGGGCCCTCTCCGGGGGTACGGTCGATCAGCTCCTCAGGTGCCGGCATCGACGCGCGATGGGCGCGGACCAGCGCGGCGGCGATATCCTCCGCCGTCATCTTTTCCATCAGCTCGGCGGCGAGTGCGCGATCATCCTCATCCGCCTCGACCGGGGCGGTGATCTTCTCGATCAGGCGGTCGCGGTCCTTGGCCCTGATGTCCTCGACGCTGGGGACGGGCAGCCACTCGGCGTTGATCTTGGCCTGCTTGAGCGTCATTTCGACGCGGCGGCGGCGCGGATAGGGGACGATGAGCACGGCGGTGCCCTTCTTCCCCGCGCGGCCGGTGCGGCCCGAACGGTGCTGCAGCGTCTCGGCATCGCGCGGCAGCTCGACATGCACCACCAGGCTCAGCGTCGGCAGGTCGATGCCGCGTGCGGCGACGTCGGTGGCGACACAGACGCGCGCGCGGCGGTCGCGCAGCGCCTGCAGCGCGGCGTTGCGCTCGTTCTGGCTATGCTCGCCCGACAGCGCGACGGCGGCAAAGCCGCGCTCGGTCAGGCCGGCATGGAGGTGGCGGACATTGTCGCGCGTGGCGCAGAACAGCATCGCCGTTTCCGCCTCGTGAAAGCGCAGCAGGTTGATGACGGCGTGCTCGATGTCGGATGGCGCGACCGTGATCGCCTGATAGCTGATGTCGCCATGGCCGCGATCCTCGCCCACGGTCGAGATGCGGTGCGCGTCGCGCTGATAGCGGCGGGCGAGCGCGACGATCGGCTTGGGCATGGTCGCGGAGAACAGGAGCGTGCGGCGCTCCTGCGGGGTCGCGTCGAGCAGCGCCTCCAGCTCCTCGCGAAAGCCCATGTCCAGCATCTCGTCGGCTTCGTCGAGCACGACCGCGCGGATGCCCGACAGGTCGAGTGCGCCGCGCTCAAGATGGTCGCGCAGACGGCCCGGCGTACCGACGACGATATGGGTGCCATAGGACAAGGTGCGCCGCTCACGCGAGGCGTCCATGCCGCCGACACAGGTGGCGATGCGCGCACCGGCGGCGGCGTAGAGCCAGCTCAGCTCTTTCGCGACCTGCAGCGCCAGTTCGCGCGTCGGGGCGATGACCAGCGCCAGCGGCAGGCCGGGGGCGGGAAGGGCATCGCCGTCGAGCAGCTGATCGGCGATGGCAAGGCCGAAGGCAACGGTCTTGCCCGACCCGGTCTGGGCCGAGACGAGCAGGTCGCGGCCGCGTGCGTCATCCTGCGTCACTTCGGCCTGGACGGGGGTGAGCGCGGCGTATCCGCGCTGCGTCAGCGCCTCGGCGAGGCGGGTGGGAAGGTGTGAAAAGGGCATCAAGCTCACAAATATGCCGCGCGCCCCGCGGGCAGCGCGTCGGAATCGAATTTATCGCGGGGATTTGCGCCGCCCCTAGCGCAATTTTGCAGCTTTGGCGAGGGGGTGGTCAGGCGGCGGCGCGTGGTGCCCGTCGCGCGGGCTTTGACGCCTCTTCCTCATGGTCCTGGATATCGCCGAAATGGTCCGCCACGGTGCGGCCATCGGCGCGGTAGCGATCGCGGAGGAAAAAGCCGATCATCTCGTGCAGCCATACCCGGCGGCCCATGCGGTAATACCAGCGGATGGCATGGCGGATCTTCGGATCGGAATGCCACGCCCAGCGCAGCAGCGCGCGCGGGCGCAATTGTGCAATCGCCTCAATCGCCTTGACCCACAGGAACAGGCGCCACGGGGCCATGCCGGCAACGCCGAGCACCGGGTGTTTGTAATCCCATTTGGCCGCATCCGCCTGAATCACCGGGCGGTTGCGGGCGATCCGGTAAAAGGGCGTCCAGCGGTGCGGCGTGACATAAAGCGCCTGGATCTGGTCGGGGTCGTAAGAGATGATCTGGCGCAGCCCGCGCCACATGCTGGCATTGGTTTCATCGTCAAAGCCCGCGACCCATGTCGCCATCGACAGGATGCCGTGGCGGCGCAGCAGTCGGATCGCCTCACGATCTGCGGTGGTCGAACCGCCCTTGCGGATCAGCTTCAGCGTCGCCTCATCGGTGTTTTCCATGCCGAGCAGAAAGCGTTCGAACCCGGCCTGTTTATAAAGGTGGAGGATGTCGGCATCGCGGACGATGTCGTCCGCCCGCGTCGATCCGACCAACGTGACCGCGACGTTTTCGGCGATCAGCGCCTCAAGGAATGCGCGCCATGGCTTGCGCCCGGCGCTCGGATTCTCATCGGCGAAGTTGAACACTTCGACGCCGTGGTCGCGGTGGAGCCGCGCGATCTCCTTCGCCAGCAGCACCGGATCACGGTGTCGCCAGCGGGTCCAGAAGCCGCGCTGGCCGCAATAGTTGCACAGATGCGGGCAGCCGCGCGAAAACTGGATCACCACCGCGCGCTTGCCGCCCCAATAGCTGTAGCGGCGATGGTCGATCAGTTCCCATCCGACGCGATAGGCGTCGAGATCGGTGATGACCGGGGCGGGTGGCGTGCCGAAAGGCACATTGTCGCGACGGAAGGCGATGCCGGGGATGGTGTCGAGCGGCTGTCCTTCGGCAATCGCGCGCATCAGGCGGCGGGCGGTCTCCTCGCCCTCGCCGCGCACGATGGCATGGACATGTGGTTCGTCGCGCAGAATTTCGCGCCAGAAATAGGTCGGGTGGACGCCGCCATAGACGATGGTGGCGCGGGGCAATGCTGCTGCCGCCTGCGCGGCGACCTGCCGGATGATCGGCTGGGCCGAGGAGGAACCGGAATGGCCGAACAGGATGGCGTCGGGTGCGCGCGCGACGATCTGCGCGACCAGTTCGGGCAGCGGCATCGGGCCGAACTCGCCGTCGAGCAGCTCGACCGCATGGCCATCGTCGATCAGGGGCCCGCCGATCGCGAGCAGGCCAAGCGGCGGCAGTTGTTCACGCGGGATGCGGCTGCCGATGGCGGGGTGGGGAATGTTGACGAGCAGGATGCGCAAGAGAAATGCCCTTCGGATTGGAACCGGCGGGCAGGTGTCAGGCGCGCGGCGTGATCGTCATGAGCGGCGGGTGAGGATTTGCTGAGCGCACCGTTCGCGCCAACAAAAAACCCCGGGGTTGCCCCCGGGGTTCTTCGTGGTTCGCTTGAGTTGCGAAGGTCAGATCGCAGACACCTGGGCGACATCGACCTTCACGCCCGGGCCCATCGAGGACGAGACCGCGACCTTGCGCAGATACTTGCCCTTGGCGCCCGACGGCTTCGCCTTGATCACCGCGTCGACCAGCGCATCGAAGTTCGAGCGCAGGTCGGCGGCCGAGAACGACGCCTTGCCGATGCCGGAATGGATGATGCCGGCCTTTTCGACGCGATATTCGACCTGGCCGCCCTTGGCTGCCTTGACCGCTTC
>CAYMUJ010000121.1:0-6225 GCA_964393565.1 uncultured Stakelama sp. | reverse complement strand
CCGACCTGGCCGTTGCGACCAATTGCGGGCAGATCAAGACCGGCTCGCTCGCGCGGTCGGACCGGCTGGCCAAATATAACCAGCTGATTCGTATCGAAGAAGAGCTGGGCGATGCGTCGGTTTATGCCGGGCGCGGTATTTTACGGGGTTGATCGCCGATTCGGTTTGCGCGACATTAACCCTATGAGCCGTGCAATCCCGTTGAATACGATCCTGCGCCGTGCGGGCCTGCCCGCGGTGGCGATCATCCTGATGGGCTTTTTTGCCTATTCGGCGGTGCTGGGTCCCAACGGGGTGCTGGTCTATGGGGATTACAAGCGCCAGCTTGAGGTCAGGAAGGCCGAGATGGCGAGGCTGGAGGCGCAGCGGGCACAGCTGCGCAACCGGGTGGCGCTGCTCAAACAGAGCGGCGCCGACCCCGACATGGTCGATGAACTGACGCGCAAGAAGCTCAACGTCGTCCATCCCGATGAGGTGATCGTCACCCTCGACTGACCCGTTATCGCGGGGCGTTCGGCGTTGCCGGGCCATGGCATTCGGCCGCAGCTTTAGATGCGTTTGTTACTAGCGGTGCGGGCCATTGCGCCCGGGGCGATATCCGGCCTATAGGGCCGCTTCTATCTTTCCCCAGGATGAGGATCATCGTGGCAAAAGCACCGGCCAAGAGTCGCATTACCGAACCAGCTCCAACCAACCGGGAGCGTCCAAACGAACCGCAGCGGTACAATGCGTCGAAGGAGGAGCTGCTCGAATTCTATCGCCAGATGCTGCTCATCCGCCGTTTCGAGGAAAAGGCGGGCCAGCTCTACGGGCTTGGGTTCATCGGTGGCTTCTGCCACCTGTACATCGGACAGGAAGCGGTTGCGGTCGGCCTGCAGTCGGGACTGGACGGCGAGAAGGATTCGGTGATTACCGGCTATCGCGACCATGGCCACATGCTCGCATACGGGATCGATCCGAAGGAGATCATGGCGGAGCTGACCGGTCGCGCCGCGGGCATCAGCCGCGGCAAGGGCGGGTCGATGCACATGTTCTCGACCGAGAAGAAGTTTTATGGCGGGCACGGCATCGTCGGTGCGCAGGTCTCGCTGGGCGCGGGTCTTGCCTTCGCGCACAAATATAACAACGACGGCGGCGTCGCGATGGCCTATTTCGGCGATGGCGCGGCGAACCAGGGCCAGGTCTATGAGACCTTCAACATGGCCGAGCTGTGGAAGCTCCCGATCATCTTCGTGATCGAGAACAACCAGTACGCCATGGGCACCAGCGTCAATCGCGCATCGTCCGAGGACCAGCTGTACAAGCGCGGCGAGAGCTTCCGCATTCCGGGCATTCAGGTCGACGGCATGGACGTGCTGGCGTGCCGTGGTGCCGCCGAGGAGGCGCTGGCCTGGGTGCGCGCAGGCAAGGGGCCGATCATCCTGGAGATGAAGACCTATCGCTATCGCGGCCATTCGATGTCCGATCCGGCCAAATACCGGTCGCGCGACGAGGTTCAGTCGGTTCGCGAGAAGAGCGATCCGATCGAGGGCGTGAAGAAGGAACTGGAAGCCGCCGGCGTCAAGGAAGACGAGCTGAAGGCAATCGAGGCGGAGATCCGCAAGGCCGTGAACGAGGCTGCCGACTTTGCCGAGCAGGCGCCGGAACCGGATCCGGCCGAGCTGTATACCGACGTTCTGGTGGAGACGTACTGAAATGGCGATCGAGCTGAAGATGCCCGCGCTCTCGCCCACGATGGAAGAGGGAACCCTCGCCAAGTGGCTGGTGAAGGAAGGCGATACGATCAAGTCGGGCGACATCATCGCCGAGATCGAAACCGACAAGGCGACGATGGAATTCGAAGCCGTCGATGAAGGCACGCTGGCCCAGATCCTGATTGCCGAGGGCACCGATGGGGTGAAGGTCGGCACCGTGATCGCAACGATTGCGGCCGAGGGCGAAGATGCGTCGGCGCCGGCGCCTGCTGCGGCCCCGGCAGCTGCGCCCAAGGTGGAAGAGCCTGTTGCGGGTGAGGATGGCGGGCCGAAAAAGGCTGACAGCGGCACCAAGCAGCTGGCGAGCGACAAGGCGGCGAGCGTGGCCGACCCGGAAGTTCCGGCCGGCACCGAGATGGTCAAGACGACCGTCCGCGAAGCGCTGCGCGATGCGATGGCCGAGGAAATGCGCTCGGACGACCGCGTGTTCGTGATGGGCGAGGAAGTCGCGGAATATCAGGGCGCCTATAAGGTGACCCAGGGGCTGCTCGACGAATTCGGTCCGCGCCGCGTGATCGACACGCCGATCACCGAATATGGCTTTGCCGGCATCGGGTCGGGCGCGGCGATGGGCGGCCTCAAGCCGATCGTCGAGTTCATGACGTTCAACTTCGCGATGCAGGCGATCGACCACATCATCAACTCGGCCGCGAAGACCAATTACATGTCGGGCGGCCAGATGCGCTGCCCGATCGTGTTCCGCGGTCCCAATGGCGCAGCAAGCCGCGTCGCGGCGCAGCACAGCCAGAATTACGGCCCTTGGTATGCGAGCGTGCCGGGCCTGATCGTGATCGCGCCCTATGACGCGGCGGATGCCAAGGGCCTGCTCAAGGCGGCGATCCGGTCGGAAGACCCGGTCGTGTTCCTTGAGAATGAGCTGATGTATGGCCGCAGCTTCGACGTGCCCAAGCTCGACGACTGGGTGCTGCCGATCGGCAAGGCGCGCATTGTCCGCGAGGGCAAGGACGTGACTCTGGTCAGCTATTCGATCGGCGTCGGCGTGGCGCTCGAAGCCGCCGAGAAGCTGGCCGAAGAGGGGATCGATGCCGAGGTGATCGACCTGCGCACGCTGCGCCCGCTCGATACCGCGACGGTGCTCAAGAGCCTGAAGAAGACCAACCGCATGGTGGTGGTCGAGGAAGGCTGGCCGGTCTGTTCGATCGCGTCGGAAATCGTCGCGGTGTGCATGGAGCAGGGCTTTGACGACCTCGACGCCCCGGTGATCCGTGTGACGAACGAAGACGTGCCGTTGCCCTATGCCGCGAACCTGGAAAAGCTCGCGCTGATCACCGCCGACAAGGTTGTGGCCGGGGTGAAGAAGGTTACGTACCGCTGATCTGTATCTTGCGCCTCCCCTTCGGGGGAGGGGCGTTTAAGTCTCACCGAGGCCGGGGCCTGTGTGGACAGGCCCCACCCCAACCCCTCCCCTGAAGGGGAGGGGCGTGAGCGCATTCAGCAAGTCGACGCCGTGACCCCCGCCACCTGATAGACGCCATTGGTGCCGCCCACCGTGTCGCGGCGGTCGCGCACCATCATCGACGCTTCCTCGCGGAAATTGGTGTTGGGGGCGAATGATGCCTTCAGCAGCGGCTGATATTCGTAATAGACCTCGACATACATGGTGACGCCATCGGTGGGCGCGGTGGCGAGGCGCCCGGCCTTGCCCATGCCGTCGAGATTGGTGGCACCTGCGACGCCATAAGCGGAGACCTGAGCCGTCTTTGCCCCGCGGCAGCGCTGCCAGCGGATGCGGTTCTTGCCGCTGTTGGCCGGATCGGGCTCAAGGCTGGAGATGATTACCCGGCCGTTCGTGAACAGCGCGAGTTCGCCCGATTGCAGCCCGGCGCCGGTCAGCAGGTCGTTGATATCCGCTTCGCTGATCGTCTTGGCCTGAAGCTGGCTGCCCGACCCGATCCGTGCGGCATTGTCGGCGAGATGCAGCGCGATCTGGCTGACCCGCATGCGGGAGACGATGTAGTTGGTCAGTTCAGCGCCGGTCAGGCTGAGCAGCAACAGGATCGGCAGCGAAAGGCCGAATTCGAGCAGCGCGAGCCCGCGCGTGTCGGCGGACAGCCGACGGAGGAAGCGCAACCGGTTCATGTGCAGTTCCGTACCTGCATCGTGCCATAGCTGGCCTGATCGCTATAGGGCTGGTTGCGCAGCACCGTCGATGCGGTGATCGTGGTCGTGCGTGACCCGCCGATCAGATTGTAGAGCGGAAACATCCGCGGATAGGTGGCGGTGACAGTGTAAAGGGTTGCATCCTTGGCGCCGCCCTGTCCGGCGTTGCCGCCATCCCGGTCCCAGACAGAATTGCGGTTGGCGTCTTCATAGGGTTCGCCCGCATCGCATGTGCCGTTGCTGTTGGTATCGGTCCAGGTTTCGGCCCGCGCGGCGGCGGCCTCGCTGAACGTGCGATAGAAGCGGCGGGTGATGGTGATCGTCGCGTTGTTGGCGAGTGCCTTGGCCTGCGCTTTCACTTTCTCATCGAGCGCGGTCTGAACCGCCGCGTCTGACCCGCTTTCCAGCGTGGAATCGCGCGCGGTCTTTTGCACCACGCCCTGCAGCGCGGCGCGGGTGTAGAGGCTGTGCGCGACATCGAATGCGCCGAGCAGGACGAGGCCAAGGACGGGCGCCACCATCGCGAATTCGACGATGGTGGCGCCCGACTCGTCGCGCCGAAGCGCGCCGGGGGCAAAGCGACGGAGGGAGAATCGCCGCTTCACTTGGTAAGCCTCAACTGAGAGATCTGATCCGCGATCGATTTGAAGGTGTTTTGCAGGTCGGTTGAATTGCGCGCCGCGAAATAGCGGCCGGGCGTGGCGCAGCTCTGCATCATGCCTTCGATTGTTGTATTCGCCGCACCGAACCAGATCACCCACAGGGTGATGTTCTTGTTCTTCACCGCCGTGCAGATCGCTGCGGTCCGGGCGTTCACCTGTTCGGTGATGGTCCCGGTGGTCAGGCATCCTCCGGTCGGAGGGGTCGACGGATCGGTCGTGCGCCGATCGAGCCACGCGAAGCCATAGGCGGTGTAGTCGGTGTCGCCAGTGCACGGCTCACCATCGGTCATGAAGATCATGTGGCGTTCGATCTCGCCGCCCTGTGGCGTGTATTCATTCTCCGAGCGGAAGATGCCCGTGGGCGACAGGAAGCGCGCTCCCCAGAGCAGACCGATATCGTGATAGGTATTCCCGTTGGGGGTCAGACTGTCGACATAGGATTGAAATGCCGATGCGGTCGGCCAGCTCTGCAGCTTCCTGGCTTCCTGCGGGCAGTAATAGGGCACATAATTGTAGTAATCGGCGGTGGTGGTTGAGTTTGCCGTGTTGAGCTGGGTCCATGACGTGGTCACGGCACGTGCATAGACCAGGCTCGGCAGCGCGGGCCCCCATTGTGTGGTCGAGTCGCTCGTACTCGGCACCAGATCGATGTCGAGATCCTTGGCGCCGGACGGGATCGGCGAATAGCTGCTCTGGCTAACCGTCGCGCGTTCTTCGATGCAGCCGTCCCAGTTTACCGAGACGTTGGTGACCGCCTGAACCGTCGAGTCGGAGTTGGAGCCGGACAGTTTGGCGGTTACGTAAGTCAGGCCGATCGGCGCGTTGACCGTCGAATTCCAGTTCGTCGTTCCGGCCTTCAGGCCACTGACATTATGCGAGACCTGCCTGTATTCCCAGCTGGTGAATTGATCGATCGCCTGCCACGTGACCGGTTTGTTTGCGGAACCATCGCGCTGCGCCGTGTAGGTGCGCGTGCCGCTCTGCAGCCGGCAGCGGTTGCTGCCGGTCTGACCGGTGTAGAAGAGATATTTGTAGCCGGTGACTGTGTTGGTGCGATCTTGCCGGTAAGGCACCGATTGCGTGGTCGCGGGATAGACCGGAGCAGCCGCCGTACCATTCTCATATGCCGTCCCTGGCGTTCCAGACGAGTCGGTAAAGGCCAGCATCTTGTTTCCGACCGGGCCAATGGTGTTGAGGGCGTTGCAATTGGTTTCGGTGAGGCTGCGCCTGACCGCGTAGCTGGTGCCGTTGATCGTGACGTTGGCCGGAGGGGTGGCGAAGTCGGTCCAACCGGAATAGGTGCTCTGATTGTTCAGATCGGACGGAGCATTCGACCAGGCACCTGTCATCGAGGGTGTGTCGGCAGCGCCAACGGTCCATGCCCAGACCCTTTGCGGCGTGCTCGCAACGCGCGACTGGTAATTCCAGCTATTTGCCAGAAAGTCATTGGGAAGCAGCTTCCCGACATTGACGTTGGTCGCATAGGGCATGAATCCGAAACGGACCTGAACCGATTCGCTGGTGCCGCCAGTGGGCGTGCCTGTGGCGCAGTTTTCATTTGTGTCCAGCCGGGCGACGATTTCGTAGAAGCATTTGACTGCGGATCGCAGCGCTTCGATCTTGGTCTGGGCGTCCGTCGCCACCGCCTTGCTGCCCATCGATCCGGTGGTGTCGAGCACGAACATCAC
>CAYMUJ010000120.1:0-6234 GCA_964393565.1 uncultured Stakelama sp. | reverse complement strand
CATGCGCGCCGAATGCGCCTGCACCGACCGCGATTGCGCCGGACAGCGCGGCGAGGACTACCAGCACGTTCATCGCAGCATCTCCAGCCACTGCGGCACCTCGACCACCAACAAGGCACCGCCAACCACCAGCGCTGCGACGCTGATCACCAGCACGGCGCCAGCCAACATGTCCTTCGCGGCCTTGATCTCAGGGTGAATGGCGGGGTGCAGCAAGTCGATCACCGCCTCCAGTGCCGAGTTGATGAGCTCGAGCGCCAGAACCAACCCGATCGACACTGCCACGATCGCCCACCAGATCGGGGCGGGGCGCAGAATCAATAGTCCCGCCAGAGCAAACCCGGCAAGTACGGTCTGAGTTCGGAAGCTCGCTTCGCGTCGCCAGCCCGCCCGCCATCCGGCCAGCGCAAAGCCGACCCGCTCCCCGAACCCTCGATTTTTCATCCGCACTCACTCCCGGTGGACGACTTGGGCTCCAGCGGATCGGGCGCGTCACGGCGACCCGGGCGCCAGTCGAGGTCGGGGTCGCCGATGATCGCCCCGCGCGCGGCGATCAGACTGCCTGCCTCATGCTGGATCCGCAACCGCTCGCGGTCGCGGCGACGATAAAAGTCCTCCGTCCGCTCGATCTCCTCGATATCGACGCCGACCGCATCCATCGCCTTGCGCGCCATCACGATGGCGGATTCGAGCACTTCGCGCACCACGCCGCTCGCCGGGGTGTCGCGCAGCTTGAGCAGCGCGCGGCGATCATAGGCGCGCACGAAGATCGATGCCTGGGGGAAGGATTCGTGGACCGCCTCGACCAGTTCCGGTTCGATCTTGTCGCCGTCGAGGCAGAACAGGATCAGCTGCGCCTCCCCCGCCCCGGCCTGACGCAGCATGTCGATGCGCGTGCCGTCGCCATAATAGACCTTCGCGCCGAACTGGCCGGCAATGTCGATCATCTCGATATCGGTGTCGATCAGCGTGACGGCGATGCCCTGCGCATTCAGCATCTGGCCGACCGTCTGGCCGAAGCGGCCATAGCCGATAATCAGCGCGTTCGATCCGTCCGACACCGGCCCTTCGCGCTCGCCCTGAACCTCGACCGCGTCGGCGCGGAAGCGTTTGGTGAACATCATCAGGAACGGGGTGGTGGCCATCGACAGGGTGACGACCGCGCTGAACACGCTCACCGCTTCCGGGGCGATCAGCAGCGCGTTCTGCGCCTGTGCGAACAGGACGAAGCCGAACTCGCCGCCCTGGCTGAGCAACAGGCCGAGGCCGAGCGCCTGACGCCACGGCATGCGGAAGGCCATGGCGAGGCCGGTGATGACAATCGTCTTGGTGACGATCAGCGCGGCGGCCATGCCGAGGACGAAGACCGGGCGCTCGGCGATGGCGGACAGGTCGAGCATCATGCCGACCGAGAGGAAGAACAGGCCGAGCAGAATCGAGCGGAAGGGTTCGATATCCGCCTCGATCTCATGCCGGTAGGGGCTGTCGGCGAGCATCACGCCGGCGATGAACGCGCCGAGCGCGGTGGAGAGGCCGATCGACTGCATCAGCGCGGCGGCGCCGACGACGGTGAACAGGCCCGCGAACACGAACAGCTCCCGCTCGCCCCAATTGCCGATCAGTCGGAACAGCGGGCGCAGCAGATAGCGACCGGCCAGCACCAGCCCGGTGATGGCGGCGACGGTGTAGATGGCGAGCAGCCAGCCCGGAGGCCCTTCCGCATCCGCCGGATTGCGGCTGAGGATCGCGATGATCGTGATCAGCGGGACGATCGAGATGTCCTGAAACAACAGGGTCGAGAAGGCACGCTCCCCGAAGGGGGTGCGCAGACGACCTGCGCTTTGCAGCATCGGGAGCACCTGCGCGGTCGAGGACAGAGCGAGCGGGAGGCCGAGCGCGAGTGCGGCGGAGAGCGAGAAATTCGCGCCATATCCGATCACCAGGCTGAGTGCGATGCCGCACAGCACCACCTGAAGCAGGCCGAAACCGAAAATGTCGCGCTTCATCCGCCACAGCCGCGACGGGCTGAGTTCGAGGCCGACGAGGAACAGCAGCAGCGCGATGCCGAATTCGGCGATGCCCATCTTGCTTTCCGCGCCGCCGACCAGCCCGAGCACTTGCGGCCCCACCAAAGCGCCCGCCACGAGATAGCCGAGCGTTGCGCCCAGCCCCATGCGGCGGAAGATCAGGACGAACAGCAACGCAAAGCCGAGCAGCGGGGCGCTTTCCGCGACGAAGCTATGGGCGGCACCGTGATCCATCAGGCGGCCTTTTCGGTGCTGGCGCGGATGGCGGCTTCGGCGACGGCTTCGAAGGCGAGGCGGATCGACGGGTGACGCGCGCTGTGCGGGCGTGCGGGAGCGAACAGGTCGAGGCCGGGCCAGTCGGGCGGCACCTCGCCCTCCCCCGCCAGCCAGCGGGTCAGCGCGGCGCGGGTGGCGTCGAGCTCGGCGGCGGTGCGACCGATCGCGTGCGCGCCCATCAGCGAAGCTGACGCCTGTCCCAGCGCGCAGGCGCGGACCTGCATGCCGAGCGCGGCGACGCGGCCCGATGCGTCGAGGTCGACATCGACGGTCACGCGGCTGCCGCACACGGGCGAGCGCTTCTCGACACTCGCCATCGGGTTGGGCAGGCGCTGATGATGCGGGATGGTGGCGGCGAGCCGCAGGATTTCAGTGTTATAGAGCGGAGCCGTCATGGCTCCGATGTAACCTGCTCCGACCCGTTCGCAAGCGCATCGGCGTCGGTTTCGTTGCCGAACACCGGTTCTCCGCGACGGCGGCGGTCGACAAATTCGGCGATGCTGGCGCTGGTCGCGTTGAGCAGCGGATAGGTGCGGCCGGCGGTCATCCATTCGGGGCGCTGGGCCGGACCGCCGCTGACCGTGTCGACCGCGAGCGCGACAACGAGGAAGGCAAGGCTGGCGAGGATCAGTCCCTTCACCGCACCGAAGCCGAGGCCGAGCGCGCGATCGACCGGGCCAAGAAAGCCCGAGCGGGTGCGCGACCCGATCGCGTTGGCGACCACGCGCCCACCGAAATAGGCGATGCCGCCGAGTAGGGCGAAGGCGAGCACCGCCGCGCCCTGCACCGTCCCGACCGGCTCGGCCAGCGCGGCGGCGACGGGGGTGTGGAGGAAGCGGATTGCCGCGACGACGAGCAGCCACGCCATCAGCGACAGCACTTCGGTGACGAAGCCGCGCATCGCGCCGGTGATCGCCGCCGCGCCCACGCCCAGCAGTACCAAGATGTCGATCGCCGTCAGTCCCATTGCGCGCCTCCCGCCCTGCCCGCCTCATAGCCGCCGCGTGCGGCTTGTCGAAGCCCCGATTTATGCGCATGGCCACTGCACACTGCCATCGGGAGCCCCGCATGACCGCCCACCACCCGCTCCGCGGCGCATCCTTGTTCATGTTCGGGCTGTTGCTGTTCGCGTGCCTCGACGTCACCGTCAAATATCTGGGGGCACGGTACGACGTGCCGCTGATCGTCGCGATCCGCTATGCGGGCAATCTGGTGCTGATGACCGCGCTGCTCGCGCCGCGTCGTGGCTCCGAGATGCTGCGCACCCAGCGCACGGGATGGGTGATCGCCCGCGGGCTGGCGCTGTCGATCGGATCGCTGTCGATCGGGCTCGCGCTGCAGCGGATGCCGGTGGCCGAGACCAGCGCGATCCTGTTCTTCGCTCCGGTGGTGGTGATTCTCGCGGCCGGGCCGCTGCTCGGCGAGAAGGTCGGTGCGGCGGGCATCGGCGCGGCGGCGCTGGGCTTTATCGGCGTGCTGTTCATCGTGCGGCCCGGCGGCGGGCTCGATCCGGTCGGGGTGATGCTGGCCGGGGTCGGGATGGTGACGACGAGCATCTATCAGTTGCTGTCGCGCAGCCTGGCGCGGACCGAGAGCACGATCGCGCTGCTCTTCTACACCACGCTGACCGGGACGGTGATCTTTTGCGCGATGGCCCCGTGGTTCATTCCCGACCATATGCCCGGCGGGTTCGACCTGCTGCTGTTGCTGAGCCTGGGCGTCTATGGCGGGCTGGGCCATTTCCTGTTCACCGCGGCCTATCGCGACACGCCGGCGTCGGTGCTGGCGTCGCTCAACTATCTGCAATTGCTGTTCGTCGCGCTGCTCGGCTGGCTGATTTTCGCGCATATTCCGGATCGCTGGAGCATGACCGGCATGACGATCATCGCCGCGTCGGGCATGCTCGCGGCGTGGCGCGCGCGGCGTCCGCCGGTGAAGCGGAGCGTGTGAGGGGTAGATCGGTTTTGGATAACGGTGCGGCGCACCCTATCTGAGGCACATGACCCTGCTTCGCCGTTGCTTTCTGGTCGCTTTCTGGGCGGCGCTGATCTTTGCCTTTGTGATGGCCGTTTTGCCCAAGCCGCCCGCTTTGCCGGGTGATCCGGGGGACAAGGTCCAGCATATCATCGCGTTCGTGGTGCTGACCGGGCTGGCGCGGCTCGCCTATCCGCGCGCGCGGGCGTTGACCCTGTTGCTGGCCTTTGCCCTGTTCGGGGCGTTGATCGAGCTGACCCAGATGCTGCCCGCGCTGGGGCGGACGGCGGCGCTGGACGACTGGCTGGCCGATGTGGCGGCGACGGTCGTGGTGCTGGCGGTGCTCGATCCGGCGCGGCACTTGCTGGCGCGGCGGAAGCGGTCAGCGCCCGAGCATGTGGTCGACGAAACCGGCGAGGTTGCGGAAGCCGGTTAGCGCGACGCTGCCCTCCTTGGCCTGCGCCGAGGGGACGAGCGCGCGGGTGAAGCCGAGCTTCCCCGCCTCCTTCAGCCGCAGCGCGCCATGCGCGACCGGGCGCACCTCGCCCGACAGCGCGATTTCGCCGAACGCCACCATGTCGGTCGCGACCGGGCGTTCGGACAGCGCCGAGATCAGCGCCGCCGCCACCGCCATGTCCGCCGCCGGATCCTGAACGCGATAGCCGCCGGCGATGTTGAGATAGACTTCGCTGGTCGCGAAGCTGAGGCCGCAGCGCGCCTCCAGCACGGCGAGGATCATCGCGAGACGACCGCTGTCCCAGCCGACCACCGCGCGGCGTGGGGTGGCACCGGATGCGAGGCGGACGACGAGCGCCTGAATCTCGACCAGCACCGGGCGCGTGCCCTCCAATGCGGGGAACACCACCGTGCCGCTGACGCTTTCATCGCGGCTGGTGAGGAACAAAGACGACGGATTGCCGACTTCGGTCAGCCCCTCGGCCTGCATCGCGAATACGCCGATCTCGTCGGTGCCGCCGAAGCGGTTCTTGACCGCGCGCAGGATGCGATATTGGTGGCTGCGCTCACCCTCGAACGCCAGCACGGTGTCGACCATATGTTCAAGCACGCGCGGCCCGGCAAGGCTGCCGTCCTTGGTGACATGGCCGACCAGCACCAGCGCGGTGCCGCGTTCCTTGGCGAAGCGGATCAGTTCCTGCGACGATGCGCGCACCTGGCTGACCGTGCCGGGCGCGCCTTCGATCAGGTCGCTGTGCATCGTCTGAATCGAATCGATGATGAGCAGGTCGGGCGGGGTCGCGCCGCCGAGCGTGGTGAGAATGTCGCGCACGCTGGTCGCCGAGGCGAGCTGCACCGGGGCGTTGCCGAGGCCGAGGCGGCGGGCGCGCAGCCGCACCTGATCCGCCGCCTCTTCGCCCGAAACATAGGCGACGCTCTTGCCCGACAGCGCCATCTTCGCCGCCGCCTGCAGCAACAATGTCGACTTGCCGATCCCCGGATCGCCGCCGATCAGCGTCGCCGACGCCTCGACAAAGCCGCCGCCCAGCGCGCGGTCGAGCTCGGCGATGCCGGTGCCCATCCGCGCGGGCAGCGGGACATCCGCATCGAGCCCGGACAGCAGGATCATCCGCCCGCCGCCCTGCAGATTATGCTTGGCCTGAAACGGCGTGACGACCGCGCCGGCATCCTCGACCAGCGTGTTCCACTCGCCGCAATCGGCGCATTGCCCCGCCCATTGCGACGTTACCGAGCCGCAGGACTGACAGACGTAACGCTTCTTCGGTTTGGCCATGACCAAGGCCTAGCGAAATTGGAACGAGAAGGGAACAAAAATCCTGACCGACCCGCTTCCGACGCTCCTCTCGCCTCATGCGGAGGGAAGGGGAGCGCCTCGTGACGTCAGCTCACCCCTTCGCCGTCACCATCAGACCGCGCTGGACCGCGGGACGGGCAAGGCCGCGCTCCAGCCAGGCCGCAACATTGGCAAAAGCATCGAACC
>CAYMUJ010000119.1:0-6279 GCA_964393565.1 uncultured Stakelama sp. | reverse complement strand
TGCCCCGCGACGCCGCCCCTCACATCCCGTTGATCGACCCGCCCAGCCGGCGATAGAGCGCGATCCGCACGAGCGTGAAGAACACCCAGCTGACCGTCACGAGCAGCGCCATCGGGACGAAGACCAGCGACGCGACGCTCTGCGACCCGCCGGCCAGCGGCGCCGCGAGGGCCAGGATGACGATCCCGATCGACAGCGCGGCTGCACCGATGAAGAGTGCCAGGCCGAGCGCGAAAAAGCCGATCTTCCAGCCGTTCTTCTCGCTCAGTTCGTATCCGCGCACCATCGCCTGCCACGCGCCCTGGGTCGGCTCTGCGGCAAAGGCGACACCCATCATCCAGCTGCGGCCGAACACATAGATTGCCGGAACGATCAGCAGATAGCTTGCGAGCTGAATCAGCACGTTCACGACAATGCCGATCAGGAAGAACGGGATCAGCCGCTGAACGCTGGACAGCAGCACCGCGGCGACCGTCTCCCCGCGACGCAGATACAGGGTGATGAGCGCCAAGCCGCCAAACTCGGTCAGCGCGATGATCAGACCGAACCAGCCGATGTTGGACAAAAGGAAGGCGTTGAGCACCGCGCGCGTCTGTTCGGGATCATCGCCCTTCGGCAGCTGTATTCCGCTCGTCGTAGCGAGGATGAACATGCCGAGCAGCGGCAGGAACAGGAATACCCCAGCGATCGGCCACATCAGGCTGCGGTCGGTGCGCCACAGGGTTACGGCGTCACTCAGCACGCCGCGGAACGAGAAGGTCATGCGCGCGCCACCGCCTCATGCCGCGCAAGCAGCGCGATATAGAGCTTGGCGACGAACGCGGTGCCGAGCACGGTGAAGCCAGTGGACACCGCAGCGCCGACGATCGTCGTCAGCACCGAGGCGAGCGAGATGCCATCCTCGCCACGACCTGCAACGAGGTACATGATCGCACCGAAAGCCTTGGTCGCAGCGAGATATGAAACCCAGGCGACGACATGATAAAGGATGAGGACACCGACGATCTTAAGCGCGGCACCCCGCGTGAGTCGCCACGACCGCGCAATTGCACCGATCGCGAGCCGATCTCCGACTATAGCAGGATTCAGAAGAACAAGGCGGGGAACCACCCAGAACCCCACGGCAACCACCAACAGGCCGTAAAGTGCGACCCAAGGCTGGACCGGAGGGGGGATCTCCGGGAACACCCCAGCCTGAACTACCGACAGATCGACTCCGGCGTCTGCCAGGATCACGGCAGGCGGGATCGCCAGCACCGTCACCACAACGACTTTCAGCACCGCCAGCAGCACCGCCGCAGGAGCGCTGCGGGTCGCCACGCTGGTCACGTGGCGTCCAAGTGCTGGGTCAAGCGTCAGGGCAGTGATCGCCAATTGCCCCCATAAGCTGACCAACCCAAGCAACACCGCAACCACTGCCAGGCCTGTCACCGTCAGCTGAGAAGCACCGGCATAGAGCGGCGTGAGGTTGGCAGAGATGGTAAGAGGCACGAAGATCGCGAGCAGCGCGATCGGCA
This sequence comes from uncultured Stakelama sp., assembly GCA_964393565.1. Taxonomy (GTDB): domain Bacteria; phylum Pseudomonadota; class Alphaproteobacteria; order Sphingomonadales; family Sphingomonadaceae; genus Sphingomonas. The sequence continues at coordinate 4,762 of CAYMUJ010000119.1, read as the reverse complement.
GCACGGTTCCGAGATAGTCGCTCAGAAACTCGGCAGTCCGATCCCAGACATTGCCCATACTCATCATGGTCACTTCCCCTCTGGGCGTTTCGTTAGCCGATCCTTGCATCGGATACCACATGCTTGCACTCGGCCGTTCGGCATCGCATCTGGCGGCAATGAAACTGGTCGAAGGCATTGAATGGCGCGTCTCCGAAGGGCGTGTCCCCTATCCCGACGCGCTGGCCGGGATGGAGGCGCGCGTTGCCGCGATACAGGCGGGCGAGGCGCGCGAGCAGATCTGGCTGCTGGAACATCCGCCAGTCTATACCGCCGGCACCAGCGCCGATCCGGCGGAGCTGATCGATCCGCGCTTTCCGGTATTCGCCACCGGGCGTGGCGGGCGTTACACCTATCATGGCCCGGGGCAACGCATCGGCTATGCGATGCTGGACCTGTCGCGGCGGAACAAGGATGTGCGCTGTTACGTCCATGCGGTAGAAGGCTGGGTGATCGCCGCACTCGGCGAGCTTGGCATCAACGCCTTCCGGGCGGACGGGCGGATCGGCATCTGGACCCGCGATGGTGGCAGCGAGGCCAAGATCGGTGCGATCGGCGTGCGCGTACGGCGCTGGGTGACGATGCACGGCTTCGCCGTGAACCTTGACCCCGATCTGGCCGATTTCGGGGGTATCGTTCCGTGCGGATTGCCGGAGTTTCCGGTGACGAGCGCGGCGCAGCTGGGGAAATCCATCTCCCCTGAAACTTTCGACGCAGCCCTGGCGTTAGCGTTCCCGGCCTTTCTCAATGCTGTGGGCGGGGCATGCGCGCGCGCCTGAAGGCAGGGCTTGAGAGCCGTTCGTTGAGTGTTTAATATCATGTCCGGACAGGGGATTAGTCGGCGTGCCGCCCCCCGCCATCATCCAGGGAGCCCAGAATATATGCGTGCAGTTTTCACCAAAGCCGTTGCCGGTTCGATGATCGCCAGCGCCGCTCTGCTACTTTCGGCGTGCGGCGGCACCGCCGAAAACACCACCGACAACACGACGATCACCGACATGAACGGCGTCGATCCGGTTATGGAAGGCACCGTCAGCGATAATATGACCATCGTCGATGGCGCCACCGGCAATGACGCAGGCATGGCTGCGGACATGTCCGCCAATGGCACCATGGGCAACGGCATGTAATCCGCGACCTGCGGCGACAGCAGGAAGAGGGGCCGTCCGGCAACCGGGCGGCCCCTTTTTCATCAGAGGCGGCACGTGCACCGCGCGCGCCAGCGTAACGAATCTGCGCCAGAAATCACTTGGGCAGAGCAGGAAAACTCCGTAACCCAGCGCCGTATCTGGGTTCGAGAGGGATGGTTGATGTTCGGTTCGCGTCTGATGTTCTGGACAATATTGGGTGGGGCGATGCTGGCGGCAACGCCCGCATCTGCGCAATTCTACCTGAAGGCGCCTGACGTGAGCGCCCCCCGCATCACCGGGACCGAGCCGGGGATGCTCGCCGCGCCGCTGCCCGGTGCGACGCCGGCGGAGCTGCGCGCCGCGATGGTGTGGAACCTGCGCGCGGCGCTGAACGTCGCGGCGCTGCAGTGCCAGTTCGGCCCGACGCTGCTGACGCTGGCCAATTACAACACCATCCTGCGCGATCATAAGGTCGAGCTGAACAGCTCCTATGCCGTGCTCACCAAATATTTCATGCGGGTCAACAAGACGCCCAAGGCGGGTCAGACCGCGCTCGATCAATATGGCACCAAAGTCTATTCAAGCTATTCGGCGGTGCATGCACAGCTGACTTTTTGCCAGACCGCCAATACAGTATCGAATGCCGCCGTGTTCACTCCGCGCGGCAGCTTTGGCGAGCTGGCGGCGGAGCAGCTGCCGGTGATCCGCAACAGCCTGGTCCGCTGGGGCGAGCAGCAATTCCCGATGCGTTTCGTCACCGTGCCCGAGATCAGCTATCCGCAGTTCGCGAACGACGAGTGCTGGGTCAAGGAAGGCTATTTCCCCGCCCGCTGCGCACCGGGGGCGAAGAAGAAGAAGCGGCGCTGAGGGCCGGGTCCTAGCGCAAACCCAGCGTCTTGTGCGCCTGCAGCGTCAGGCGCCAGCGCGGATTGGCGAGCGCGAAGTCGACCGCCGCCTGGACATTCGCGGCGGCATGGGCATCGTCCATCGGCTGGATCAGGAAATGGGTGAAGTCCCATTGTTCGATTTCGGCGACATCGGTGCCCGCCTGCGGCCAGACCAGTTTCAGCTCGTCGCCGCGCCGCTGGACCACCGCGCTCCCCGCCTTCGGGCTGATGCAGACCCAGTCGATGCCGGGATGCACGGGCAGCGTCCCGTTGCTTTCGATCGCGATGCGGAAGCCGCGCGCATGGAGGGCCGCGACCAGCGCATCGTCGACCTGCAGCATCGGCTCACCCCCGGTCAGCACGACGAAGCGGCGCTCCTGCCCCGCGCCCCAGAAGCCCGCGACCGCATCGGCCAGCCCGTCCGCATCGGCGAACTTGCCGCCGCCCAGCCCATCGGTCCCGACAAACTGGGTGTCGCAGAATTTGCAGATCGCGGTGGCGCGGTCCTGCTCCCGTCCCGACCAGAGGTTGCACCCGGCGAAGCGGACGAACACCGCGCGCGCGCCGGCATTCACCCCCTCCCCCTGCAGGGTCAGGAACATTTCCTTGACCGCATAGCTCATCGCGACCGCCTTACGCGGAAACGGCGTAGCGGGTCGGATCGGGGATGCCCGCTTCCTCGAACCCCTTGGACCGCAGGCGGCAGCTGTCGCACAGCCCGCAATGCACCCCGCCCGGCGCCGGATCATAGCACGACCAGCTGAGCCCCAGATCAAGGCCGAGTTCGGTGCCCCGGCGCACAATGTCCGCCTTGCTCATCGTCAGTAGCGGGGCGCGGATGCGGAACGGATGCCCCTCCACCCCCGCCTTGGTCGCCAGCTCGGCGAGCTTTTCGAACCCATCGATGAATTCCGGGCGGCAGTCGGGATAGCCCGAATAATCGAGCGCGTTGACACCGAGATACAGCTCGCGCGCGCCCATCGCCTCCGCCCAGCCCAGCGCAAGGCTGAGGAAGATCGTGTTGCGCGCGGGAACATAGGTGACTGGAATGTCCTCACCCACGCCATCCTTCGGGACCGCGATGTCGGCGGTCAGTGCCGATCCGCCGAACAGCGACAGGTCGAGCGGGAGAACGATGTGCCGCTCCGCCCCCAGATCGGTCGCGATCCGGCGCGCAGCCGCAAGTTCGACCTGATGACGCTGGTTATAGTCGATCGACAATGCGAGCAGGCGGTGTCCATCGGCGCGCGCGCACGCGGCCGAGACATAGGAATCGAGACCGCCCGAGACGAGGGCGACGGCATAGCTGGCGTGAGTCATTCCACCTGCGCTACCGTCTTTGCCGCGGTGCGGCAAGAAAGCGTCAGCGCGCGTTGCACGGCCCGGTCCGTCGCCCTTCATAGTCGAACGCATAAGGCAGGCCGCGGCTGATCCCCTGGCTTTCCACCCGGATCAGACGTGGAGTCTCAACCACGATGCGCGTCGCTCCATTGCCAATACCCGGGCAGCTATAGGTTACACGGCCGCCAAGCGCGCCATCCTCAACCACGAAACGGCTGCAGGTCGCACCACGATGCTGAAGTTGCAGCAGCACCTGGGGATCCGTGATGCAGATGCTCCGCGACGATCCATCTGCTCCGCGCAACGTCCACTCACCCCGCTCGATCTTGCCGAGCGCGGTCAGGCCATTGTCGGCACGCAGCGCCGCACTCCCCGCCGCGACGGGAACGAGCAGTACTGCGAGTGTCACAAGTGAGCGGAGGAATTTCATTTCACCGCGCCTTTAGCACCTATTATCTTTCCGTTCGCTGACTGTTTTGCTCACGCAAAGCTGTCCAGAGCGATCGGAAATTTCTTTGCGCAAAAGGCGCAATCGACCGTAATGAAGCCGTCATCGGCCATCTCCGCCCGGTCTTCCGCCGTGAACTTGGCAAGGACCGATCCGATATAGTCGGGATCGCAACGACAGCCGCGCACCAATGCGCCACCGGTCTGAACGCGGACCTCATCCTCGTTGAACAGACGCCACAACAGGGTTTCGAGCGGGGTCGCCGAATCGGCCAGTTCCTCGGCGCTGATCGTGCTGCCCAGTGCTTCGACATGCTCCCATTCGGGGTGCGATTCGCGCGCATGCAGACGCTCGCCGCCTTCTTCGCCTTCGGGCAGATGCTGGAGGAACAGGCCGCCGCCGATACAATTGCCCGCCGCGTCATGGTCGACGCCGAGCCGCACCAGCGTGGGAATCTGCTCCGACTGGTCGAAATAATTCTCCGCCGCCTCAGCCAGCGACCCGCCGTCGAGCGGGACGATGCCCTGATAACGCTCGCCCGTGGTCGCCTGGTCGAAGGTCATCGCCAGATAGCCCTGGTTGAACAGCGCATAGAGCGACGGACTGCTGCCCAGTTCGGCCAGCCGATCGACATCATATTGGACATAGCCGCGCAGCTCGCCCGCCTTGTAATCGCAGACCAGCAGGCTGACGATGCCGCCCTGTGCCTGCGCCTGCAGCGTCAACTGGCCGCCCGCATCCTTGAGCGTCGAGCCGAGCAATGCGGTGAGCGTCAGCGCCTCGGCAAGCAGCCGCTCGATCGGCGCGGGATAGGCGTGCGCGGCGAGGATCTCGCCCAGCACCGGGCCAAGCCGCGCGATCCGCCCGCGCGCGTGACGCTGAGGAATCGTGAAGTTGAGCGTGCGGTCGAGGTCGGT
>CAYMUJ010000118.1:0-6281 GCA_964393565.1 uncultured Stakelama sp. | reverse complement strand
TTCTTCGGCGCCAAGGACGGCCTCGTCCATATCAGCCAGCTCGCCGAGCAGCGCGTTGCCAAGACCACCGACGTGGTCAAGGAAGGCGACAAGGTGTGGGTGAAGCTGCTGGGCTTTGACGAGCGCGGCAAGGTCCGCCTGTCGATGAAGGTCGTCGACCAGGCGACCGGCAAGGAAATCGTCCAGGGCGAAGCCGCAGAGTAATCTGCCGCAGCGTTTGAAATGCGAAGGCCCGGACATGCGTCCGGGCCTTCGTCGTTCAGGCGAGGAAATTGTCGATCCGCCGCGTCGCGGCGTCGAGATTGTCGGCGAGCGTCAGCCCGGTCAGGGCCTTGCGCGGCCTGAGGTCGTGGTCGCCATCGGGCAGCCATTCCACGGCGATGGCAGCGGAGAGCGGGTAGGTCCCGACCTCGGCACGCGTGCCGAACGTATCGCGCTCGCCCTGGCAGACCAACGTGGGCGTCCGCAGGTCCCTGAGGTGCGCGGTGCGGAGCTTCTCCGGCGATCCCGGCGGGTGAAAGGGATAGCCGAGACAAACCAGACGGTCGATCAGGCCCGCCGCCAGTTGCTCGTCGGCGATGAGACTGGCGACCCTTCCGCCCATCGACTTGCCACCGATCGCGACCGGTCCGCGGCCAGCGAGCGCAGCCACTGCGGCACGATATTCGTCCAGCAGCCTTTCGGCCTTGGGCGGTGGCTTGCGCTGTCCCGTCCGGCGCGCCGCCATGTAGGAGAACTCGAAGCGTGCCGTCCCGATGCCCAGACCGGCCAGCCGGTCGGCGATGTCGTTCATCCAGTCGCTGTCCATCGGCGCGCCGGCGCCATGCGCCAGCAGCAGGACGCGCCCGTCGCGGGGGCCGGAATATAGGAGGTCAACCATGGTCGTGAGGCTAACCCGGCGCTAGCCTGCGGGCCAGAGAGCAGCGCTGCTATTCGGCAGCGGCGCGGAGGAAATCGCTGTCTTCGTCGGTCGGCTCGTCGGCGGTGCGCTCGAGGCGGTACGGCCGGACCGGCGCGCCGGCGACCTGATTGCGGCCGGCCTGCTTGGCCTTGTAGAGCGCCGCATCGGCCGAGGCGAGCAGGTCCGGGACACTGGCGGCGGTGTGAGGGAGCGAAGAGACGCCAAACGAGGCGGTGATCTCGGCGCTATGCGTCTTGCTCAGTTCCTCGATCTTCAGCCGCAGCGTCTCGGCCTTGTCGATCGCCCGCTCGAACGGGCAATCGGGCAGAATCACCACCAGTTCCTCGCCGCCGTACCGGCAGACAATGTCGGTCTCCCGCAGCGAGGTGAGCAGGGCCAGCGCACTGTCGCGCAGGACCTGGTCGCCGAAGGCGTGGCCGTGCTCGTCATTGAGACGCTTGAAGTGATCGAGGTCGATCATCAGCAGCGAGATCTCGCGGTTCTCGCGCTCGGCCAGCCGGACGAAGCGCTGCAGGCTGTCTTCCATGTAGCGGCGGTTGTAGAGGCCGGTGAGCGGATCGCGCAGCGCCTGGTTCCTGAGCTTTTCGCGCAGCGCCATGTTGGCTAGCGCCAGGCTCATGCCGTCGGTCAACGCGGTACAGAGGTGCATGATGCCCTCGAGCCGTTCGACCGCGTCCTCCCCGGAGGCAAAGACCTGCAAAAGGCCCACCACTTCGCCGCGGGCGATCATCGGCATTTCGAGGGTGGTCTCATCGCCGTGGTGATGGGCACAGCACAGCTTGCTGTGATCACCGCGATTGAAGTGCGGTTTGCCGCGCTTGAGCGCCCAGCAATCAGACGGATTGATGGTTTCGCCCAGCCGCTCGCTGGCGGGCCGACCCCAGGACGTGGACAGCACCAGCCGGTCGCGTGAGTTGTTGAAAACGTAGAGCGCTCCCGAAAAGCCCGGCACCAGTTCTGCCGCGGTGGATTTCAGCACCGCGTTGGCGTCGTTGTGATCGGTGGCGCTCTGCAGCACGTCGGCCATCTCGAACAGGCGCGACACCTGTTCGCGCGACGCATCGGCGGACGCTACGGCCGCGGCCCGGCCATCGGCTTCGGTGACGCTGGAGCGGAAGGCATAGAACAGCCCGAGGATCGCCAGCGTGCCACCACCAACCTGAAGCAGCAGCACCAGCAGGGTGCCCATGCGGATGCGCTCGTCATAGACCTGAAAATCGACATCGGCCTTGGCGACCACGCGGTCGATGGCCGCGCCGATGACGCCGACGGTTTCGCCGGTCCGGCGCTCCGCCAGCAGCCTGCGTGCCGCGTCGGGGTTCTCGGCGGCGAGATCAATCGCTTCAAGCCAGGTGCGCTCAAGCGAATCGAGCAGCCCCACAACCGGGATGGCGCCGCCGCCGCCTGGGGCCACGATGTCGCCGAGGTAGCGGGCAATGCCCGGCCCGGCGGCGCTCAGCAGTTCCAGTCGCGCATAAAGGCCTGGCAAGGCACCGCCCTCGCCACCAAGCACGTGCAGGGCATCCGCGTCTGCTTCAACCAGCGCCTGATAGACCGAGCGCAGTTGCTGGCTCTGCTGGCGCAGCTGGGTGACCGCCTGTTGCTGGCCGGAGACCTGCACGAAACCGAAGATGGAGGTGGCCACAACGGTGAAGACCAGCAGGATGGTGGCAAAAGACAGCATGCGCGAGCGCACCGGCATCGGCGCCGGTACGGGCGCCGTGGTGTTGCCACTTGGCAGAGCCAGGCCGGAAAACATCGCTGCAGAGCCTTTGGATAGCATCGTAGTGCCCCCATTGTGCAGCAAGCACGCAGGTTTGCCGCGTCCCTTTCGCAATGGGACTTAGCAAGCCATGAAGCACCGAGGTGAATGCCGGCTTTGGCGAAAGCGTGCAATTTGACGCGAGTGCCCGAGCAAGTGCCTCGGACCCCTGCGGACGATCAGACACCGGCGATGCGGATGCGGCCTTCCGGCAGGACCCGGTGCGGCGGCTGCGCCCCGTCAAAGAAGGTGCGGATATTGACGATCACGGTATCGCCCATCTCGAGCCGCGCCTCGAGCGTGGCGGAGGCCATATGGGCCGTGAGCACGACACGATGCTGGCGGGCCAGCGCCAGGAGGCGCGGGTTGATACCGCCACGGCTCTCGAACACATCCAGCGCCGCACCCGACAGATGGCCGGACTCGATCTCGGCGACCAGGGCCGCCTCATCGACCAGTTCCGGGCGCGAGACATTGACCACGAAGGCATCCACGCGCATCGCCGCCAGCCGTTCCGCGTTGAGGATGCGGTGCGTCGTCCGGGTCAACGGGGTGTGCAGCGACACGATGTCGACATTGCGGATCATCTCATCGAGGCTCTCCCAATAGGTGGCCTCCAGCGTCTGCTCCAGCTGCGCCGGCCGGCGGTTGCGGGAGAAATAGTGAATCGCCAGCCCGAAGCTGCGGGCGCGGGCGGCAACGGCGGTGCCGATTCGACCGAGTCCGACAATGCCCAGCGCCTTGCCGCGCAGCCGGCGGCCCAGCATCCAGGTTGGCGACCAGCCGGGCCAGGTGCCATCGCGCGGCAGAACCTCGGCGCCCTCGACGAGCCGGCGCGGCAGGGCCAGCATCATCATCACCGCCATGTCGGCGGTATCTTCGGTGAGGACGCTGGGCGTATTGGTTACCGTGCGCCCGGCGGCATAGGCCGCCTCGATGTCGATATTGTCGAAGCCGTTGCCGAACTGGGCGATCAGCCGGACGCTCTCGGGCAGCCGGGCGATGAGGTCAGCATCGATGCGGTCATTGATCGAGGAGACCAGGACGTCGGCGCCTTCCAGCCCGGCCAGCAGTTCTGCGGCGGAAAGCGGCGAATCACTCGGGTTGAACCGGGCATCGAACAGCTCCGCCATGCGCGCCTCGACAGGTTGCGGCAGGCGGCGGGTCACGAATATCCGGGGTCTGCTGAGGGTCAAATGGAGGGCCTTTCAGCGACCATTAAGGTCTTTTGCCTAGTGATAGGGAAAAGCTCCCTCCTTGCAAAGCATGTTCGGCACACTCCACCCCGTGCAACGTCGATTCTCCATTTTGCGGGCAGCATTGCTGGCCGCGGTGCTGCTCGCCACGGGCGCGGGGCAGGCCCCTTTGCCGGCAATGGCGGCCGCCACCAATCCGAGCGGGCTGCCAATTCCGCGCTTTGTCACCACGCGCTCCAACCCGATCAATGTCCGGGTCGGGCCCGGCACGCGCTATGGCATCGCCTGGGTCTATGTGAAGGCGGGAACGCCGGTGGAGATCATCCAGGAATTCGACACCTGGCGAAAAATTCGCGACGTCGACGGCTCGGAAGGCTGGTTGCACCAGAACCTGCTGCAAGGCCGGCGGGCGGGCCTCGTGGCCCCTTGGAAGGCTGCCGGCGAAACCGTGGCGCTGAGGCGCGACCGTTCGGCGGATGGCGCGGTCCGGGCCTGGCTGACGCCCGGCTACCGCGTCGACATCAAGGAATGCGATGGCGCCTGGTGCTCGGTGGTTGCCGCCGTCGAGGGTGCAAACCGCAGCTATGATGGCTGGCTGCCGCAGGACGAACTCTGGGGCGTCTACAAGGGCGAAGAGTTCGACTGAGGGGCCACGCCGGGTGTCAGTGTTGCAGCTCTCAGGCGGAGAAGCCACACGACCAGGGCGGGCGGAATCGGGCTCCAGATGAGCTCGATCGGCGGCTGCCGGCCGAGTGCCGTCAGATCAGAAGCGGAAATCCAGGCCAGCCCAAGCGCCGGCGTCATCCAGAACGCTGTGACGACAAAGCTCCAAAGCGGTCTGCGCCTATCCCAGGCTAGGAAACGGCCCCGTCCTCGCCCCTGCCGGAAGCCAACAGCATTGATCGCACTCATTGCCACGGTGACGAGCAGAGCCACCATTGCGGTCGACCCGATGGGGAGTATGGCGCTGTCGGCATCCGGCTGAAAGGATCTTGCCTCGGCGCCAAAATAGACCATGCCTGCCCAGATCGAATACACTGGCAAGAGGCACGTGACGGTCCACCCGGCGTAACCGAGCATCGACGCCTCCCGGCCTCAGCGCGTCTTGCGGACCCGCACCACGACGTCGACGTGGGTGATATCCATGCCGCGAGGCGGCTCGGGCAGGTTCTGGATGACGATAGCCGAGGACGGGATGTCGATCACCCGCTGCTCGTCCTCCAGATAGAAGTGGTGGTGGTCCGAGGTGTCGGTGTCGAAATAGGAACGCGAGGCATCCACGGCCACTTCGCGCAACAGGCCGGCCTCACGGAACTGATGCAGGCTGTTATAGATGGTGGCCAGCGACACATTGACCCGCTGGTTCAGCGCTTCAGCGTGTAATTGTTCGGCACTGACATGGCGATGCGCGCCTGAAAACAGCAGTTCGGCCAGAGCGACGCGCTGCCGTGTCGGCCGCAGGCCCGCCATCCGCAGCACCGCTGTCAGGCAGGGGCGGCGAGAAGGAATGGGGCGGTGGGCGAGGCTACGTTCGTGCATTGTCCGGAAAACTTGAGGCTTGTCCGGCGACTTATAGCTTTCATGACAAAATCAGACAAGCGCCAGGGCGTCGCGGCCCATTCGCTTGACCCTGTTGGTCGCCGCAACTAGTAACGAGCGTGACAACAGCATGGAGAAGGCCCGGCCCATGGCGGACCGCAAGAATGCGTATGGCTATGACGAGCTGATCCTCAGCGGCAGGGGCGAGCTCTTCGGGCCCGGTTATGCGCAGCTTCCCGCGCCACCCATGCTGATGTTCAACCGCATCACGCAGATCAGCCACGAGGGCGGTGCCCATGGCAAGGGCATGGTGCGGGCCGAACTCGACGTCAATCCGGACCTGTGGTTCTTCCAGTGCCATTTCATGGGCGACCCCGTCATGCCGGGCTGCCTTGGTGTCGACGCGGTCTGGCAGATGCTGGGCTTCTACCTGTGCTGGGACGGTTCGCCCGGCAAGGGCCGCGCGCTTGGCTGCGGCGAGGTAAAGTTCTCCGGGCAGATTACCAATGATGTCAAACTGGTCGAGTATGGTATCGACCTGAAGCGGGTGATGAAGTCCAAGCTCGTGCTTGGCATTGCCGACGGCTGGGTGAAAGCCGACGGCCAGATCATTTACGAGATGGCTGGCCTCAGGGTCGGCCTCTTCACCTGACCAAGGCGCCAGGAGACAATTGATGAGACGTGTTGTCGTCACCGGAATGGGGATCGTCTCCTCGATCGGAAACAATCTCGACGAGGTGCTCGTCAGCCTGCGCGAGGCGAGGCCCGGCATCGTGTTCGCCGAGGACTACGCCAAGTACAATTTTCGCTGCCAGGTGCATGGCGCGCCCAAGCTCGATCCGTTCGAGGTGCTCGACCGCCG
>CAYMUJ010000117.1:0-6318 GCA_964393565.1 uncultured Stakelama sp. | reverse complement strand
CAGCCGCGCCTGATGGCGTTCCTGCAGGCGCAGGGGAATATCGAGCCGCAGGAAATGGCGCGCACCTTCAACTGCGGCATCGGCATGATCGCGGTGGTCGCGGCGGATCAGGCGGATGCGGTCGCGGCGGAGCTCGAAGCAGCAGGCGAAACCGTCCACCGCATCGGCGCAATCGAGGCGGGGCCGCGCGGCTGCACTGTGTCGGGCAGCGTCGAGACGTGGAGCGCACGCGCGGACTGGGAAGCGACACACAATCAATAAGGGACCGCTCGCCCTGAGCTTGTCAAAGGGCCGTCTTTCCTCTTGAGGCTGCGAAGAGCGGTGCTTCGACAGGCGCAGCACGAACGGGTGTGATGAAACGCAAACTCGGCATTCTGATCTCCGGTCGCGGCTCCAACATGCAGGCGCTGGTCGAGAGTGCGCGCGGTGCCGACAGCCCCTACACCGTCGCCCTCGTCGCCTCGGACAAGCCCGAGGCCGCAGGCCTTGTCTGGGCGGCGGAACAGGGTGTCCCGACCTTTGCGCTATCTCCAAAAGGTCTGGCCAAGGCCGAATATGAAGCCGCGATAGACACCGCCCTGCGTGACGCCAACGTCGAAGCCATCGCGCTCGCCGGCTATATGCGCCTGCTCTCCGACGCTTTCGTCGCACGCTGGCGCGGCCGGATCGTCAACATCCACCCTTCGCTGCTCCCGCTCTACAAGGGTCTCGACACCCACGCCCGCGCGATTGCCGCGGGCGACAGCCATGCCGGCTGCTCGGTTCATATCGTGACCGAGGAACTGGATGGCGGTGAGCTATTGGGACAGGCGACAGTCCAGATTCTGCCCAACGACACAGCCGAAACCCTGGCCGCACGTGTGCTGACCGAGGAACATCGCCTTTATCCACGCATCGTCGCGGATTGGTTGCGCCACTGACCGCCCTGAACGCCGTCGCAGAACCAGCCCTTGCCTCCGACCGCGCTGAGCCCCAAACAGGCTCCATGCTGAAAGTTGCCAGCTACAATATGCGCAAGGCGATCGGCACCGACCGGCGTCGCCGCCCCGAGCGCACGCTGGAAGTACTGCGGGAGGTGGATGCCGATGTCATTGCACTGCAGGAATGCGACCGCCGCTTCGGTCAGCGCCAGGGGGTCATCCCGCTCCATCTGCTCGAAGACCATAGCCCGTGGATGGCCGTCCCGTTCGGCGTTCGATCCGGGTCGATGGGCTGGCACGGCAATGCAATTCTGGTGCGGAAAGAAGCCCGTATCCTCGATTGCGAAATCATCCACCTCCCCGCACTCGAACCGCGCGGCGCGGTGATGGCCGATCTGCGTGTGGGTGGGGAAACGCTGCGCGTGGTCGGCATGCACCTCGACCTGTCGGGCCTGTGGCGTCGGCGACAGGCGCATGCCATCCTGACGCATCTGGCAAGCAGCGAGCGGACCATGCCAACGGTAATGATGGGCGACCTCAACGACTGGAGCGCGCGATCGGGGTGTTTGCGCGACTTTGGCAAGGAGTTCAGTTTCGCGCCGACCGGTCGATCGTTCCACGCGCGCCGCCCCGTCGCGCGACTCGACCGCATCATGGTTTCGGCTGATCTCAGCATCGGCGCGTGCGGCGTGAACGACAGCGCCGCCGCGCGCACCGCATCCGATCACCTGCCCGTCTGGGCCGAAGTGCGTCGTAGCTAGGCGTGCAGGACAAGGAACTCCGCCTCGCTCTGGTCTGCTATGGCGGGATCAGCCTCGCCATCTACATGCACGGCATCACCAAGGAAATCTGGCACCTCGCCCGCGCCAGCCGCGCGCACCGCGACTTCGAACCCGCCACCGGGGCAAGCGAGCGGATCTATCACGCATTGCTCGATTCGATCGGGGATGAGGCCGGGCTGAACCTGCGCGTGATGGTGGACATTGTCGCTGGAGCCAGCGCCGGGGGGATCAACGGCGTGTTCCTGGCGCAGGCCGTGACCAGTGGCCAGTCGCTCGACCCGCTGACCGACCTGTGGCTCGAAGTCGCCGATGTGGACGCGCTGCTCAACCCCGATCACCGCCCGTCGCACCGTTTTGCCAAGATGTGGGCGGTACCGATCGCGTGGATGCTTGCCGGGCGCGACTCGACGGTCAAGACCACAGTCGAACCCGCCGCCCAGGCCGAGGTGCGGGCGAAGCTCGGGCGCTTTGTCCGCTCGCGCTGGTTCGAACCGCCCTTTGGCGGAAAGCAGCTGATGCACATGCTGCTCGACGCGCTGGAAACGATGCGCGACGCCCCCGCCGGTCCGCGCCTGTTGCCCGACGGTCAGCCGCTCGACCTGTTCGTCACCGTCACTGATTTTCGCGGCCATCCCGAACGGCTCAAGCTCAATTCCCCGCCTGAAGTCATCGAAACCGAACATCGTCTCGTCTTCTCGTTCAGTGACCATGGCAACATCGATACCCCGCTCGGTGATCCGGCGGAGCTCGCCTTTGCCGCGCGCGCGACCTCCAGCTTCCCCGGCGCATTCCCCCCCGCGACCGTCGCCGAGGTCGATACGGTGCTCGCCGAACGCGGCAGCAGCTGGCCGGGGCGCAGCAATTTCATCGAACATGCCCTGCCGCGCCAGTTCGCCGCCGGGGTCGCCGACAGCGCACCGCTGATCGACGGCTCGGTGCTCGCCAATGCACCGTTCCGCCCGGCGATGGACGCGCTGCGCGAACGCCCCGCGCGCCGTCAGATCGACCGCCGCTTCGTGTTCATCGATCCCACGCCCGGCTATCGCATCGCCAGTCCCGGCCCGGGTCCGCAGGAAAGCCCCGGCTTTTTCCGTACCATCATCGGTGCGCTGTCCGAACTGCCACGCCAGCAGCCGATCCGCGACAATCTCGAATCACTCGGCCTGCGCTCGGCACAGATCGAACGGATGCTGACAATCATCGAACACATCCGGGCAGAGGTAGAGGATCAGGTCGAATCCTTATTCGGCTATACCTTGTTCCTCGACTATCCGACGCCGAAGCGGCTCGCGACATGGCGCGCGCGAGCCCAGCAAACAGCGGCGGCGCGCGCTGGCTATGGCCACGCCGCCTATGGCCTGCTCAAGGTCGAGGGGGTTGCCGACCGGATCGCGACCCATTTCCTCCAGATCGCCGATCTGCACGGTTCGGAGCGGTGGCGGCGGATGCGCGCGGCGATCGGGGCCGAGATCGACCGGCGCGGCGCAGGCGATTTCCGGACCACCCACAATGCGTCCGCCAGCCCCGCCACGCTCGACCTGCTGCGCGCACATGATCTGGGTTTTCGAATCCGCCGACTGCGCCTGCTCGCCCGCCGCGCGACCGAGCTGGATCAGGATAACAGCCGCGCCGAACTCGCCCCGATCCGCACCGCAATCTACGAATCGCTCGCCGGCTATCTCGAATGCCAGCGCTCCGACCCCTTCCTCGGAATGCGCGAATCGATCCGTTCGCCCGATTGCAATGTCGGCGCGTTGATGGACGTACTCGCCGCGCGGATGGACCTGCGCACGCTCGACGACGAAACCGATGCGCGCCTGTCGGAAGGGCTGAGCCAGCTGCCGCGCGACCTGCGCCGCCCGATGCTGCTTGCCTATCTCGGCTTTCCCTTTTTCGATATTGCCACACTGCCGCTGCTGCGCGGCGAAGGGCTCAACGAATTCGATCCGATCCGCGTCGATCGCATCTCACCCGACGACGCTACCGCGATTCGCAGCGGCGGCGCGGCCGCGACGCTCAAGGGCATTCAGTTCAACAGCTTCGGCGCCTTTTTCAGCCGCGCCTATCGTGAAAACGACTATCTCTGGGGTCGCCTCCACGGCGCGGACCGGCTGGTCGACATCATGCTCTCGACCCTCCCCCCCGGAGCGCGCCTCGCCCCCGGCCGCGTCACGACGATCAAGCGTGAGCTGTTCCTCGCCATCCTCGACGAAGAGGAACCGCGCCTCACCGCGGTTCCCGGCCTGTTTACCGCGCTTCGCGCAGAAATCGGCTGAGGCTGGTCAAGCGGGCGGTCCGCGCCTAAGCTGCCGCCACACGCAACAGGGTGATCGCAGCGGATGCAGTTTCTGAAGGCTTTGTTCTGGTTCCTGATCCTCGGCCTCGCGGCCGCCTTTGCGGTGACCAACTGGCATCCGGTCGAGATTCACCTGTGGAGCGGCCTGATTGCCGATGTGAACCTGCCCTTCCTGCTGCTCGTCGTCTATCTTGGCGGGCTGCTGCCGATGCTGGCGATCTACCACACCGTGCGCTGGCGGATGCGCAGCCGGATCGCGATGCTGGAGCGCACTGTGGACGACCTCCGCCCCGCGCCAGCAACCGTCCCCGCGCCGGTCGTCGCGACCGATCCCGGCGATCTCGACACCCCGCCCGAAACGCCGCCCGCACCCCCGCTGGTCACGCCCTGAGTCCGCACCGATGAGCCCGATCTACGTCGCCCTCGACACCCCCGACATCGAACGCGCCAAGGCGATCGCAATGCGCGTCCGCCACCATGTCGGCGGGATCAAGCTCGGCCTTGAATTCTTCATGGCCAATGGTCGTCACGGTGTGCACGAAATGGCCGATATCGGCCTGCCGATCTTCCTCGACCTTAAATTCCACGACATCCCCAACACGGTGGGCAAGGCGGTGCAGGCGCTCCGCCCGCTCGAACCCGCGATCATCACCGTCCACGCCTCGGGCGGCCGCGCGATGCTTGAGGATGCCAAGGCCGCTGCGCCGACGGGGACCAAGGTCGTGGCAGTGACGATGCTCACCAGCCTCGACGCCAATGACCTCACCTCGATCGGCCTGTCTCCCGATCCGCATGAACAGGTCGTGCGCCTCGCCGAACTCGCCAAGTCCGCCGGCGTCGACGGCATCGTCTGCTCGGGCGAGGAAGTGAAGGCCGCCCACGCCGCATGGAAAGACGGCTTCTTCGTCGTGCCCGGCGTCCGCCCGTCGAACGGCCACACCGGCGACCAGAAGCGCGTCGTCACCCCCCGCGCCGCGCTCGACGCCGGCGCCTCGATCCTCGTCATCGGCCGCCCGATCACGCAGGCACAAGACCCCGACCTCGCCGCACGCGAGATCGAGGCGACGCTCTGAGATACCAATCCTCCCCTGCAAGGGGAGGTGGCAGCGCGCAGCGCTGACGGAGGGGTGTCGCCCTTTCGAGTGCGGACACCCCTCCATCACGCCTTCGGCGCGATCCCCCTCCCCTTGCAGGGGATGAATTTGCCCGGCATTCGGCTTGCCCATGACCACCATCCGCCCCGCCAACCCCGCCGACCTGCCCCGCCTCCATCCCGTGGTCGAGCGCGCCTATCGCGGCGACTCCGCGCGGCAGGGATGGACGCATGAGGCGGACATGCTGTTCGACGCACGCACCGATCTCGCAACGCTCGCCGCGCTGGTCGACGGCGACAGCCGCGTCCTCGTCGCGCTGGACGGCGACACCCTTCTCGGCTGCGTCAACATCGCCGATCGCGGCGACGGCCTCGCCTATCTCGGCCTGCTCTGCGTCGATCCGCAACTCCAGGCACGCGGCATCGGCAAGCAGCTCATCGCCGCCGCCGAAGCCACCGCGCGCGATACCTTCTCCGCCACCCACGTCGAAATGACCGTGATCGACCGCCGCGCGGAGCTGATCGCCTGGTACGAGCGCCACGGCTACACCCGCTCGGGCGAGACGCGCCCCTTCCCCGTCCCGGTCGATCCCCCGCTGACCATGGTCGTACTCGCCAAGCCCTTGTTCGACCAACGCCAATTGCCCTGACCGCTTCGTCGCGCCGGTCCGTGCGCAGTTCGCCGGGGTGCCAAACGTGCGTATCACCGTGCTCGGCGTAGCGCTGGCCGCTTCGAAAACTAGCGCTCGGCATCGCGCTATCCTGCTCCGCCGGGGAGCGGTCCCGCTCCGAACCTGATCCGGCGCAACAGAGGTAGGGGCGGTGGAGGGTCTGTCTCCCGGAGCCCACCCAAGAAACTCTACCCCACCCGCCACCGCAACAACGCTTGGCGTCGGGCCAATCCCCGCCTAAACGCGCTCTCATCATGAACGCACCCAATTCATTCCGCGCCCAGCCCGATGACCGCGGCCATTTCGGCCAGTTTGGCGGACGCTATGTCGCCGAAACGCTGATGCCGCTCGTCCTCGACCTTGAGCGCGAGTATAAGGCCGCGAAATCCGACCCGGCCTTTGCCGCGCAGTTCGACGACCTGCTCGAACATTATGTCGGCCGCCCCAGCCCGCTTTATTACGCCGAACGGCTGACCGACGCGCTGCGCGAAAACGCGCCCGAGGGCCCAAATGGTGAAAAGAGGGGTGCTCAAATCTGGTTCAAGCGCGACGAGCT
>CAYMUJ010000116.1:0-6366 GCA_964393565.1 uncultured Stakelama sp. | reverse complement strand
ACACCATCGTCTATTGCGCCCACGAATATACCCAGTCGAACGGCCGCTACGCCCTCGTCGCCGAACCAAACAATGATGCGCTGGTCGCGCGGATGGCTGAGGTCGATGCGATGCGCGCGCAGGGCCTGCCCACGGTGCCGACCACCATCGCGCTCGAACGCGCCACCAACCCCTTCATGCGCGCCACGTCAGCGGAGCAACTGGCCGAACGCCGCGCGGCGAAGGACAGCTTCCGGGGTTAGCCCACCCGCCGGTTCCACGTCACCACACGATAGGCCCATACCACGACCACCGCCGCCGTGGTCACGATCGCGACCGGCCCGACATAGACCTGCAGCTCCTCGAACCGCGACCCCAGCAGCAATCCGGCATAGGCCAGCACCGCATTCCAGATCGCGCTGCCGATAAAGGTCGCAGCCAGAAAGCGCGGCATGCCCATCTTCGCCATGCCGGCAGGCAGCGAGATCATCGTGCGGAAGGTCGGCAGGAAGCGGAAGAAGAATACCACCCACAACCCATGCCGGTTGAAGAAGCGGTTGAGCTGCTCGACCTCGTCCCAGGTCAGCGTGAGCCAGCGCCCATAGCGATCGACGAACGGCTTCAGCCGCGCGATTCCGATCCAGCGCCCCACGCCGTACCACACCATGTTGCCCGCCGTCGTGCCGAGCGTCGCGACGATCAGCAACGGGGTCATGTCCATGTCGCCGCGCGCAACGGCCATGCCGCCCAGCCCCATGATCACCTCGGACGGGATCGGGGGGAACACATTCTCAAGCGTCATCAGGATGAAAATCCCGACATATCCGCCCCAGGCGATCAGGTTCAGAATGAATTCGGTCATAAGGGACGCCAAACGCAGGTCAGGGGAAAAGGATCAGCCGCGCGCAGCAACGCGGCGCTCGATCGCATCCCAGATCATGGCGGCAGTATCGGTTCCATTGAACCGGTCGATCGCGACGATGCCGGTCGGCGACGTCACGTTGATTTCGGTCAACCACTCGCCGCCGATCACGTCGATCCCGACAAAGATCAGCCCGCGCCGCTTGAGCTCCGGCGCCAGCGCGGCGCAGATTTCCTGCTCCTTCGCGGTCAGCTGCGTCTTCGCCGCGGTCCCGCCGACTGCCAGGTTCGACCGGATCTCGCCCTCGCCCGGCACGCGATTGACCGCGCCCGCCACCTCGCCATCGACCAGCACGATGCGTTTGTCGCCCTTGACCACATCGGGAAGGAACGCCTGCACCATGTGCGGTTCGCGCCAGGCAGTGTTGAACACTTCGATCAGCGACGACAGATTCGCGCCGTCGCTCTCGATCTTGAAAATCGCCTTGCCGCCATTGCCGTGCAGCGGCTTGACCACAATCGCTTTATGCTTGGCCAGGAATGCCTTCGCCTCATCATAGTCGCGCGTGATCAGCGTCGGCGGCATGAAGCGCGCATAGTCGAGCACCCAGACCTTCTCGGGCGCATTGCGCACGCTGGCCGGATCGTTGACCACCAACGTCCGGTCGGCAATCCGCTCCAGCAGGTGCGTCGCCGTGATATAGCCAAGGTCGAACGGCGGATCCTGCCGCATCAGCACGACATCGGCTTCATCGCCCAGGTCCAGCGATACCGGATCGCCGAATTCGAAATGATTGCCCGCAACGCGCTGCACGGTCACCGGATGCGCCTTCGCCCAGACGTGCCCATCGGCATAGTTCAACGCCTCGGGTGCATAATGGAACAGCCGATGCCCGCGCGCCTGCGCCGACAGCATCAGCGCAAAGGTCGAATCGCCCGCGATATTGATCGAATCGAGCGGGTCCATCTGCACGGCGACGGTGAGGGGCATTCGCAGTCCTTTATCGGTTCAACGCGGCAAGTAGGGAGCCGCGCGTCGAATGTCACCCGATCCCCCTCACCCAATCCACGCATTCTCGATATGCCGTGGCCGCACGCCGGGCGCGAGCAGCAGCACATCGACCCGGATATCCTCGCCATTCGCGGCATAGCGCGGCATCAGATATTCCGCCGCCGCCGCAACCCGCGCCAGCCGCCGCTCGTCGATCGCAAAATCGAGTTCGGCGGCGGACTTCCGCGCCTTCACCTCGACAAATGCGACCAGCCTGCCCCGCTTGGCGATCAGGTCGACCTCCCCGGCAGGCGTCCGCACCCGCCGATCCAGGATCCGCCACCCGCGCAACCGCAAATACCACGCCGCGCGCGTCTCCCCGTCGCGACCCGATTGCTCGGCAGCGCGGCGATCGCGGGTCATTCAAATTCCTCCCCTGCAAGGGGAGGGGGACCGCCCGCGCAGCACGTGGTGGAGGGGTGTACCGCTCACGATAGCGCGACACCCCTCCGTCAGCGCTGCGCGCTGCCACCTCCCCTTGCAGGGGAGGATGCTATCCACCCTTCATCTCCATCGCCCGCGCATACAGCGCCTTGCGGTCGAGCCCCAGCCGCTTGGCGACCTCGCCCGCCGCCTTCGACACCGGCAGCCGCGTCAGCGCCTCGGCCAGCGCGGCATCGGCATCCTCGGCGCTCGCCGGCGCCGCCTCGCCCGGCGGGGCGACGACCACGACGATCTCGCCCTTCGGCCCGCCATCGGCATAGCGCGCCGCCAGCTCGGTCAGCGATCCCGTCACGCATTCCTCGAACTTCTTGGTAATCTCGCGCGCCACCGCCGCCTCGCGATCCCCAAGCCCCTCGGCCAAAGCCGCCAGTGCCGCCGACAGGCGCGGCCCGCTTTCGTAGAACACCAATGTCGCGCGAACGCCCGCCACTTCGGCGATGACTTCGGCCCGCGCCTGTTGCTTGCTCGGCAGGAAGCCCATGAACAGGAAGCGGTCGGTCGGCAGCCCGGCCAGCGTCAGCGCCGCGATTCCCGCGCACGGACCGGGTATCGTCGTCACTGCATGCCCCGCCGCCCGCGCGTCGCGCACCAGCTTGTAGCCGGGGTCTGAGATCAGCGGCGTCCCCGCGTCCGACACCAAAGCCACTGCCTGAGTCGCCATCCGCGCGACCAGCCCCGGCCGCACGGCCTCCGCATTATGGTCGTGATACGGCGTCATCGGCCGCTTTGCGCCAAGGTGGCGGAACAGCCCCGCTGTCACGCGCGAGTCCTCAACCGCAACCACATCGGCGTTCAGGAGTATTTCAGACGCACGCGGGGAAAGATCGCCGAGATTGCCGATCGGCGTCGCGACGATGTAGAGGCCGGGCTCAAGAACAAAAGTCATTGGGGAACGTCATGGCAGAGGCAGCAGCGAAACGCCAACCGGGCATGTCGAAGATCATCCGCGGAATCGTCATCGGCGCCGCGCTTGCGCTGTCCGCCTGCGTCCGCCCCTCGGCCCCGCCGCCCGAGCCGGTGCGCCCTGGCCCGGCCCAGCCGGTCCGCCCGACCGCCCCGCCACCGGTGCGCCCCGGCCTGCCCGAAGCCGATCTGGAGCGGCACCGCGTCGCCCTGCTCGTGCCAATGTCGGGCACCAACGCCGGAATCGGCCGCAGCCTGAACAACGCGACGCAGATGGCGCTTCTCGACCTCAAGGCGGATAATGTCCGCATCACCACCTATGACACCGCGCTCGGCGCAACCGCCGCCGCGACCCGTGCGCTGGCCGATGGCAACAAGCTGATCCTCGGCCCGCTGCTGGCCGAAGACGCCCGCGCCATCGCCCCGCTCGCGCGCCGCGCCGGGGTGCCGGTGCTCAGCTTCTCGAACGACACCGGCGTCGCCGGCAACGGCACCTATGTCATGGGTTATGCCCCCGCCCAGTCGATCGAGCGCGTGGTCGATTATGCGCGGCGCAGCGGCATCACCGATTTCGCCGGGC
This sequence comes from uncultured Stakelama sp., assembly GCA_964393565.1. GTDB lineage: Bacteria > Pseudomonadota > Alphaproteobacteria > Sphingomonadales > Sphingomonadaceae > Sphingomonas. The sequence goes on along the minus strand of CAYMUJ010000116.1, from coordinate 2,548 downwards.
TGATGCCTACAGGCCTCTATGGCGAACGTGCCAGCACCGCCTTCCTCCGCGCGGTCGAGGGTGCGGGCGGCAAGGTCACGGCGCTCGAAACCTATAATCGCGGCGCCCCCGCGATGAACGCCGCGATCGCCCGCCTCGCCCGCTCGCCATTTCAGGCGGTGCTGATCGCCGACAGCGCCAGCGGTGCGGTCACCACGATTCCCGGCATCCGCCGCGCCAACCCCAATGCGAAGATACTCGGCACCGAATTGTGGAATAGCGATTCGGGCGTCGGCGGCATGACCGCGCTCAACGGTGGCTGGTTCGCCAGCGTGTCGGACACGCTCTACCGCACCTATGCCGCCAAGTACCGCACACGCTTCGGTGCAGCGCCCTATCGCCTGTCGACGCTCGGCTATGATTCGGTGCTGCTGACCGTCCGCATCGCGCGCGACTGGCGCCCGGGCGACGCCTTCCCGACCGATCGTCTGGGCGATCCGGGCGGGTTTGGCGGCATCGACGGCGCGTTCCGCTTCGGCCGCGACGGCATCGCCGAACGCGCGCTGGAAGTGCAGGAGATTCGCGGTGGCACCACCGTGACGGTGTCGCCTGCGCCGCAAGGCTTCGGGCGTTAACCCAATTCCTCCCCCAGCTTGCTGGGGGAGGAACTACAGAACCACCTCGCGCAAAATCCCCTCCAACACCGGCATCCCCGCATCGGTCACCCATAGCCGCTCGCCCTCGCGCACGATCAACCCGTGCGCCGCCAGCCGCTCCACCGCCGCCAGATCGACAAACCCCGCCCCGATCCGCGCCAGATCGACCCCCTCGGCCAGCCTTAGCCCCATCACCAGCGCCTCGGTCGCGCGCTCGCCGGGCGACAGCGCAACCTCCTCCTGCATCCCGTGCCCGTTGCGCGCGACAGCACCGATCCAGTTCTCCGGCTTCTTGTGCCGCGTCGTCGCATGGCCGGTGCGCCGCCCATGCGCGCCCGGCCCGACCCCGGCATAATCGGTATAGCGCCAGTAGCTGAGGTTATGCCGGCTCTCCGCCCCCGGCCGCGCATGGTTCGACACTTCGTACAGCGGCAACCCCGCCGCGCTGGTCAGCGCCTGCGTCACGTCCCACAAATCCGCCGCCGCGTCGGCATCCGGGATCACCAGATCGCCCTTCGCCGCCAGCGTCGCAAAGCGCGTCCCCGGCTCGATCGTCAGCTGGTAGAGCGACAGATGCTCGGTCCCGAAGCTCAGCGCTTGGCGAAGCTCCGCCTCCCAATCCGCCACCGACTGCCCCGGCCGCGCATAGATGAGGTCGAAGCTCACCCGCCCGAAATGCCGCTGTGCCGTCGCCAGCGCCCCCAGCCCTTCGGCCACGCCATGCGCCCGCCCCAGAAACGCCAGCGCGTCATCGTCCAGCGCCTGCAACCCCAGCGACACGCGGTTCACGCCCGCTGCCGCCAGATCGGCGAACCGCGCCGCCTCGACCGATGACGGATTGGCCTCCAGCGTCACTTCCAGATCGCCCTGCGGCGTCCATGCCGCCACCGCCGCGTCGATCACCGCCGCTACGGTTTCGGGCGGCATCAGCGACGGCGTGCCGCCCCCGAAGAAGATCGAGCCCAGTCGCCGCCCCGGCAGCAGCGCCGCCTCATGCGCCAGATCGGCGAGCAGCGCCTTGCGCCACGCATGCTGGTCCACCACCTCGCGGACATGGCTGTTGAAATCGCAATAGGGACATTTGGACACGCAAAACGGCCAGTGGACGTAAAGCGCCAGCGGAGCCGCAGCGTTCGGTTCGGAACCATTCATGTTGCGCGCGCTATGCGCGGAAACGAGGTTTTCCGAAAGATGCTGTTCCTCCCCCTCCTGCTCCTCGCCGCCTGCTCGCCCCAGGGCGCAGCGCCCCAGAACGAAGCGCCCCGGCAGTTCGTCGAGCGCCGCGATTCGCTCACGCCCGCCCCGCGTGGCGCCGAACGTCTGCGTACCGCGATGCTCGACGCCCACAACGCCGCCCGCGCCGCGGTCAAGGTGCCACCGCTAAGCTGGGACGATGCCCTCGCCCGCGACGCCGCCGCCTATGCCCGCGTCCTCGCCCGCAGCGGCCGGTTCGAGCACGCCAAGCAACCACGCGGCCCCGCCGCCCAGGGCGAAAATCTCTGGAAAGGCACGCGCAGCGCCTATCGCTACGAAGAAATGGCCGGCCATTGGGTCGCCGAACAGCGCGACTATTTGAACCGCCCGATCCCGAACATCAGCCGCACCGGCCGCTTCGTCGATGCCGGCCATTACGCCCAGATCATCTGGTCACGCACCACCCGCGTCGGCTGCGCCCTCGCCAGCAACGCGCGCGAGGATGTGCTGGTCTGCCGCTACTCCCCCGCCGGCAATGTGATGGGACAGGTGGCATTGCCGTAGTGCGGGTCAGGCGGAGCTATTCAACCGCCATTTGCCCTGAGCTTGTCGAAGGGCCGAAGCCGCCCCTTCGGGGATCGCCATTCGCGCCCCCAACCGCGTCAGAACACCGCCGCGACCAGCTGCGCGAACGCATCGGCGCGATGGCTCATCGCGTG
>CAYMUJ010000115.1:4662-6467 GCA_964393565.1 uncultured Stakelama sp. | reverse complement strand
ACGAGGAAGGTGCCGCCATAAGGGATGATGCCGCCGTGCAGCGCCATGCCGTTCATCGCCGCAGCCATGCCGAATTCGCGGATGCCGTAATAAACGTAGCGGCCGGCATAGTTTTCGGCCGTCAGCGGTCCGGTCGCCTTGGTCTTGGTGTTGTTCGAGCCGGTCAGGTCGGCCGAGCCGCCGATCAGCTCGGGCACGTTCGCGGTGAGCGGTTCGAGCGCCATTTCGCTCGACTTGCGCGTCGCGACCTTGGGCTGACTGGCGAGCAGGTCGGCGATGTAGCCGTCGAGATCGAAGTCCGGCAGCTCGCCCGCCATGCGGCGTTCGAATTCGGCACGATCCGCATGGGCGGCAAGACGCGCCTTCCAATCGGCATGCGGCGCAGCGGCGCGCTTGCCCGCGTCCTGCCATGCCGCGGCGATATCGGCGGGGATTTCGAACGCCGGATAGTTCCAGCCGAGTGCTTCGCGGGCGGCGGCGACTTCGTCGGCACCGAGCGGCGAACCATGGACCTTGCTCGTCCCGCCCTTGTTCGGGGCACCCTTGCCGATCACGGTCTTGCAGCGGACCAGCGAGGGGCGCGGGTCGGCGATCGCGGCGTCGAACGCGGCGGCGATGCTGACGGGATCATGGCCGTCGCACGCAACGACGTGCCAGCCGCTCGCTTCGTAGCGGGCGGGAATATTCTCGCTCGACGACAGCGACACCTTGCCGTCGATGGTGATGTCATTGTCGTCCCACAACACGATCAGGCGACCGAGCTTCAAATGCCCGGCAAGGCCGATCGCTTCGTGGTTGATGCCTTCCATCAGGCAGCCGTCACCCGCGATCACCCAGGTGCGGTGGTCAACGATGCTGTCATCGAACACGGCGTTGAGGTGACGCTCGGCCAGCGCCATGCCGACCGCCATGGCGAGGCCCTGACCCAGCGGGCCGGTGGTGCATTCGATGCCGGGCAGTTCGAAATTTTCCGGGTGGCCGGCGCAGGGCGACCCGACCTTGCGGAAATTCCGGATGTCGTCGAGCGTCGGGCGGGCATAGCCGGTCAGGTGCAGCAGCGCATAGATCAGCATCGAGCCATGGCCCGCCGACAGCACGAAGCGGTCACGGTCCGCCCATTTGGGAGCGGTCGGGTCGTATTTCAGATAGTCGCTGAACAGCACCGTCGCGACATCGGCCATGCCCATTGGCATGCCGGGATGGCCGGAATTGGCGGCCTCGACTGCGTCCATCGACAAAGCGCGGATGGCGTTGGCGCGGTCGGCAAATGAAATGGTCACGGCATATCCCCTTTCGGGCCTGCGCGCGTCGCGTTGAGTCTCGCCACGGCCCGGCGAATCGAAGTTGGCGTGCCAATGGGGCGCGCGGGCGCGTGCGTCAACCGGGCGGGGTTGCGACTTGGGTAAAGCCACCCTATCCACCCGGCATGGCGGATGCGGAACCCTCCGCGCTCGAGCGGATCGAGCGCGCGCTTACGCGGATCGAAGCTGCGGCTGCGCGCCGTGCGTTCGACGCAGAGCGGCTGGAACATCGGCACGCGGTGCTGCGCGGCAAGGTCGAGCAGGCGATCGCCGCGCTGGACGCGCTGATCGAACAGGAGCGTGAGGACTGATGGGTCAGGTCACGCTCACCATCGCCGGGCGCAGCCACAGCATCGCCTGTCGCGATGGCGAGGAGCTGCATCTCGAGCGGCTCGGCGCCTTGCTGGAGAAACATGCCGATACCGCCGTGCGCGCGTCGGGTGGGCTGAGCGGCGAGCGGACGATGCTGTTCCTGGCGCTGATCCTGGCCGACCAGCTGGACGA
>CAYMUJ010000115.1:0-4562 GCA_964393565.1 uncultured Stakelama sp. | reverse complement strand
CCTAAATTGGCGGTGGCGGGTACTGCCCGGTGCGAGCTTTAGCGATTATCCCTGAGGCGATTCATCATCCATGGGGGCTGTCCCTGCTCAGACCCTGGTCTGTGGCACATGGTCCCCACCTGACGTAAACGGCGTCAGAGGATATTCAAGCACACGGCCCATGGTGGTCCCGCCAAAGTTTGATGGGGCAGCGAAGCTGCGCGGCACCAGCCCGTTCCCCTACCCGGCCACCCATGGGATACTGGCGTTGGGTGGCCGGGTGGGGGAACGGGCTGGCACCGCCGCCTCGCCGGAGGCGAGACGCAGTAATCATGGCTGACGATAAACGGACCCTGCGCGCCCGGATGCGCGCGCTGCGTGACGAGTTCGCGATGACGATCGGGGGCGTGATCGAGCCGACCGCCGCGCTGCGCGCGCGGTTCGGGCCGGGGGTGACAGTCTCTTCCTATATCCCCATGGGCAGCGAGGCCGATCCGACCGCGATCGCCTGGGCCGCGCGGGAGGCCGGGTGCCGCATCGCGCTGCCGCATGTCACCAGCCGCGAGTCGCCGGTGCGCTTCTTTGCGTGGGAGCCGGAACATGCGCTGGTCGACGGGCCGCTGGGACTGCGCCAGCCCGATGACAGTGGCGAGGAATGCGATCCCGATATCGTCCTCACCCCGTTGCTGGCGTTCGACGCGGCGATGAACCGTCTGGGCCAGGGTGCAGGCCATTATGACCGGGTGTTCGAGCGGCTGCCCGATGCGTGGCGGATCGGCATCGCCTGGTCGGTGCAGCAAGTCGAGGCGCTGGCAACCGACAGTTGGGACATGCCGCTGCACGGCGTCGTGACCGAAGCCGCCGCGCATGGCGAGGCTGCAGCATGACCCCGAGCTGGCGCAAGCCCGTTGGCGCGTTCGCGATCATCGCGCTGATCATCATCTGGTGCATCGCGGTGGCGAGCCTGTCGCGGATCGTCGGCGAATGGCCGATCCTCATCCAGCTGGTCTTTTACGTCTTCACGGGAATCGTGTGGATCCTGCCGCTGAAACCGCTGCTGCTGTGGATGGAGACCGGCCGCTGGCGCGTGCCGAAGGACTGACCGCTGTCCGCACTCCGTTTGCCCTGAGCCTGTCGAAGCGCGGTCTTCGGCGCTTCGACACGCTCAGCGAAAATGGGCGGGGTAAGAGCGCGGGGACGCCGCGCTTGTGCCGAACGAAATCGGGTCGTAGCAGTTGCGACCATGCGTATCCTGACCCTTGCAGCGTTGCTGCTCGCCTCCGCCGCCCCTGCCCCCGCGCTCGCCCAATCGCAGACCGCCAAGGTCGCGCCGGTGCTGACCACGCCCGAGGCGAAGGACATATGGACCTATGCCCGCCCCGCCGAAGCGCGGGTGACGCATGTCGACCTGAAGCTGAAGGTCGATTTCGACAGCAAGACGATCGGCGGCGTCGCGACGCTCGACGTGCTGGCGGCGAAGGGCGCGAAGGAGATCGTGCTCGACACGCTCGACCTCGACATTGCGGCAGTGACCGACGAACGGGGAAGCGCGCTGGCTTATGCGCTGGGCAACAGCGACCCGGAACTGGGCGCACCGCTGACGATCCAGCTGGGCAACGCCAAGCGCATTCGCATCACCTATCGCTCAAAGCCCGGCGCACGTGCGCTGCAATGGCTGACCCCGGCGCAGACGCAGAGCAAGACCCTGCCCTTCCTGTTCAGCCAGGGACAGGCGATCAACAACCGTAGCTGGATCCCCACGCAGGACAGCCCCGGCATCCGCCAGACCTGGACCGCGACGGTGACGGTGCCCGAAGGCTTCGTGCCGGTAATGAGCGCGCAGATGCTGGACGGCGCGACCGGCACGCCCGCACCGCAGGGACAGCGCAGCTTCCGCTTCAAGATGGACAATCCGGTCCCGCCCTATCTGATCGCGATCGCGATCGGCGATCTGAAGTTCAAGCAAGTCGGGCCGCGTAGCGGCGTATGGGCCGAGGCGGGGATGATCGACGCGGCGGTTGCCGAATTCGCCGATGTCGAAAAGATGATCGACGCGGCACAGGCGCTGTACGGCCCGTATCGCTGGGGCCGTTACGACATGCTCGTCCTGCCCCCCTCCTTCCCCTATGGCGGGATGGAGAACCCCAATCTCACCTTCTTCACCCCGACGATCATCACCGGCGACCGGTCGAACACCGATGTGCTGGCGCATGAGCTGGCGCATAGCTGGTCGGGCAATCTCGTCACCAACGCGACCTGGGCCGATGGCTGGTTGAACGAGGGTTTCACCACCTATTTCGAGAACCGGATCATGGAGGCGCTGTACGGCAAGGAGCGCGCGGCGATCTATTCCGACCTCGACTATGCCGGGATGCTGCGCGACGTGAAAAATGCCGGCGGCGATAGCGCGCCGTCGACGCGATTGCATGGCGAGCCGGGCGAAGGCGCGGGACAGCTGGATTACCTCAAGGGCAGCACCTTTCTGCGCACGATCGAGTTTGCGGTCGGGCGGAAGCGGTTCGACACCTATCTGCGCGGCTATTTCGACCGGCACGCCTTCCAGCCGCAGACCAGCGCCGGGTTCCTGGCCGATATCCGTAAGCATCTGATCAAGGGCGACAAGACGCTCGAAGCGAAGCTGCAGCTCGATCGCTGGGTGTATGAGCCCGGCGTGCCGTCGAATGCGGTGCAGGTGAAGTCGGACACGCTGGCCAAGGTCGATGCGCAGCTTGCCGCGTTCAACGCGGGCGGTCCGGCATCGGCGATCGACACGAGCGGATGGCAGACGCAGCAATGGCAGCGGTTGCTGGGCGGGCTGCCCCGCCAGCAGAGCGCGGCGCGGCTGGCCGAGCTGGACGCGGCGCTCAAGCTGACCAGTTCAAAGAACGCCTATGTCCAGTCGGCCTGGTTCGATCTGGCGATTGCCAACCGCTATGAGCCCGTAATCCCGGCGCTGGAGGAATATCTGACCCGCGTCGGCCGCAACCTGCTGGTCACGCCGCTCTATCGCGGGCTGAAGGCGCAGGGCGACTGGGGCACCCCGATCGCGCAGCGGATCTTCGAGAAAGCGAAGCCGGGGTACCATCCGGTGACGGTCGGCGCGGTGACGCGGATCCTGGAGGCGCGCTGACCGAATCTTCACACTCGCGGCGCTAGAACTTCCCAAAGATATGGGTCGACAAAGTGGAGCGGGCATGACGGTTGACGGCGAAACGCTGGGCGCGACGGCGCTGCGCGAGATTATTTCGTCGGCGAGCAGCACTGGCAGTTCGGATGCGATCATCGCCCGCGCATTGCAGGCGGTGCGCGCGCATCTGGGGCTGCAGGTCGCCTATGTCTCAGAGTTTGTCGGCAATGATTCGGTGTTTCGCGTGGTCGATGCGCCGGGGCTGGAGCATCTTGCCAAGGCGGGCGATGTTCATTCGCTCGACGATGTCTATTGCCGCCATATCCTGGCCGGACGGTTGCCCGAGCTGATCCCCGATACCGCCGCCGAACCGATTGCCGCCGCCATGCCGATCACTGCGGCGGTGCCGATCGGCGCGCATGTCAGCGTGCCGATCCGCCTGTCCGACGGGCGGACTTATGGCATGTTCTGCTGCCTTGGCCCCGTTGCCAGCCCGACGCTGAACCCCCGCGATCTGGGCATGATGCGCGCCTTTGCCGATCTGGCCGCGTTCGAGATCGAGCGCGATCTGGGCAATCGCGAGCAAGCGGCAGCGTCACGCAGCGCGATCGAGCGGGTCATGGCTGATAGCCTGATGGAGATTCACTATCAGCCGATCTTCAGCCTCTCACAGGGGCGGCCCGCCGGCTATGAGGCGCTGGCGCGGATCACGGTCGAGCCGTACCGTTCGCCGGACAAATGGTTTACCCAGGCGGCGCTGGTCGGCATGGGCGAGGCGTTCGAGCTGTTCGCGATCGACCGCGCGCTGCGGGGACTGCCGCACCTTCCCGAACATGCCTATCTGTCGGTCAATGCCAGCCCCGCGACCGCGATGTCGCCCGATCTGTTCGCGATCCTGCGCCGGGCGCCGCTGGACCGGGTGGTGCTGGAAGTCACCGAGCATGACCGGGTTTCGGACGTGTGCACGCTGCTCGACCGGCTTGCCCCGCTGCGCGCCGAGGGGCTGAAGATCGCGGTCGACGATGCCGGATCAGGCTATAGCGGGCTGCAGCAGATCATCCAGATGCGCCCCGATCTGGTGAAGCTCGACCGCTTCCTGATCGAGGATATCCAGCATGATCCGGGCCGCCGCGCGCTGGCTGCCGGGCTGATGATGTTCGCGCGCGACACGGGCAGCCGGTTGATCGCCGAGGGGGTCGAGCGCGAGGATGAGCTGGCGGTGCTGCGTGCGCTGGGGATCGACCTGATCCAGGGGTATCTGCTGGGGCGGCCACAGCCGCTGGCGGCGATCCGGGATGGCGGGATGGAAACGCGAGCGGCGGGGTAAACAGTCCTCCCCGGAACGGGGAGGTGGCAGCGCGCAGCGCTGACGGAGGGGCCCCGAGGCAACGGCCTCCATTGCCTCGGGCCCCCTCCACCAGCTTCGCTGGTCCCCCTCCCCGTTCCGGGGAGGATT
>CAYMUJ010000114.1:0-6469 GCA_964393565.1 uncultured Stakelama sp. | reverse complement strand
TGTGGCCGCTGTTCCTGCTGTTCACCGCCGCGCGCAGCCTGCCCGCGATCGGCCTGAGCTGGGGCGCGTGGTTCGGCGCGGTCCTGCCGCCGATCTCCGCCGCAGTCGGCATGGCGCTGGTCGTCGGCCTGGTTGACCGGCTGCTCCCGCCGCTCGCGCCCCTTCCCCATCTGTTGCTGCTGACCGGAGCGGGCGCGGGGATCTATGGCGCGTGGCTCTGGTTCTTCGCGCGCGCGACGGTGGAGGATGCGATTGCGATGATCCGCAGATAGCTTGGTCAGCTATGCTGACGCGGTGCCGGCCCGCTCCCCCACCCGGCCACCCATCGGCAGGATATTCTGGAATGGGTGGCCGGGTGGGGGAACGGGATGGCACCGCAAACCGGTCAAGCCATCTGGATATAGGCCCGCATCTGATCCGCCTCGGCCTCGATCTTCTCGATCCGGTATTTGACCAGATCGCCGATCGACACAAAGCCGAGCAGCGCGCCGCCCTCCACCACCGGAAGATGCCGGATCCGCCGCCGCGTCATCAGCGACAATGCGCCCAGCACCGATTCGTCGCTGGTCACGGTGATCGCCGGCGCGGTCATCACGCTACGCACCGATCGGTCGAGTGCCGCCGGCCCGTCATGCTTCAGGCAATAGATTACGTCGCGTTCGGAAAAGATGCCGGCGACGCGGCCGTCTTCGACCACCGGCACCGCGCCGATACGCCGGTCGGCGAGCAGGGCGACGGCATCGCGCACACTGGCGTCACCGCCGATGCTCACGACATCACTCCCCTTCCCGCCCAGGATTGCTGCGATCGACATCGTCAGTCTCCTTTGTCCTGTTGAGGCGGTTGAGACTCCCACGATTCGTCCCCAAATGAAAGGGGATGGAACCGAACCTCGACAATCCCGATTATGCACGCCTTGCCTGGCGCCGCTATCGCCGCATCTTCGGCTTTGTCGGGCTGCTGTCGCTGACCTCCGCGATCGTCGCGGTGATCGCACTTTATATCGCAGTGGGCGAGTTTCAGCTGCACGCCTCGATCGCGATGGCGATCGGGGTCGGGTTGTCGATCCTGCTCGGCGGCGCGCTGATGGGGCTGGTGTTCCTGAGCTCCGGCACCGGCCATGACGAACGCTCGCGCGACGCGACGGAGCGGAAGAAGGATTAGAGTCGTTTTCAGCTTCGCTGAAACGGCGCCGGCCCGCTCCCCCACGGGTCCCCGCAAAGTAATACTTTGCGGGGCTACCCGCACCCGGCCACCCAGTGACAGTCTATTCTATGGGTGGCCGGGTGGGGGAGCGGGCCGGCGCCGCCTAACTGCAAACGACCCTAACGCCGTACCGGCTTCAGATCGATCGCGTAGCTCAGACTCGCTGTGCCGTTGTCCGGAACCTCAACCGACAGCATCCACCCGCCCGGGCCGCGCTCCATGCCCTCCGGGCGATCGGCCAGATTGCCGGGAACCACGAACTGCGCGCGCACCGGCACGCCGCGCGCATTGGTGACATCGATCCGCCACTCCTGCCGCTCCGGTGTCTCCTTCACGCGGGTCAGCGTCCATTGCACATCGGCACTCTCGCCCAGGGTCAGCTCGACCGGCTCGCCCACCGCCAGATCGGCGACATCATTCTGCCCGGCGAGCAGCCGGTATCCGCCGACCGTCTCGAACAGCGCCAGCCCGCCCGCCGGCAACGGCACCCCCAGCCCCATCTCGCGATTGTTGGTCGAGCGCAGCAGGAACGGCATCGGCTGCGGCCTCGTCCGCCCATAGCTGACATTGGCGCGGTACACCCGGTCGAAGCGCGCGTCCGGCTGGACGATCATCGCCACCTGCTTCTGGCTCTGTGCCGCCAGCGTCACGCGCATCGGCACGCGATAGAGTTTCAGATCGCCCAGCGCCTCGGCCTGCGCCTGCGCGCCCTCAGCAACCGCGACCGTCTCACCCGGCGGGGGTGGAGGAGGAGGCGGTGGCGGTGGCGGTGGGGGCGCCATCATCCTGGGCATGGCCGTATCGTCGGCGATCACCGAAACCGGCATCGATGGCATTGGCAGTGGCACGAGCCCTCGACGCCGTGACCCTGTCACCACAATCTCACCGGCCTCGGCCCGCTCACGCGCGCGGCGCTGCTTGCGCGTCTCGAAGCTGCCCGCTTCATTCCGCCCGACCGAATCGAAGCGCGACAGATCCGGCCCGGCCGGCAGCGGAAGCGGCACCCATTGCTTGCGCGGATGCGTGCTGGTCGTGTCGGCCGGCCAGCATTCCAGGTTCAACACTGTGGCCGGCGGCGGCGGCGGGGGCTGGTTGGGCCGCTTGTTCGGCTTGCCCGCAATCACCTGCAGCCGCGCATCCTTCAGGCTTTGCTGCCCGCCATTGGCGACGGTCAGCCAGGCGAACAGCCCCATCTTCTTCCCGTCGGCCGCCATGTTGCCGACATAGTTGGCCGACCAGTCGAACCCCTGCGCCATATAGGTCAGCTGCACCGTCGCGGTGACCGCCCGATCGCTGCGCGTCAGGATCGACAGCGTCGGGCGCGCCGACAGCGTTTCCGGGACATCGGGATAGATCATCCGTTCGGGCAACCCCGAACAGCGCAGCGCCTCCACCCCCGATTCGGTCTGCAACACGACACCGCCACCGGGGCCGGACTGGATGATCGCGCTTTCGTCCCGAATGTGGCCCGTCGCCGGATCGGTGCGCCGGATCCGCACGCGCCGCTTCAGAAACGCATCGACCAGTCCGGCCGGAGAGATCAGCCGCGCGTCGCGATTCTTCTCGCGCACGCCAGAGGGCAGGCCGGTGACGATCGCGGTTTCGGGCATCAGGCCTTCCGCGACATTCTCGAACCGGATCCGGCTGTCGCCGCGTGGTATCTTGATCGTCCGGGTTTCGGTGATCAGTGCATAGCCACCCGGCCAGCCAGCCCGCATCATCCCCGCATCGCGATAGGGGTCGCTATAGACGGTGACCGCAACGTCCGAAATCTGCGTCGAGGTCACAGTCTGCCCCTGCGCATGCGCCAGCGCCGGCACAATCAGCAGCAGCAGGGCGATCCAGCGCATCGCGCGCCTCAGTAGCGCGTGTCGAAGGTCGCGGTCAGATCGGCGCTGGCATTGGCCGCGACCGGCACCTTCCATTCCACCCGGTCCGCCGAAATCCGCTGCCCGACGATGCTTTGATCGACGATCCGAACGTCACCCCACAGCCCGTCCTGCGCCAGATCGACCGTGACGGGGGCATCGCTCGCATTGCTGAGCGTGTAGCGCATCCGCGTGCGCCAGCGGCGGTTGGACAGGCGGGTGCGCTCCTCGACCACCACCTTGACCTTCACGTCGAACGCCTCACCGGTGCGGATCGACATCGACGATCCCATCGGCGTGTGATTGATGCGGTTTTCGCCGATGAACTGCGGGTCGCCGCGCGCGTCGCGCATATAGACGCGGACGGTACCCGCGGGCAGCTGGTCGCCCAGCCCGCCATTGCGCGACGTCGAAAACTTGATCGCCGTGGCCGCGCTGCGCGGGACGTCATTGCCGCCCAGCCAGCCATTGGAGAATTCATACGCCTTGCGCGCGGGCGATCCCTTCACGTCCAGAAAGCTGACCTGCTTCTGCTGTGCCTGCGCGATCGTGGTGCGTTCGGCGAGCGGATAGAGATAATAGTCGCCCAGCCGCTCGCGCCCGCTATTCTCGGTCCCCGCCTCCTCCATCGTCACGTCGCCCATGCGCGCGAAGCGGTCGCGCCCGGACCCGATATTGCCCGCGACCAGCAGCGTGGCGGCGTTGTTGAACGTCGTGCCGGTATTGTTGGTCAGCGTGACCCAGCCCTGCACGTCGATCGTCCCGGCCTTTTCATCGAACAGCGCGACATAGTCGCTGGTCCAGCCCAGCCCCGGCGTCAGATAGGACAGGCGCGTCGGCACCGCGCCCTCGCGCTCGGTCTGCACCGTCACCGACAGCGTCGGGCGCGCGCGCAGATTGTCCGGCACCTTGTCGAAAATCACGCGCACCGGCAGCCCGTCGTCGCGCAGCACTTCGATCCGGTTGCCGATCTGCAGCACGATCCCGCCATTGGCCGCGAGCACCCGCGCCTGTTCGCGCGTTTCGGTGCCGGTTGCGGGATTGGTGCGGACGATGGTGATCATCTGCCCGACCGCCTTTTCCATCAGCGTGTCCGGGCTCAACAGGTCATAGTCGAAATTCTGTTCGACGATGGCGATGCCCGGCCCCGACAGCGTGACCGTTTCGGGCCGGATCTGCGCCGACACGTCGGGGAATTCCTGACGGCTGCGGCCCGCCGGGACGCGCAGCGTGCGCGAATCCTGCACCAGCGCCAGATTGTTGTTGTAGATGGTGACCGCGACCTCGCCCTGCGCGCTCGCGCCCTGGGGTGCCTGCGGTGCCTGCACGGTCTGCGAGTCAGCCGCCCCCGCCAGCATCGTTCCGGTCAGCGCGGCTCCGGCCGCAAGCGCCCACGTCAACCGCCGCATCACATCCCCTTTCGATCTGGTGCGCGCACCATCGCTGACCCACGCGCGATGTCAACGGCCAAGCAGTCGGGAAAAGAAAAGGCCGGCCCGTAAGTTACGGACCGGCCTGAATTTCTTGTCGAAGCGAAGGGCGATTATTCGGCGGCTTCCGGCTCGCCTTCTTCCTTCTTCACGCGGCGGCGGCGCGGCTTGACCTCGACCACCTCGCCCTCGACACCCAGCGCGGGGGGCAGCACTGCGGCGATGTCGCCGCCATGCCCGGTATCGCTGCTGGCCTCGTCGCGGCGCGGACGCCCACGGCGCGGGCGGCGCTCTTCAGCCGGAGCCTCGTCCTCATTGGCAGCGACCGGCGTTTCCTCGCCCTCGACGCCACGCGGCTGACGCTCGCGGCGATCGTCGCGGTTCCGGTTATCGCGGTCACGACCATCGCGAGTGTCGCGCCCGTCACGCTCACGGCGCGGACGGCGGTCGTTGCGCTCGCCGCGGTCACGATTGTCGCGGTCATTGCGGTCGCCGCGCGCCTGACGCTCGGGCTGCTCATCGCCCTCGTCGCCGGCCTCGTCCTGGCCGCGCACACCCTCGTCGCCGTCGAACTCGTCCTCGTCGCCGTCGAACTCGTCGCGCTGGCGGCGCTGCTGCGGATTCTGTTCCTCGAAGCGCGAGCGCGTTTCGGCCAGCACGCGGAAATAATGATCGGCGAACTGCAGGTAATATTCGGTGTTCACCCGGTCGCCGGCCATCTGCGCATCGCGCGCGAGATTCTTGTATTTCTCAAGCAGCTGCGCGGCATTGCCACGCGCGCGATTGTCGATGCGGTTGCCCGAATTGGGGTTGTTGCCGCCGCCCTGCTGGCGCTGGCCACCACGGCCGCGACGGCGACCGTTGTTCGCCTGACGATTGTTGATCAACGTCTGTGTGTCCTGTCCTTACTCAATCCGCCATCGGTCAAACAGCGATCCCGGATGCGTGTTACACCGCACACCGCCACAGCCCTTCGGGCCGAAACGGCTCCCGCATGGCTGCCGGACAATCAGCAGCGCGCATGCCTTGATTTGGGTCGGCAAACCTTTTCAACGATTTAGGTTGCTGGTGCCTGCCCCGGGCTCATCCTTAGCCCGCGCGGCAACAATCTCCAAGCCTTATATTGGTGCAGCGCATCGATAGTTCAATTTCGCGGCATTTTTGCCGCTATTGCGCGCGGACGTCCGCCCAGATCGTGGTGGAGCACGGGATCGAACCCCGCGCCACGCATCAGCGCCGACACGGCCTCCGCCTGCGTCCAGCCGATCTCCAGCACCGCGATGCCGCCCGGCGCGAGCAGCCGGAGCAGGTCGGGAATGATGCGGCGATAATCGTCGAGCCCATCGGCCCCGGCGAACAGCGCGGACGCCGGCTCATGCGCGCGGACTTCCGGCCCCAGTTCCTCGGCGGTACCGATATAGGGCGGGTTGCACAGGATCAGGTCGAACTGGCCGACGAGGCCTGCGGCCCAATCGCCGCGCCGCAGATCGACCCGTTCCGCGATGTCCAAAGCCGCTGCGTTGCGCCGCGCATAGTCGAGCGCGGTATCGGACGCATCGACGCCGACTCCGGTCGCTTCCGGCCACTCCGCCAAGGCTGCAAACAACAACGTCCCCGGCCCGGTCCCCAGGTCCAGCACCCGCTCCGGCCCCGCACTCCCGGCAAAATGCGCCACCGCCGCCTCGATCAGCGTCTCGCTGTCCGCACGCGGCACCAGCACGCCGGGGCCGACGCCGATCTCGACGGTCCAGAAGCCACGCGACCCGGTGATATAGGCAACCGGCTCATGGGCGAGGCGGCGTACGACCAGCGCGTCGAAGCTGGCGGGCGCGGGATCGCCCAAATGCTTCAACAGCAAATCCTGATGCGACACGCCCAAGGCATGCGCCATCAACAACTCGGCATCGAGCCGCGGCGTCGCCGACGCAATCCGCGCAGCCGCATCGGCGATGGCGGCACGGACGG
>CAYMUJ010000113.1:0-6541 GCA_964393565.1 uncultured Stakelama sp. | reverse complement strand
TCGTCGGCTGACGCAAAGCCCCGGCAACGGCCGGGGCCGCCGGAGGCACGCGCACCGACCCGACCCGTCGCCCCGGCGAAGGCCGGGCCGCCAGAGACACGCGCCCGAGCCCGCCCACTACTCGATCGTCACCCCGGCCCCCGTGCCGGGAGCCACATCCCCACGCCGTGCGGTGGAGAGACGCGACAGCTTCCCTGATAATCTGGGTCACAACCACGGAATTAAGTATTATGTCCTCGTAATTCCTGAGCCTAGCCAGCGATGCGCGGGGTGGCGGGAGTCTGCTATCCAAAATGGCTGAAGAATCCGCTTTGGTACAGCAGTGACGAACCCGACAGTAGCAATTCTTCGCGGTCCAGGGGACTGTAGCTCAGATAGATTTGGAGCCAGTCAAACGCCGATGATATCTTTTGGGGGTAAACGTCTGTCTTCTGGCGAGAGCGGTGAACTTGGTTTCCGGGCAGAATCGTGCACTATGCTATGTACGCGTCGCAATAATGGGAGAGTTTAGGTGAGCGTGCTCAGGTTCCTGCAGCCCAAGATCAAGGCCCTGTCTAACGGCCTTTACGCTAACTGGATGCCGACCAATCTGGTTGAGGTCGGGGACTATGGCATCGTCGCGAACGGGCAGTTCGAGCGGCTCGGTACGCTGCGCGACTATGGCGCGACCTTCGAAGTGGAAGACCTGCACGGCATTAGCAACAATCTCGAGTACAAGGACAAGCTCGAGTTGTCAGTGAACGCACTAGCCGAAGCTGGTACCGGTGCGGGTCAATCGGCGAAGGTGACGCTGGCGATGAAGGACAAGGGGGCTTTCCTTTATCACTTGGCCAATGTCCGGCAGCTACGGCCAACCAACACCCGGCATTTCCACGAGCAAGTGGCGCGCGCCATCCTGACTGGAGGCGTGAACTTTCCCAAGAACGGGGTTCTGATCAGCGAGGTTCAAGTCGCTGCAAAGGCCACCATCATCGTGTCCGAAGGACAGGAAGGCTACCTCGAACTGAACACCGCATTTAAGCCAACGGACACTGCCTTCTTATCGGGTGCCAGCGGTAAGATCTCGACCACGATCAGCCGCGGGTCCCTCTTGCAGTGGATCGCGCACGATCGCACCACGTCGCTAATCAAGATCGTCATTCCAAAGATTAGCCCTCCGGGTGGGCCGGGCACCGGCATGGCGATACGGACCGTTCAAGCAATCAAGGACTGGATGCAGGAACGGCAAGTCGGCGCGAGCCACCTGCGCATCACCTACGATCCGCAGGTTGCGGCTGCCACAATCATCGCCTTCGATGGCCAGGACGGGCGATTCACAATGGAGCTCGAAGACCTGAGCGCGACGGACCTGCTGTCGACCATTTCGGAGTTGCAGCCCGAGGAGGCGGTAGACGAGGACGTGTTCATCATGGACATCGAAGAGCAAGAGATCGGCGAGCGTTACCGGACGGCCAACGGCTGACTGCCCACACACCGTCTAGGTCGTGTTGACAAAGGGATTCCCAAACACCGCGACTTCTGATTCAAGGCTGTTTTTTGGGGAGCAGTCATGGGTCGCGGGGATTTGTCGGACGCGGAATGGGAGCTGATCGGGCCGCTGCTGCCGCCTGAGCGTGGTCGCCATAGGAATTCCGGGGACATAATACGCAATTACACCCTCGCCCTTCCAATGTTGGAAATTCCTTGATCTAAACTGATCGGTGGATGGCATTTCCGGGGCGCAATATTCAATTGGGCAAGTCCGAGTGTTGACAGGAGATTACCTTGGCGCATCGTGCTACCCTAGGCCACCATCGACTGGCGAACGCGAATTAGGCACCGCGTCTCCGGAACCAGCCCCAAATAGAGTAAGGATACTACTGTGATTAATCAGGTGAAATCCATGATAGCGATATTGGGTTTATGTTTAATCGCATTGGCATCAATGGATTTATTAGGAATTTTAAGCATAAATGATGACGTGATTAATTACATATTCATTGTACTTGTCGCTCATTGGCTGATTTCTATGTTTATTGATTACATAATTCCGCGGTGGAAAATAGATGACAGCCGCAAATAATGCTGCTCCTCGCAACCATACCCCGCCCCGCCAGGGATCAATCGTAATTCCGGGGAAATTCCGGGGACATAATACTTACCCCCCCTTCCAATGTTGGAAATTCCCTGATCTAAACTGATCGGTGAACCCCAACCTGCCTTAAGCCACTTTCAAGACCCTCACGCCCGACACCCGCAACACAGGTGTCGCGTCGCGGGTGTCAGCCGGTCGCAAACACGCCCACTCGCCCCACAACCGCGCATTTTTCGTCAGCTTCATACGGACACCCCCGCGCCGCCGTCAGTCGTCCCCACTCAGCACCTGGGCATAGGCCGCCGGATCGGCATTGCCACCGCTCAGCACGACCAGCAGGTCGGGCCGCGCCTCGATCTTGCCGGCCAGCAGTGCCGCCAGCGCCACGGAGCCGCCCGGCTCGACCACCAGCCGCAATTTCCGCGCCGCCCAGCGCTGTGCCGCCCGCACCTCGGCCTCGGTCACCCGCACGCCCGTAGCTCCGCGCCGCGACAGCACGTCGAAGGTCAGCGGCGAGACGCGCAGCGTCTGGAGCGAATCGCAGGCCGTTGGCGGCGGGTTGTCGCCGACCGGCTCGATCCACCCGGCCTCCAGGCTGCGGCACATATCGTCCCAGCCCTCCGGCTCGACCACCGTCACCTGTGCCTCGGGCAGTGCCAGCGCGACCCCGGCGGCCAGCCCGCCACCGCCGCATGGCAGCACGACCCGCGCCGGATCGGGCAGCTTCATTTCGGCCGCCTGCGTCAGCACCTCGATCCCCAGGCTCCCCTGCCCCTCGATCACCCATGGATCGTCGAAGGGCGGCACCAGCGTGGCGCCACGGGCATGGGCAAGGTGCGCGGCGATCTTGTCGCGATTCTCGGTCATCCGGTCATAGCTGACGACCTCAGCCCCCAACGCCAGCGTCGCCTCGCGCTTCAGCGCCGGGGCGTCGCTCGGCATCACGATCACCGCCGGCACACCGAGTCGCTTCGCCGCCCAGGCCACGCCCTGGGCATGGTTGCCCGACGAAAATCCGACCACGCCCTTGGCGCGCACATCGGGGTCCAGCGCGGTCAGCCGGTGCCATGCGCCGCGGATCTTGAACGCGCCGACCGGCTGGAGCGATTCGGCCTTGAACATCACCGGCACGCCGCGGATTTCCGCGACGAACAAGGGGGTCGGCGGCAGGATCGCCGCTATTTTCGCCGCTGCATCCCGCACTCCGGCCCGGGTTGGCTGTCGCAATATCGTCACATCTCACCCCGCAAAATTACGATGGGTCCGAAACTACTTTACAGGGGGGACCCCCCACCCTAAATGACCCCTCCGCTGCCCCATGGGACTTCCACCGCAAGGCAGTGTTTTGATCGTCTGCCGCAAGGCAATTGGAGGTCCCTTGAGTTGCACAAGCATCATAGCGCGCTGGGGCTAGCGAAAGCCCTTCGTCCCGTCGAGCCGGTAACGCTCGTTCGTCCGCACGCTGCAAAGCGCGCCGCCCGCTTCTTTGTCGAGAAGTTTCCGGGAACGGTGCTCTATGCTGTCAAGGCGAACCCCTCCCCCGAATTGCTCCAGATCCTCTGGGACAGCGGTGTGACGCATTATGACGTCGCGTCGATCGGCGAAGTGCGCATGGCGCGCCGCGCCCTGCCCAAGGCAACCCTGTGCTTCATGCACCCGGTCAAGGCCGAGGAAGCGATCGAGGAAGCCTATTTCGTTCACGGCGTCCGCACGTTCAGCCTCGACACGATGGACGAGCTGGAAAAGATCGTGCGTGCCACCCGTGGGGCGCAGGACCTGAACCTGTGCGTCCGCATCCGCGTGTCGTCCGACCATTCGAAGCTGAGCCTCGCGGCGAAGTTCGGTGCGGAGCCGGAGGATGTGAAGGACCTGCTCGTCGCGACCCGTCAGGCCGCCGACGCGCTGGGCATCTGCTTCCATGTCGGATCGCAGGCGATGACCCCCACCGCCTATGCCGAAGCGATGGAGCGCGTCCGCGCGGCGATCGTCGCATCGTCGGTCACGGTCGACATCGTCGATGTCGGCGGCGGCTTCCCGTCGACCTATCCGGGCATGGAACCGCCCCCGCTCGAAACCTATTTCGGCGTGATCCACAATGCGTTCGAGAATCTGCCGATCTCGTACAGCGCCGAATTGTGGTGCGAACCGGGTCGTGCGCTGTGCGCCGAATATAGCTCACTGATCGTCCGCGTCGAAAAGCGTCGCGGGGACGAGCTGTACATCAACGACGGTGCCTATGGCGCGCTGTTCGACGCGGCCCATGTCGGCTGGCGCTTCCCGGTGCGCGTGCTGCGCGACGATGCCGATGAAGCGGCCGAGATGACCGAATACAGCTTCTACGGCCCGACCTGTGACGATCTCGACCATATGGCCGGCCCGTTCACGCTGCCGTCGGACATCCAGGCTGGTGACTATATCGAAGTCGGCATGCTCGGCGCCTATGGCTCGGCCATGCGTACCGCGTTCAACGGCTTCGGTGCGGACCTGGTCTACAGCGTTACCGACGAACCGATGGCGACGCTCTATTCGGGCATCGCGATCGAGCGCCCGACCAACGTCGTCAGCCTCGACCAGTTCAAGCGCCGCGCGCGCCGCTGATCGGACAAAAAAAAGGGCCGCTGTCCGAGAGGAGAGCGGCCCTTTGTCTTTGGGGCTATTTCCGCGCTTTCCGCGCCGCATAACGCGCATCGCGGGCCGCCTTCATCTCGGCGGCACTGGGCGGGGTCAGCCGCGCCTCCTTGAGCGCTGCAGCCGCCTCAGCCTCGGCCCGCTCGGCGGCCTTGCGATCGGCCTCAGCCTGCTTCTTCGCCAGCTTCTCGGCCTTGGCTACAGCCAGCGCCTCGGCCTTGGCCGCCCGCTCCGCTGCCAGTGCCTGCTCACGCGCTTCCCGCGCCACGCGCCGCGCCTCCAGCTCGGCGGGATCCGCCGCCGGCTTGGCGCGCAGCAGTTCGAGCGCCTTTTGCTTCGCTCTGGCGGCAGCGGCAGTGCGATCCTGAAAGGATGGTTCGCGATAGGAGGACATACTCAATTCCAATAGATTCACCCGGCGCACCGCACACAGCCGGTCGGCCGCGTTCATGCACCGGGTCCACAACAAGGGCACCAGGTCGCGGAAACGCGCCCGGCGCGCTCCGCCTTCAATCAGTCAGCGCGCGACGCTCGTCGCGCCCGACCACTCAGCCCTGGCCGTCGAGGATCGCTTCGATCGCCGCCGTCACTTCGGCGATGTCTGCCATACCATCGACGCGCTGAACCAGTCCGCGCGCTTCATAGATTGGCAGAATCGGCGCGGTCTTGGCGCGATACTCGGCCATGCGCGTCCGCACCGTCTCTTCATTGTCATCGGGCCGCCGCTTGAACTCGGTGCTGCCACAAGCGTCGCACACACCCGCCACTGCGGGTTGCTTGAAGCTATCATGATAGCCCGCGCCACAATTGCCGCAGGTAAAGCGGCCAGTGATGCGTGCAACAAGCGCATCCTCATCGACCACCAGTTCGATCACATGGTCAAGGCTGCGCCCGCGTTCGGCAAGCAGGTTATCCAGCGATTCGGCCTGCGCGGCCGTGCGCGGATAGCCGTCAAAGATCGCGCCCTTGTCGCCCAGAGCGTCCAGACTCTCACCGATAATACCGCTGACAATCGCGTCGGAGACGAGTTCACCCGCCTCCATCACCGCCTTCGCCTGCAGCCCGACGGGAGTCCCCGCCTTCACCGCCGCACGCAGCATATCCCCGGTCGACAACTGCACCATGCCGCGCTCGCTCTCCAGACGCGACGCCTGGGTCCCCTTGCCTGCGCCCGGCGGCCCCAACAGAATAATATTCAACTGGCTTCCCCCTTCCATACCCCTGCTTAACGCAGGCGGCCGCCCTTCAGCTTCGCCTTCTTGATCAGATCGCCATACTGGTGCGCCAGCAAATGCGACTGGATCTGAGTGACCGTGTCCATCGTCACATTAACAACGATGAGCAGGCTGGTCCCGCCCAGATAGAAGGGGATCGCGAGCGCCGACACAAGATATTCCGGCAACAGGCAGATAACGGTCAGATATGCCGCTCCGATCACGGTAATGCGCGTCAGCACATAGTCGAAATAGGCTTCGGTGTTCTTGCCCGGACGGATGCCGGGGATGAAGCCGCCATATTTCTTCAGATTCTCCGCCGTCTCCTCCGGGTTGAACACAACAGCGGTGTAGAAGAACGAGAAGAAGATGATGCCCGCGCCATAGAGCAGCATGTACACCAGGCTGCCATGCTGCAGATACTGGTTGAGCGTGATGATCAGGTCACCGCTCCAGCTCTGCCCCGCCTGCGCCTGGCCGGCAAACTGGCTGATCGTCAGCGGCATCAGCAGCAGCGAGCTGGCGAAGATCGGCGGGATCACGCCCGCAGTGTTGATCTTGAGCGGCAGATGGCTGCGCTCGCTCTGCACGCCGCGCTGGGTCTGGCGCTTGGGATACTGGATCA
>CAYMUJ010000112.1:0-6767 GCA_964393565.1 uncultured Stakelama sp. | reverse complement strand
CCAAGCCGGCCGCTCCGGCTGCGCCCGAGGCGAGCCGCAGCTTCTCGTTCGGCACTGTCCGTCGCCCGCTCGGCGCGGCGGCCCCGGCGGCAGAGGCTCCGGCCGCAGCTGCGCCCGAGCCCGAGACCGAAGCCGAACCGGTCGCAGAACCGGTTGCCCAGGCACCCGCACCGATCACCTTTGATGATGTCGCGCCTGCTGCTGCAGTGGATGAGGATGAGCTGAAGCTGGAGGCTCCCGATCCGTTGCCGTCGGAATCCGCAGACGAGCTGGTGCTTGGCGCCGATGCGGTCGTGCCCGAGCCGCCTGTGGCGCAGGAACCGCCGCGCGAGCCGACGATCCGTCGCCGCTGGCTGACCGGTGGCGATGATGAAGAGGTGGCGGCTCCGGCACCGGCGGAAGCGCCGAAAAAGAGCGGCGGGACGCTGTTCGAGCGGATGGCGGCGGCGCGCAACAGCTCGAAGGATGATGACGACAAGGATTCGCTGGACATCCCGCGTTTCCTCAACCGCCAGAACAACCAGTAATCGGCACGGCCCCGCGTGGCAGCATGCGGGGCCGGTCGCTCGTCGCAGCGGTGGCTCCGGCCATCGTTGCGGGCGGTGGTGACTTGCGCATTCAGCCACCGGATGGTGTAGCCTGCGGACCAGCATGACACGCGCAGCCCAGCCTTTCCGTATCCCGTTGCTGTTGAGTGTGGCGATGGCCGCGCTCGCGCCGATCGCGCTCCCCCAGGCGGTCGCCCAGGAAATCGCACCGCCACCGACCCCCAATGCGGACCGGCTGGCCGAGCAGATGCGGATTCTCGCCACTGACCCGCGCAACGTCTCTGCCTTGCTGGAAGCGGGCGAGCTGAGCGCGCGACTGGCGGATCCGGCTGCGGCGGCAGGATTCTTCGCCCGCGCCCAGGCGCTCGCTCCCGGCAATCCGCGCGTCGCGGCGGGGCAGGCGATGGTGATGGTGCGGTCGGAGCGGCCGGGCGAGGCGCTGCGGCTGTTCGCGCTGGCCGAGCGCGGCGGGGTGTCGATGGCACCCTATGCCTCGGACCGTGGCCTTGCCTATGACCTGATCGGCGCGCAGGCGCATGCCCAGCGCGAACACAGGATCGCGATGGAGCGTGGTGCCGATGACGAAACCGCGCGTCGCTATGCCTATTCGCTGGGGATCAGCGGGCGGACCGATGAGGCGATGAAGATACTCGACCCGCTGCTGCGCCGCAGTGACCGGGGGGCGTGGCGCGCGCGGGCGTTCATTCTGGCAATGAATGGCGATGCGGCGGGGGCGGATCGGATCGCGTCGACGATGATGGGCGGGGTCGGAACCGCGCTGGCCCCGTTCTTTCGCCGGCTGCCCGAACTGGCGCCGGCCGACAAGGCGTTTGCGGTGCATTTCGGCGAGCTGCGGCGGACGCCATCACGCATTGCCGATGCGGCGGTGGCCCCGGCATTGCCGCAGATCGCGCCCGTACAGCTTGCCGCAGCAGCGCCCCCGCGTGCGCCGGAAGCGGCGCCTGTCGCGGTCCCGGTGCGTCGTTTGAGCGCGCGCGAGCGGCGCGAACAGGAAGCGGCGGCAGCGCGGAAGGCTGCGGCGGAAGTCGAGGCCAAAAGGCTGGCCGATGCACGGGCGGCGCAGGAGGCAGAGGCACAGCGCCGCGCCGAGGCTGCCCGGCTGGCGGAGCAGCAGCGGCTGGAGATGGAGCGCGTCGCGCAGGCCCAGCGTCAGGCGGAGGCGCAGCGTCAGGCGGAAGCCCTGCGTCAGGCCGAAGCAGAGCGGGTTGCACAGGCCGAGCGCGCGGCTCAGGCGCAGCGTGAAGCGGATGCGCGCGCGGCGGAGGAACGCGCGCTGCGTGAGGCCGAGGCGCGGCGCGCGGCGGAGGCCGCGGCCGCCGCCGCCGCCGCCGCTATGCCCCCACCGGCTGCCGAGCCGGTAGCGGTTGCCGCAGCGCCCGAGCTGGCACCGGCGCCACCGCCGCCGCCGGTGCGCGAAGCTGCACCGCGCCCCGCGCCTCAGCGCGTGGGTGGTGAGGATAATGTCATCGCGCGGATCATGGCGGGGATCGTCATTCCGGCGTCCGAACTGGGCGTCGATCCGCTGCCCGGACGCGCGGCCGAGCCGGAGCCGGAGCCGGAACCTGCGCCGGTCGTCGCGGCGGCCAGGCCCAAGGTCGAACCGGTGCCGAAGCCGGCGGCCAAGCCTGCAACGCCGGCCAAGGCGGACCCCAAGGCGAAGGTCGATCCGAAGGCGAAGCCCAAGCCGAAGGTTGATCCGGCCAAGGCCGAACCTGCGCGCCATTGGGTGCAGGTTGCCGGCGGCGCCGACGTCAAGGCGCTGCCCAAGGCGTGGAAGGCGATCGTCGCAGACGCGCCGGCCGAATTCCGCGGCAAGCAGGCGTGGACGACCCCGCTGCGCTTTACCAACCGCCTGCTGGTGGGGCCGTTCAAGTCGCCCGACGCCGCGCAGGATTTCGTCAACATGATCCGCAAGAAGGGCGTGTCGGCATTCGCCTGGTCGAGCGAGGCGGGACAGAAGATCGAGAAGCTCGACGTCAAATGACTTTGCTTGCCCCTCTCCTTTAGGAGTAGCAGGTCGGCCATGCCCCCGGCATGCCCTAAACGATGCGGGGCATCGTTTACCTGCTACTGGGTTGGGGGTGGGGCCGTCGCGTCTCACCGAGGCCGCCCGCCCAGAGTATAGGCCCCACCCCAACTCCTCTCCGAAAAGGGAGGGGCTTAGAAAGTGAAGATCGCTTGATGTCCGCCACGTCCACCCTTGCCCCCTATGCCAGCGATCCTGCGCACAGCCGTGGGCGGTTGCATGATGAAGGGCAGGGGACCGCGCGCGGGCCGCGCGATGCGTTTCAGCGCGACCGCGACCGCATCGTCCATTCGATCAGCTTTCGGCGCCTGCGCCACAAGACTCAGGTGTTCATGGCGCCCGATGGCGACCATTTCCGCGTCCGGCTGACCCACAGTCTGGAGGTGGCGCAGATCGGGCGGACGGTGGCGCGCACGCTCGGCTTGAACGAGGATCTGACCGAGGCCCTGTGCCTGGCGCATGACATCGGCCATCCGCCCTTCGGCCATGCTGGCGAGCGGGCGCTGGAGGAAGCGTTGAGCGGGCAGGGCGGGTTCGACCATAATGGCAATACGCTGCGCGCGCTGATGGTGATCGATTGCCCCTATCCCGGGTGGGACGGGCTGAACCTGAGCTGGGAGACGCTGGAGGGGCTGGCCAAGCATAATGGGCCGGTCACTGCGCCGGGCTGGGCGCTGGTGGCGGCGGATGCGGCGTTTCCGCTGGAGCTGACGCAGCACAGCTCGCTGGAGGCGCAGGTCGCGGCGATTGCCGACGACATTGCCTATGACAATCACGACATTGATGACGGGCTGCGCGCCGGGCTGCTGACGCTGGATCAGTTGCTGGCAGTGCCGCTGGTCGCGCGGGGATGGGATGCGGTGCGGGCGCGCTTCCCCGAGGGCTCGCCCAAAAGACTGATGCGCGAGCTGGTGCGGGCGCAGATCGGGGTGATGGTCAACGACCTGATCGACGAGACGCGGCGGCGCATTGCCGAGGCGGGCATCGAAACGGCCGAGGATGTGCGCGCGGCGGGCCGTGCGCTGTGCGGCTTTTCCGATGCGATGCGGGACGAGGAACGGGCGCTCAAGCGCTTCATGTATGCCAATCTGTATCACCATCCGCACCAGCTGGCGGCGGCGGAGATGGCGCATGGCGTGATCGCGGGGCTGTATGCCGCCTATGCGGCCGATCCGGCGCTGATGCCCGAGGCGTGGCGCGAGACGCTGCCCGCCGGGGAGCCGTGGCGGAGCCGGCATATCGCGGACTTCATCGCGGGGATGACCGACCGTTATGCAATCGCGCGCTATCGCGAGGTCGTCGGGCCGATCGAGCTGCCGGACGGGTTTTGACGCGAAAGGGGAGAACGTCGCCGTCCTCCCCCTCCGTCGCCTTTGGCGACACCTCCCCCTTGCGGGGAAGGATGTGCGTTTTGCTTAGCGCGCAGCGGTCTGCACGGTCGGCTCAAGCGGCTTGTCGATGCGGAACGACACCGGGGTGCCACCGACGCGGCCGGTGACCTTTTTGCCGCGTACGACCAGCGTATAGTCGGTGCCGGCGGGAAGGCTCTTGCCACGCAGCACGGTTGCATCACCCTTACGGGTGCTGGTGTAGACATAGGTGACGCCGTCACGGTTGAAGCTGCGCTCGCTCGCAAAAGCTGCGGCGGGAACGCTGAGGAGGACGGCGGCGCTGATGAAGGTCTTGATCACGATCTTTCTCCCTTGAGATTTGAAGGGCCAGATCGGCATCCAATATTGTTCTGTTCTTGCGGCCATTAATATGGTGCGGCGCAACAATGCCAAGCGCGAAGGATGCAAGCGCGATTGCGCGGGACGCATCAGGGACGGAATGAGCGACTTGTGCGACAAATTGCGCGGTCGGCACAGATTTGCGACAAAGCGGGCGTAGCGTTCGATGGTCACTCTTCGGGATATTGCCCATGTCGGACGCGAGCATCGCCCTTAACCGGTTCGGCCTAGGCGGAAGGGCGGATGCACCCGCACCCGCCGATCCTCGCCGCGCGCTGATCGACCAGATGGCGCGGTTCGATCCGCGGCCCGGCGCGATTGCGGCGCTGCCCGGGACGCTGGCGATTGCCGCGCAGCTTGCCGATTATCTTGAGCAGCAGCAGGCGGCGCGGCGTGAGGTGCGTCGGGGCGATGCACCCGAAGGCACACCCGGCGAAGACCCCGTTCAACGCGCACGTCAATTTGCCCGGCAACAGGCTCAAGAGAATTATGCGGCATTTGCGGGCGCAAGGACTCAGGTCGCGGTGGCGAGCGACAGCCCGTTTGTGGAGCGGATGGCCCATTTCTGGTCGAACCATTTTGCCGTGTCGGTGGACAAGGCGAACATGATCGGCCTGGCCGGGGCGTTCGAGTTTGACGCGATCCGGCCGCATGTGCTGGGCAAGTTTCGCGACATGCTGCACGCGGTCGAGCGGCATCCGGCGATGCTGCTCTATCTGGATCAGGCGCAGTCGGTCGGGCCGGGCAGCATGGCCGGGCAGGCGGCGGCGCGGCGGGGCGGGCCGCAGCGGGTGGGCCTGAACGAAAATCTGGCGCGCGAGATATTGGAGCTGCACACGCTGGGCGTGCGCACCGGCTATACGCAGGCGGACGTGACCGAATTTGCCCGCGCGATGACCGGGTGGAGCGTTGCGGGGATTACGCGCGGCCCGGCGGCGCGCTTTGCGGGACTTGAGGGCCGGCCGGGGAGCTTTGTCTTTGCAGAGCGCATCCATGAGCCGGGGACGCGCACGATCCTGGGCAAAAGCTATGGCCAGCAGGGTGAGCGGCAGGCGGCTGCGGTGCTCGACGACCTGGCCGTGCATCCGGCGACGGCGAAGCATATCGCGGCGAAGCTGGCGCGGCATTTCGCGGGGGACGAGCCGCCCGCGTCGCTGGTCGGCAGGCTGGAGGCGGCGTTCCTGAAATCGGGCGGCGACCTGCCGACGCTGTATCGCGTGCTGATCGAGGCGCCCGAGGCTTGGGTGGCGCAGCCGGTCAAGTTTCGCACGCCATGGGAATGGTCGATCGCGGCGATGCGCGCGCTTGGCACGCGCGAAATTCCGGGTGAGGCGGTGCTGGGGCTGATGAACCAGCTCGGCCAGCCGGTGTGGCGGCCGGGCTCTCCGGCGGGATTCGATGATATCGCGGCGAGCTGGGCCGGGCCGGATGCGGTGATGCGGCGGGTCGAGGCGGCGGAGCGGATGGCGGCGCGCACCCGCGATACGATCGATGCGCGGACGCGGGCGGCTGTGCTGTTCCCGGGCGTGCTGAGTGTTACGACGGAGCAGGTCATCGCCCGCGCCGAAAGCGCGTCTCAGGGCGTCGCGCTGATGCTCGTCGCCCCTGAATTCATGCGGAGATAATGTGATGATCAACCGCCGCAATCTTGTCCTGACCGGCGCTGCGGGCGCGCTGTCGCTCGGGTTCGCGCCGCGCCTGGCCTTTGCGCAGGTGGCGAGCGACCGCCGGTTCGTGTTCATCATCCAGCGGGGCGCCGCCGATGGGCTTGGCACGCTGGCGCCAGTGGGCGATCCCGCCTTTGCCGCGCAGCGCGGGGTGCTGGCGCAGGATTTCGCCGATGCGGCCAAGCTGGACGCGATGTTCGCGCTGCATCCGAACCTGAAGAATGTCGCGCAGATGGTTGCGGCGAAGGAGGCGCTGTTCGTCCATGCGGTCGCCTCGCCCTATCGCGACCGATCGCATTTCGATGCGCAGAATGTGCTCGAGACCGGTGGCGTGGCGGCGTATCAGCTCAAGGACGGGTGGATGAACCGCCTGCTGTCCGTGCTGCCCGATGACGCGCGCAAGGGTATCGCGATTGCCGCGACGATCCCGATGGCGCTGCGCGGCAAGGTGGAGGTGGCGTCCTATGCGCCATCGGTCCTGCCCGATGCGTCGGACGATCTGCTGGGGCGGGTGGCGATGCTCTATGCGGAGGATCCGCAGCTGCACGCGATCTGGGAACAGGCGACGGCGACGCGGACGCTGACCGGCGATCTGGCGGCGAATAACGGGCGCAATGCGGCGGCGACGGGTGCGCTTGCCGCGCGGTTGCTGGCGGCGGACAATGGCGCGCGGATCGCAATGATCGAGACCGGCGGCTGGGATACCCATGCCGGGCAGCGCGGGCGGCTGGGTGCGCAGTTGAACGGCCTCGACCAGATGATCGCGGCGCTGAAG
>CAYMUJ010000111.1:0-6798 GCA_964393565.1 uncultured Stakelama sp. | reverse complement strand
AAGGAGATGGGGCTGCGGTATGAGTGACCACCTATTCCTCCCCCAACGGGGGAGGAATTGCTTATGAAGGTCCGCTGCATGTGGATGCGCGGGGGCACGTCGAAGGGGGGCTATTTCCTTGCCGACGATCTGCCCGCCGATATAGCCGCGCGCGATGCGTTTTTGCTGCGGGTAATGGGGTCGCCCGATCCGCGGCAGATCGATGGCATGGGCGGCGCCGATCCGCTGACCAGCAAGATCGCGGTGGTACGCAAGTCCGAACGCGATGGCGTCGATGTCGATTATCTGTTCCTGCAGGCGTTCGTCGATCAGGCAATCGTTACCGACGCGCAGAATTGCGGGAATATCCTGGCCGGGATCGGCCCCTTCGCGATCGAGCGCGGGCTGATTGCTGCGCAGCATGAAGAGACGCGGGTCGCGATCTTCATGGAAAATACCGGGCAAGTCGCGGTGGCCACGGTACAGACACCGGGCGGCGTAGTCCGATACGACGGCGATGCCAGCATCAGCGGCGTGCCGGGAACGGCGGCCCCCATCCCGCTCGCCTTTCGCGATACTGCCGGGTCAAGCTGCGGCGCATTGCTGCCGACCGGCAATGGCGTGGACGAGATCGATGGCGTGAAGGTCACGCTGATCGACAATGGCATGCCGTGCGTGGTGATCGCGGCAAGCGATGTCGGCATCACCGGCTATGAGGATCGCGACACGCTCGACGCCGATGCGGCGATGAAGGCGAAGGTCGAGGCGATCCGGCTGAAGGCCGGGCCGCTGATGAATCTGGGCGATGTAACCGGGAAATCGGTGCCGAAGATGATGCTGGTCGCCCCGCCGCGCGATGGCGGTGCGATTGCCGTCCGATCGCTGATCCCGCACCGCGTCCACGCCTCGATCGGGGTGCTTGGTGCGGTGAGCGTGGCGACGGCGTGTTTGATCGAGGGGTCGCCTGCGGCAGCGCTGGCGGTAGTGCCGCAAGGGCGGTCGCTGACCCTGGGGGTCGAGCATCCGACCGGCGTCACCGAATGCGTGGTGACGCTGGATGAAGATGGCACGCCGGTCGAGGCGGGGATGCTGCGTACCGCACGCAAGCTGATGGATGGAGATGTTTTCGCATGAGCCGCAGCAAGACCTGGGTCGATACGCCGTCCAAGCCCGGCTGGACGCCGCCGCCCGGCGCGATCGACGCGCATGTGCATGTGTTCGGTCCTGAGGCGGACTTCCCGTTCAGCCCCAAGGCGAAATATCATCCCGAAGACGCAACGCCCGAAATGCTGTTCGCGCTGCGCGATCATCTGGGCCTTACCCGCAACGTGATTGTGCAGGCGAGCTGCCACGGCACCGACAATGCCGCGACGCTGGCGGGAATCGCCAAGTCGGGCGGCCGCGCGCGGGGCGTGGCGGTGGTCGATCCCGACATCGGCATCGATGAGCTGAAGGCACTGCATGCGGGCGGGATTCGCGGCGTGCGCTTCAACTTCCTGAAGCGGCTGGTCGATAATGCGCCGAAGGACAAATTCATCGAAATCGCGCACAAGATCGCGCCGCTGGGCTGGCATGTCATCGTCTATTTCGAGGCGGACATTCTTGAGGAACTGATCCCGTTCCTCGAAGCGATTCCGACGATCATCGTCGTCGATCACCTTGGCCGCCCGGACATCGCGCAGGGGCCGGACGGGGCCGACATTACCGCGTTCAAGCAACTGCTCGACACGCATCCCAACATCTGGACCAAGGTGTCGGGGGCCGAGCGATTGTCCGTTCAGGGTCCGCCATTCGACGATTTCGTGGAAGTGATCCGCCCGGTGGTGGAGCGCTATCCCGATCGCGTGCTGTGGGGCACCGACTGGCCGCACCCGAATATGGAGCACCGCATCCCCGATGACGGCCAGCTGGTCGATGTGCTGCCGCGCATCGCGCCGACCACCGAGCTGCAGCGCAAATTGCTGATCGACAATCCGATGCGGCTTTACTGGCCCGAAGAGATGTAAGCACTGCCCTGGCCCGGAAGGTCGGAAGGCCGCACGTGATCGCGCAGGCACACAGGTTGCAGACAGGGCCGCGTGACGCTTCATCGCGGTCGATCCTGAATCGTCTTCAGCGAAAGTGAAACTGCACCGGCCCGCAAGCCGGATCATGCTGCAGCATTGATCGCGCCTCGTCCGCAGCAAAAGTGCAGCATGGCCGGCCGCGTACGCGCGCGCATCCCGTTCTCAGCTTGCGGTATTTGTATGTGTTACGTACAAATTGCTGCAGCAATCAGCATAGCAGGATGGGGAATGCGGCAATGACCTGGATCACTAATCGCTGGTATGTCGCAGCATGGGATGCGGAGGTGGATCGCACGCCGATCACGCGCACCATCTGTGGCGAACCGGTGATGCTGTACCGCAAGCTGGACCGCAGCATTGTCGCGATGCGCGATGCGTGCCCGCACCGGCTGTTGCCGCTGTCGATGGGGTTCAAGGAGGGGGATGCGATCCGCTGCCGCTATCACGGCCTGCTGATCCAACCCGATGGCCGCGCGAGCGAAATGCCGATCAGGTCGGAAGCCGTGCCCAAGTCGGTATGCGCGACGCTGTATCCGGTGGTGGAGAAACACCGTTTCGCCTGGGTTTGGATCGGCGATGCGGCGAAGGCCGATCCGGCGACGATCCCCGATTTCTGGCCGTGCAGCACCCCCGGTTGGACGTTCGATGGCGGCTATGACCACATCAAATGCGACTATCGTCTGGTGATCGACAATCTGCTGGACCTGTCGCACGAGACCTGGGTGCATCAGGGGTCGATCGGGCAGCATGAGATTACCGAGGCACCGATCGAAACAGTCACTCAGGGTGACGCGGTGTTCGTCCGCCGGTGGATGCCCGGCATCACGCCCCCGCCCTTCTGGCGCGACGCGCTGCGATCGACCGGGCCGGTCGATCGCTGGCAGATCTGCCACTTCCTGCCGCCGTCATCGGTGCTGATCGATGTCGGGGTTTCACCGGTCGCGGCAGGCGACACGATCGACAGCCATGATTCGGGAGTACGCGGGTTCGTCGTCGATGCCATGACCCCGGAAACCGAAACGACGACCCACTATTTCTGGGGCATGGCGCGCAATTTCGACATTGATGATGCCGGCTTTACCGCGCGGCTGAAGAGCCAGCAGGGTCATGTGTTCGACGAGGATGTCGCGGTGCTGGAGGCGCAGCAGCGCAGCATCACCGCCAACCCCGACATGAAGCTGCGCGGCTATTCGATGGATCAGGGCAGCGTCCGCGCGCGCGCGATCATCCGCAGATTGATGGAGGCGGAACAGGCGTGACGATCAGCCGTGGCGATCTCGACGCTATTCTGGGCCTGAGGCTGCGGCGCGCGCATGGCGCGGTACAGCGACATTTCAGCGCGCATTTCGCCGATCTGGATCTGACCCAGAAACAGGTGTCGGTGCTGTGGCTGGCAGGGGACCACCCGGACCTGGCGCAGGCCGATCTGGCACAGGCACTCGACATGGATCGCGCGACGACGATGGCGCTGGTCCATGGGCTGGAAAAGCGCGGGCTGGTGTCACGCAGCCCGTCGCGCACCGATGGACGGCGCATCGCCTTTCGCCTGACCGACGCGGGCGCGGCGCTGCTTACGCGGGCAAAGGCGGCGATCCGGGAGCATGAGGCGTGGCTCAAAGGACGATTCAGCGCGGACGAACTTGCAACACTTGAGGAATTGCTCACGCGGATCTATCAGTAGTTGTTCTAACACATAACAATGGCCGGACACCGGCCGGTGGAGGGGAAATGGCTACCGATCCGCGCGCGGTGATCGACCGCGCACCCATGTCGCGCTTCCAATGGGGCGTGGTCGCCACGATGGTGGGGTTGAACGCGCTTGACGGGTTCGACGTGCTGTCGATCAGCTTTGCCTCCCCCGGCATCGCCGCAGATTGGGGGATTGAGCGGGCACAGCTGGGCATCGTCCTGTCGATGGAGCTGGTCGGCATGGCGATCGGATCGCTGTTCCTGGGCGGGATTGCCGACCGGATCGGACGACGCGCGACGATCCTGTCGTGCCTGTGCATCATGACTGCCGGCATGCTGGGCGCGGCAAGCGCAGGGGGTGTCTATGCGCTGATGAGCTGGCGCGTCCTTACCGGTCTTGGCATCGGCGGGATGCTGGCGGCGACCAATGCGGCGGTGGCGGAAGCGGCCAATGCCAGGCACCGGTCGCTGGCGGTGGTGCTGATGGCGGCGGGCTATCCGGTCGGCACGATCATTGGCGGGTCGATCTCGGCAATGCTGTTGTCGCTGTATGACTGGCGCGCGGTGTTCGTGTTCGGTGCAGTGTGTTCGGTCCTGTTCATACCATTGGTGCTGTGGCGCGCGCCGGAGTCGGTCGCGTTCCTGATGCACAAGCGCCCGCCCAATGCACTGGCGCGGATCAACGCCAATCTGGCCCGGATGGGCCATCCGCCGATCGACGCGCTGCCCGAGCCGGACGTGGCGACGACGCGCAAGGCGCCGTTGATCGATCTGTTTTCGCCCGGATTGATCCGGCCGACGATCCTGCTGACGCTGGCCTATCTGGCGCACATCATGACCTTCTACTTCATCCTGAAATGGATCCCGAAGATCGTGGTCGACATGGGCTTCCCCCCGCCTGAAGCTGCGGGCGTGCTGGTGTGGGCGAGCATCGGCGGGGCAACCGGATCGCTGATCCTGGGGCTGCTGACCGGCAAGATCCGGCTGCTCGCGCTCACCGTGACCGCGATGCTGCTATCGACCGCGCTGGTGATCCTGTTCGGCCAGGGGCAGAGCGATCTGGCCGGGCTGTCGATGGTCGCTGCCGCTGCGGGCTTTGCCACCAATGCCGGTGTGGTCGGGCTTTACGCGCTGATCGCCCAGTCCTTTCCGACGGGCGTGCGGGCGACCGCGACCGGTTTTGTCATCGGCGTTGGGCGCGGCGGATCGGCGCTGGCCCCTGCCCTGGCCGGGTTCCTGTTCGCGGCGGGCTATGGGCTGTCGACGGTGGCTGTGCTGATGAGCCTGGGGTCGATCATCGCCGGCGTCGCGCTGCTGTCGATGCGCGGGTGGAAATTGCCCTGACCCGGATCGGCCGCGCTGCGGCAGTGCGGGCCGGGCATCAATCCCGCTTGCACAGGATCGATTTAGGTTATATGTCATAACAAAATCGAGGAGAGGTTCATGGCCACCATCGCTCCGCCGGCTCCCGGCGTTACCTTTACCCGTCTGGACCCTGTGACCGGCGCGGTTGCGACCGAGGCGAAAGCGTTCAGCATCGCCGATGCCGATGCCGCTGTCGAAGCGGCCGCCGCCGCCTTCCCCGGCTGGTCGGCGCTCGGCCCCAATGCCCGCCGCGCGGCGCTGAACAAGGCGGCCGATGCGCTTGCCGCCAAGGCGGACCAGTTCGTCGATGCGATGATGGGCGAAATCGGCGCGACCGAAGGCTGGGCGCGCTTCAACCTGATGCTGGCGGTCGGCATGGTGCGCGAGGCTGCGGCGCTGACGACGCAAATCGGCGGCGAGGTGATCCCGTCGGACAAGCCGGGCTGCATCGCGATGGCGCTGCGTGAGCCGGTCGGCGTGATGCTGGGCATCGCACCGTGGAACGCGCCGATCATTCTGGGCGTGCGCGCAGTCGCGGTGCCGCTGGCGTGCGGCAACACCGTGGTGCTCAAGGCGAGCGAGCAATGCCCGCGCACCCACAGCCTGATCGCCGAGGCATTCGACGAAGCGCTGCCCAAGGGTGCGGTCAGCATCGTCACGAATGCGCCGCAGGACGCGGGCGCGATCGTCGGCGCGCTGATCGACAACCCGCACATTCGCCGCATCAACTTCACCGGATCGACCGCGGTCGGCAAGATCATCGCCAAGCGCGCGGCGGAGCATCTGAAGCCCGTGCTGCTCGAACTGGGCGGCAAGGCGCCGCTGATCGTGCTGGAGGACGCCGATCTGGATGAGGCGGTCAAGGCCGCGGCGTTCGGCGCCTTCATGAACCAGGGCCAGATCTGCATGTCGACCGAGCGGATCATCGTCGTCGAGAGTGTCGCCGATGCGTTCGTGAGCAAGTTCGCGGCAAAGGTCGGGACGATGGCGGTCGGCGACCCGCGCGAGGGCAAGACGCCGCTGGGCGCGGTGGTCGACCAGAAGACCGTCGACCACTGCAAATCGCTGATCGCCGACGCGGTTTCGCACGGCGCGGTGCAGGTGAATGGCGGCGACGCCAATGGCGTGCTGATGCCCGCGCATGTCATCGATCATGTGACGCCGGAGATGAAGCTGTTCCGCGACGAGAGCTTTGGCCCGGTCGTCGGCGTGATCCGCGCGCGCGACGAAGCCCATGCGGTCGAGCTGGCCAATGACACCGAGTACGGCCTGTCGGCATCGGTGTTCACCCGCGACACCGCGCGCGGGCTGAAGGTCGCGAAGCAGATCAAGTCAGGCATCTGCCACGTCAACGGCCCGACCGTGCATGACGAGGCGCAGATGCCGTTCGGCGGGGTCAAGGCGTCGGGTTACGGCAGGTTCGGGGGCCGCGCAGGCATCGACAGCTTTACCGAGCTGCGCTGGATCACGATCGAGACCGAACCGGGCCATTATCCGATCTGAACAGGCTCCCCTCCCTGCAAGGGAGGGGTCGGGGGTGGGTGCGAGCGTCAGCGAGCCTGCTCCGATCCAACCAAGCGCCACTCTGCGGTGGCGCACCACCCCCAGCCCCTCCCTTGCAGGGAGGGGAGCGAAGGAAGAAGCATGACCGAACTGAGCACAAACGGCGTCGTTGCCTATAGCGTCGAAAATGGCATCG
>CAYMUJ010000110.1:0-6829 GCA_964393565.1 uncultured Stakelama sp. | reverse complement strand
AATTCGTCCCATTCGGTGACGATGACGAGTGCGTCGGCACCCTCGGCAGCGGCATAGGCACTGGTCGAGAATTCGACATCCTTGACCAGCGGCCGGGCCTGTTCGACGCCTTCCGGGTCATAGGCGCGGATGATCGCGCCGGCGTCCTGCAGCGTCTGGATCACCGCCAGGCTGGGGGCGTCGCGCATGTCGTCGGTATTGGGTTTGAAGGTGAGGCCGAGGATCGCGACGGTCTTGCCGCGCACATCGCCGCCCATCGCCTTGATCACCTTGCGTCCCATCGCCCGCTTGCGCTGGTCATTGACCTGCACCGTCGCTTCGACGATTCGCAGCGGGGTTTCATGGTCGTCCGCGGTCTTGAGCAGCGCCAGCGTATCCTTGGGGAAGCACGACCCGCCATAGCCCGGACCGGCGTTCAGGAACTTGCGCCCGATGCGGTTGTCCATGCCGATGCCGCGCGACACTTCCTGCACGTCCGCGCCGACCTGTTCGCACAGGTCCGCAATCTCGTTGATGAAGGTGATCTTGACCGCGAGAAAGGCGTTGGCGGCATATTTGATCAGCTCGGCAGTGCGGCGGCCGGTGAACATCACCGGGGCCGACTGGTTGAGCGAGAGCGGGCGGTAGATGTCGCGCATCACCGCGCTTGCGCCCTCATCCTCGCTGCCCACGACGACGCGGTCGGGGCGCTTGAAGTCGCTGATCGCCGCGCCTTCGCGCAGGAATTCGGGGTTGGAGACGACGGTGATGCCCTTGTCCGGGGCGATCCGCGCGACGATGCGCTCGACCTCGTCACCCGTGCCGACGGGGACGGTCGATTTGGTGACGATCACGGTCGGGCCATCGACGGCGGCGACGATCTCTTCGGCCGCTGCGAAGACATAGGACAGATCGGCATGGCCGTCGCCGCGCCGGCTGGGCGTGCCGACCGCGATGAACACCGCGTCCGCGCCCTTGACCCCTTCGGCCAGGTCGGTGGTGAAGGACAGGCGCCCGGCCTTGACGTTCGACGCAACCAGCTCGGCCAGGCCGGGCTCATAGATCGGCATGACATTCTGATGCAGCAGCTCGATCTTGCGTGCGTCCTTGTCGACGCACACCACGTCATGTCCGAAATCGGAGAAGCACGCCCCGGAAACCAGGCCGACATAGCCCGTGCCGATCATCGCAATACGCACGCTGGAAGTCCCTTTCGTCGCGGCTGTCTGGCCGCCCTATGCACAGAGCGAGCGCGCCATGCGACCCAAAAATGGCGTTGCCAAGGCAGCATAACCAGACCGCTGTGCGCTTGGGGGGGGCTAAACAAATACTAGATCGCAGCGCATGGGCAGGATGCATAGATGACGGCCTATGACTTCCCTGACACATCTGGCTCGGCTGGAGGCCGAGAGCATCCACATCCTGCGCGAAGTGGTGGCCGAGGCGGAACGCCCGGTGATGCTCTATTCTGTCGGCAAGGACAGCGCGGTGATGCTGCACCTGGCCAAGAAGGCGTTTTTCCCCGCGCCGCCGCCCTTTCCGCTGCTGCACGTCGATACGACGTGGAAGTTCAAGGCGATGTACGAACTGCGTAACCGCGCCGCGCAGGAGGCGGGGATGGAGCTGCTGGTCCATCAGAATCCTGAGGCCAAGGCGCGCGGGATCAACCCGTTCGACCATGGCGGCGTCCACACCGACATGTGGAAGACCGAGGGGCTGAAACAGGCGCTCGACAAATACGGCTTCGACGCGGCGTTCGGCGGCGCGCGGCGCGACGAGGAAAAGAGCCGCGCGAAGGAGCGCGTGTTCAGCTTCCGCTCCGCCAGCCACCGCTGGGACCCCAAGGCGCAGCGGCCCGAATTGTGGCGGCTCTACAATGCGCGCAAGGCCAAGGGGGAAAGCATCCGCGCCTTCCCGCTGTCCAACTGGACCGAACTCGACATCTGGCAATATATCCGCGCCGAGCGGATCGAGATCGTCCCGCTCTATTTCGCCGCGCCGCGCCCGACCGTGGTGCGCGGGGGCCTCACGCTGATGGTCGATGACGAACGCTTCCCGCTGGATGGCGAGGAGCCGGTGATGCGATCGATCCGCTTCCGCACGCTCGGCTGCTACCCGCTGACCGGCGCGGTGGAGAGCGAGGCGGCGACGCTGGATGAAGTGATCCAGGAGATGCTGTTGACGACAACGAGCGAGCGCCAGGGGCGCGCGATCGACCATGATCAGGCGGCGTCGATGGAAAAGAAGAAGCAGGAGGGCTATTTCTGATGACCTCCAGCTATCGCCCCGACGCGCTGATCGCGTCCGACATTTCCGCCTATCTCGAACAGCATCAGTCGAAATCCTTGCTGCGCTTCATCACCTGTGGCTCGGTGGATGACGGCAAGTCGACGCTGATCGGGCGGCTGCTCTATGATTCGAAGATGATCTTTGAGGATCAGCTCGCCGCGCTCGAAGCCGATTCGAAGCGGGTGGGGACGCAAGGGCAGGAGATCGACTTCGCGCTGCTCGTCGATGGCCTCGCCGCC
The DNA here is from genome assembly GCA_964393565.1 of uncultured Stakelama sp. Classification (GTDB taxonomy): domain Bacteria; phylum Pseudomonadota; class Alphaproteobacteria; order Sphingomonadales; family Sphingomonadaceae; genus Sphingomonas. Next base: position 4,322 of record CAYMUJ010000110.1, on the reverse strand, counting down.
GAGCGCGAGCAGGGGATCACGATCGACGTCGCCTATCGCTTTTTCGCGACCGAAAAGCGCAAGTTCATCGTCGCCGACACACCGGGGCATGAGCAGTACACGCGCAACATGGTCACCGGCGCGTCGACCGCCGACCTTGCCGTCATCCTGATCGACGCGCGCAAGGGCGTGCTGACGCAGACGCGGCGGCACAGCTTCCTCGCGCACCTGATCGGCATCCGCCACATCGTGCTGGCGGTGAACAAGATGGATCTGGTCGGATACGACCAGGCGACCTTTGACGCCATCGTCGCCGACTATCGCGCCTTTGCCGAGAGCATCGGCATCGCCGAATTCACCGCGATCCCGATTTCGGGCTTCAAGGGCGACAACATCACCGGCCCCAGCGGCAACACGCCCTGGTATGCAGGGCCTTCGCTGATCGAGCATCTCGAAACCGTGCCGGTGAGCGGGGAGGGCGATGCGCGCCCGTTCCGCATGCCGGTGCAATGGGTCAACCGCCCCAATCTCGATTTCCGCGGGTTCGCCGGCACCATTGCCAGCGGATCGGTCAAGCCGGGCGATGCGGTCCGCATCCTCCCCTCGGGCCGCACCAGCACCGTCGCGCGGATCGTCACCTATGATGGCGATCTGGCAGAGGCGGGCCGCGACCAGTCGGTGACGCTGACGCTTGCGGACGAGGTCGATTGCTCGCGCGGGGACGTGATCGTTGCCGCCGATGCCCCGCCCGAGGTTGCCGACCAGTTTCAGGCGACGATCGTGTGGATGGATCAGGAGGAACTGCTCCCCGGCCGCGCCTATTGGCTCAAGCTCGGCACGCAGACGGTGAGTGCGACGGTGCAGCCGCCGCGCCACGTGATCTGCGTCAACACCATGGCCGAGCTGAGCGCGAAGACGCTGGCCCTCAACGATATCGGCGTGGCGGAGGTCTATACCGACCGCGGGATCGTGTTCGAACCCTATGCCGACAGCCATGATCTGGGCGGCTTCATCCTGATCGACAAGTTGACCAACGCCACGGTCGCGGCGGGCATGCTCAACTTCTCGCTGCGCCGCGCGCAGAATGTCCATTGGCAGGCGCTGGAGATCACGCGCGAGGCGCATGCCGCGCAAAAGGGTCAGCATCCGCGCCTGTTGTGGTTCACCGGCCTGTCGGGATCGGGCAAGTCGACCATCGCCAATCTGGTCGAGAAGAAGCTGCACGCGCTGGGCAAGCACAGCTTCCTGCTCGACGGCGACAATGTCCGTCACGGCCTGAACAAGGATCTCGGCTTCAGCGACGCCGACCGGATCGAGAATATCCGCCGCGTGGGTGAGGTCGCCAAGCTGATGTGCGACGCAGGGCTGATCGTGCTCACCGCCTTCATCTCCCCCTTCCGGGCGGAGCGTGAGCTGGTGCGCCGGATGCTGCCCGAAGGCGAGTTCGTCGAGATTTTCGTCGATACCCCGCTGGAAGAGGCGGAGCGACGTGACGTGAAGGGCCTGTATAAAAAGGCGCGGGCGGGCGAGATCGCGAATTTCACCGGCATTACCAGCCCCTATGAGGCGCCGACGAACCCCGAAATTCGTATCGATACGCAGGCTATGACACCCGAAGCCGCCGCCGATCTGGTGGTCGAGCATGTGCTGGGCATCTGGTCGCCGGTACTGTGACGATGGTGGATGATGCGGTGCTAGCCCGCCAGGTCGCGGACGCGGCTGCCGATCTGCTGCGCGCGATCCAGGACGATGGCGCGGATGGCGCACGCGGGGATCGCGAGGCGAATGCGCTGATCCTGGACCTGCTGCGGGCGGCACGGCCCGAGGATCCGATCCTGTCGGAGGAGTCCGCCGATGATTCGGCGCGGCTGCAATCGCGGCGGGTGTGGATCGTCGATCCGCTCGACGGGACGCGCGAGTTCGGTGAGGGGCGCGACGATTGGGCGGTGCATATCGGCCTGTCGATCGATGGCGTCGCTGCAGTGGGTGCGGTGGCGCTGCCCCGGCGCGGCGTGACGCTCTGCACCGCGCGGCCGCCGGCGCTGCGCCCCGCCGCCACGCCGCCGCGGATGCTGGTCAGCCGGACCCGCGCGACGCAATTATGTACCGAGGTTGCGGCTGAGATCGGGGCCGAGCTGGTTGGCATGGGATCGGCCGGGGCCAAGGCGATGGCGGTGGTGCTGGGGGAGGCGGAAATCTACCTCCATTCCGGCGGGCAATATCAGTGGGACAATTGCGCCCCCGCTGCAGTCGCCGCCGCCGCCGGGCTGCACGTTTCGCGGATCGACGGGTCGCCGATCCGCTATAACGAAGCCGAGTTGTCGCTCCCCGACCTGCTCATCTGCCGCCGCGAATGGGCGGCGCCGGTGCTGGAACTGGTGGCGAGGAGCGGGGCGGTTTAGGCGCTCTCCGCCGTGACATGCTCGCGGTACCAGCGGACGAACTCGGCCACGCCCTGATCCACCGGGGTGGTCGGCACGCGGCCGGTGAGGGCGCGGAGCAAAGCGGGGGAGGCTTCGGTGGCGGGGACGTCGCCGGCCTGCATCGGCAGGAAGTTCTTCTTGGCCGTCATGCCCAGCGCCTTTTCCAGCGCGGCGATGTAATCCATCAGCGGGGTCGGCGTGCCGCCGCCGATATTGACCACGCGGAACGGTGCGGCGGGCGACAGGCTGTCATGCGGCCCGACCGGGTCGCTGCCCGGCACCGCCGACACCAGATCGACGATCGAGCGGACGAGGTCTTCGACATAGGTGAAGTCGCGCGCCATCTGGCCGTTATTGTACACGTCGATCGGCTGATCGCGCAGCATCGCATCGGCGAATTTGAACAGCGCCATGTCGGGCCGACCCCAGGGGCCATAGACGGTGAAGAAGCGGAAAAAGGTCGTCGGGATCCCGAACAGATGGGCATAGCTGTGCCCCATCAGTTCGGTCGCACCCTTGGTCGCGGCATAGAGGCTCATCGGCGTCTGGGTACGCTGCAGTTCGTCGAACGGCATCACCGTGTTCGCGCCATAGACTGAGCTGGTCGAGGCGGCGAGGAAGTGGCGGACGGGGTTATGCCGCGCCAGCTCCATCAGGTTGAACGTGCCGACGATATTGGTGCCGACATAATCGGCCGGATGGTCGATGCTGTAGCGCACCCCGGCCTGTGCGGCGAGGTGGATGACCGCGTCGGGGGCGAAGTCTTTCCACGCCTGAGTGAGCGCTGCTCCATCCTCGATCGAGATGCGCGCGAGTTCGAAATTGGCGTGATTCGACAGGATCGCGTTGCGCCGCTCCTTCAGCGACGGGTCGTAATAGGGGGTGAAATTATCGACCCCCAGCACCTTCGCGCCCGACTGGAGCAGCAGGCTGGAGGTGTGGAAGCCGATGAAGCCCGCAGAGCCGGTGACGAGGACACGGCGGTTGGTGAGGTCGTTCATCCTGATCCATTCCCTTTCGGTTTCCGGCGCGCCTAACCCAAAGCCCGGCCTTGTTCTATGCCCCTGATCGGCTATTCGCTCCGTCAGGAGATTTGAGCATGACCATCCAGAAGCTGCGCAAGGCCGTTTTCCCTGTCGGGGGTCTTGGCACCCGGTTCCTGCCCGCGACCAAGGCGATGCCCAAGGAGATGCTGCCGGTCGTCGATCGCCCGCTGATCCAATATGCGGTGGATGAGGCGATCGAGGCGGGGATCGAGCAGATGATCTTTGTCACCGGACGCGGCAAGAGCGCGATCGAGGACCATTTCGACATCGCCTATGAGCTGGAGGCGACGATGGCGTCGCGCGGCAAGTCGCTCGACATTCTGGAGCCGACTCGGTTGAAGCCGGGTTCGATCGCCTATGTCCGCCAGCAGGAGCCGATGGGGCTGGGGCACGCAGTGTGGTGCGCGCGCGACATCGTCGGAGACGAACCCTTTGCGGTGCTTCTGGCCGATGACTTCATGGTCGGACGCCCCGGATGCCTCAAGCAGATGGTCGACGCCTATAACAAGGTCGGCGGCAATCTGATCTGCGCGCAGGAAGTGCCCGAATCGCAGACCGACAAATATGGCGTGATCACACCGGGTACGCGCGACGGTACGCTGACGCAGGTGCAGGGGCTGGTTGAAAAGCCAAAGCCGGGAACGGCGCCGTCGAACCTGGCGGTGATCGGCCGCTACATCCTTCAGCCCGAAGTGATGCGCGTGCTCGAGACGCAGGAAGCCGGCGCAGGCGGCGAGATCCAGCTGACCGACGCGATGGCGCGGATGATCGGCGATCAGCCTTTCCATGGCGTGACGTTCCAGGGGACGCGCTATGACTGTGGCGACAAGGCGGGCTATGCTCAGGCCAATCTCGCGCTGGCGCTGGAGCGTGA
>CAYMUJ010000109.1:0-6861 GCA_964393565.1 uncultured Stakelama sp. | reverse complement strand
GTCTCGTGCGTCACCATGCCCTGGGTGAACAGCCCCTCGAACGGCTCGGCGATGTCGATCATCCCGATCCGCTTGAGCGCGCGCGTCCAGAAACGGGCATAGAGCAGGTGCAGGATCGCATGCTCGACCCCGCCGATATATTGATTCACCGGCAACCACTGCTCGGCGACCGCACGGTCGAACGGCTTGTCGTCCGGCTGGCTGGCAAAGCGGATGAAATACCAGCTCGAATCGACAAAGGTATCGAGCGTGTCGGTCTCGCGCCGCGCCGGCTTGCCGCATTGCGGGCAATCGACATGCTTCCAGGTCGGATGGCGGTCGAGCGGGTTGCCGGGAATGTCGAAGCTGACATCCTCGGGCAGCACGACCGGCAGCTGCTTTTTGGGCACCGGCACCGCGCCGCAAATCTCGCAATGCACGATCGGGATCGGCGTGCCCCAGTAACGCTGGCGCGAAACGCCCCAATCGCGCAGCCGCCAGACCGTCGTTCCCTTGCCCCATCCTTCGGATTCGGCACGCCGGATCACCTCGCGCTTCGCGTCGGCGACGTCGAGGCCATTCAGGAAGTGAGAGTTGACGAGCGTACCGGGGCCGGTGAAGCTTTCATCCTCGACAAATTCGACTTCGGTTTTTTCGCCATCCGAGACGACTCGCCGGATCGGCAGCCCATATTTGGTCGCGAATTCGAAATCGCGCTGGTCATGCGCCGGCACCCCGAACACCGCGCCGGTGCCGTAATCCATCAGCACGAAATTCGCGATATAGACCGGCAATTCCCATGTGGAATCAAAAGGATGCGCCGCACGGATGCCGGTATCGAAGCCCAATTTCTCCTGCGTCTCGATCTCCGCCGCAGTGGTACCGCCCAGCTTGCACTGCGCGATAAAGTCCGCCGCTGCCGGGTCCTTGGCCGCCAGCGCCTGCGCAATCGGATGATCGGCCGCGATCGCCACGAAGCTCGACCCGAAAATCGTGTCGGGACGGGTGGTGAACACCTCTACTTCATTGAAATCAATTGAAGAAATCTTGAAGCGGAACTGCAGACCCTGCGACTTGCCGATCCAGTTTTCCTGCATCAGCCGGACCTTGTCGGGCCATTTGTCGAGGCTATCGAGGCCGTCGAGCAGCTCGTCGGCAAAATCGGTGATCTTGAGGAACCACTGGTTGAGCTTCTTCTTCTCGACCAGCGCCCCTGACCGCCAGCCGCGCCCGTCGATCACCTGCTCATTGGCGAGCACGGTCATGTCGACCGGGTCCCAGTTGACCGTCGATTCCTTGCGGTAAACCAATCCGTTAGCGAACAGATCGAGGAACAGCGCCTGCTCGTGGCCGTAATATTCCGGCTCGCACGTCGCCAGCTCGCGACCCCAGTCGATCGCGAGGCCCAGCCGCTTCAGCTGTGCACGCATCGTCGCGATATTGTCGCGCGTCCACCCGCCGGGATGGACCTTCTTTTCCATCGCGGCATTTTCGGCTGGCATGCCGAACGCATCCCACCCCATCGGGTGAAGCACTTCCATGCCCTTCATCCGCCGATAGCGCGTCAGCACGTCGCCCATCGTGTAGTTGCGGACATGCCCCATATGGATGCGCCCCGACGGATAGGGAAACATCTCAAGCACATAGGATTTGGGCTTCGGCGAATGATCGTCCGCGGCGAAGGTGCGGCGTTCTTCCCAGACCTTCTGCCACGCGGAATCGGCGTTCAGCGCGTTGAACCGCGACACATGTCTTTCCTTGTCTTCAGCCGGACGGGCGAACGGCCCGCCCGAATTAATTTCCGACGATCGCGGCGCGGCGCAGGTCGCGGGCCTTGGTCAGGATGATGTCTTCCAGCTTCTGGACCGTCGCCGCCTCGACCGGGGCGTCGACCCACTGGCCACCACGATTCTGCTGGCGCTGGACGCTGACGCGCAGCGCGTCGGCGCGCAGATCCTGATCCAGGATCGCGACGGTGATCTTGACCCGCTCGGTCGCCAGGTTCGGATTCACATGCCAGTCGGTGACGATGACGCCGCCGTTCGAATCGGTCTGCGCGATCGGTGCGAACGACACCGTGTCCAGCGCCGCGCGCCACAGATAGGCGTTGACGCCGATCGTCGTCACCTGCGACGCGGCAAGGTCGGCACGCGGGCGATCACCACCACCGCCGCACGCGGCGAGGGTAAGGGCAACGCTGCCCAGGATCGCGGTGCGCAACTGGCGGTTCATCGGCATCATCCTATCGGAAGTCTCATCTACTCAGGGCGCATCTATAGATGTTGACGCGCGCGCCGCAAGCGCAAGCCGACACCCCGGACGCCTCCTTGCCAGGGCCGGGCTGTGCGTCTTGTGCAACACCTGCGGCGAAATCGGATTCCCCCGGTGGAATAGTAAGGCCGGATTATGGTAGTCACGTCCGTGAGTAAGGGGTTGCAATGCGTGTTCGTCAGATCATTGCTGGCTTGGGACTGGGGGCGCTCGGCGTCGCCGGCCTCGTTGCCGCGCCATCGATCCTGGCGCAAACCGGCACGCCGCAGCGCGTTGCGCCGGCCCGTGCAGCGCCGATTGCGGGCATCGGCACCTTCACCCCGGCTTCGGCTGATCCGCGTCTCGCTGCCGTTTTGGCGCGCAGTGGCCTGTCGGGTACCGGCTTCCGCTTCACCCCCGCGGACACGCGTGGAGCGAGCAGTCGCAGCGTGACCGTCGCGGTCCGTGCGCGGACTGTCCGCCCGTCCGCGGCAATCGCCGATCGTGGAGTGGCGGCGCCGGCCGCGGTCACGCTTCAGCCAATCGCCTATAATCTGGGCGTTTCGGTCGGGTGGAAGCGCTTCGCGATTTCCGGAGACCTCGCCAAGCTGGATCTGGCCGGTCAGCCAGGTAGCGGTGAGAAGCTCGATCTTGGCGTGTCATATACCGGCAAGCGAGCTTCGGGTCGGGTGAAGGCATCGACCGAACGGCCGAGCGAGCGCGGACCGAGCCTGCTGACCGTCGATCCGAATTATTCGATCGATGTCGGCGGCGCCTATTCGATCACGCGCAATCTCGATGTCACCGCCGGTGTGCGGTACAGCAGCGAGAAGGACCGCCTGCCGCAGTTGAGGGATGACCGCCGCGACAGCCAGGCGGTCTATGTCGGAACCGCGATCCGCTTCTGATCGGTGACGTCGGGCTAGGCCCAGGCGTCGATTCCCGCCCAACCGTGTACGCCCAGCGGCCTGAGCGCGCGCCAGCGCCGTTCATTCATCCCGCCCAGCGCGATCACGGGCAGTTCTAGCCCGCGCATCATCATGCCCAATCGGACCCGGCCCAGCGCCGGCGCGCCGGGGTGGCTGCGTGTGGGATGGACGGGGGAAACGAACAGCAAAGCCGCGCCCGCGCGGATCGCTGCAACCGCTTCGATCCGCGAATGAACCGGCGCGGTCAGGGCACCGCGCAGGCGGCCGTGACGGTCGATGGGCCCACGGCCGAGCGGCGGGCCGGCCACCACAAGCATCAGGCCCTTGCGTTGCGCCGCGCGGCGCACCTGCTTGAAGAGCTGCAATCGGGCCGGTTGCGGCGTCGCATAATGTCGAAAGACGATCCCGGACCCGCGCGGCAGCGCATCGATTGCGCTCCACAAGGACTCCTCCTGCCGCTCGTCGGTCATCAGCCAGCGGCGCGGCAGACGGGCAGGGTGGGGGTGGCGGCGCGGCATCGTGCCACCTATAGCGCCGATCATGTCCGCCGAAACCGCCTCCACCCGCCTTTCCGAAATCCAGTCCCGCATCGCCCGCGCCGCGCAGATTGCGGGCCGCCGGCCCGATGACGTCACACTGATCGCCGTGTCCAAGACGCATGACGCCGACGCGATCCAGCCGTTGATCGACGCCGGACAGCGCGTGTTCGGCGAGAATCGCGTTCAGGAAGCGGCAGCAAAATGGCCCGCGCTCAGGGCCGCGACTCCCGATATCCGCCTGCATCTGGTCGGCCAGCTTCAGTCGAACAAGGCGGCGGACGCGGTGGCGCTGTTCGACGCGATCCATTCGGTCGATCGCCCGTCACTGGTCGCCGCGCTGGGCAAGGCGATGGCGGAAAGCGGCAAGCGCCCCGATTGCTTCATCCAGGTCAATATCGGCGACGAGCCGCAAAAGGGCGGGGTCGCCGTTGCCGAGCTGGCCGCGCTGCTGGCTGCGGCGCAGGCGGCGGGCCTGCCGATCGCCGGGCTGATGGCGGTACCACCGGTCGGCGTCGATTCGGCCCCCTATTTCGCCCTGCTGGCCAAGCTGGCGCGTGAGGCCGGGCTGGACGGGCTCAGCATCGGCATGTCGGATGATTTCGAGGTCGCGGTGACGATCGGCGCGACCCATGTCCGCGTCGGGACGGCGCTGTTCGGAGCGCGCGCATGAGCCTGCCGGTCCGCTTCGATGCGTTGATCTTCGATTTCGACGGCGTGCTGCTCGAGAGCGAGTTCGAGGGGAATCGGCACATCGCCGAGTATCTGACCGCAATCGGGCATCCGACCAGTCCGGAAGAGTCGATGGCGAATTTCATGGGCCTTGCCGGGCGGGAGTTCATCGCGGCGATCGAACGCTGGATCGGGCGCACCCTGCCTGAAGACTTCCACGATGCGCGTGAGGCGGAAAATCGCCGGGCGTTGGCCGAGGGGGTGGCAGAGGTCGCGGGGGCGATCGCGTTCGTGCGCGCGCTCCCGGACGATCTGCCGCGCGCCATCGCGTCGTCGAGCAGCAGCCACTGGATCGGGACGCATCTCGACCATCTTGGCATCCGCGATGTGTTTGGCGAGCGGATCTTCAGCGGGCGCGAGCATGTCACGCGCGGCAAGCCGGCGCCCGATATTTATCTCCACGCAGCGGCGCAGCTCGGCGTGCCGATCGAGCGGTGCGCGATCCTTGAGGATTCACCGGTTGGCGCGACTGGCGCGGTGGCGTCGGGCGCGCATGTCATCGGCCTGTGTGCGGGAAATCATTGCGGACCGGACCATGCGGGCCGACTGCGCGCGCTGGGCGTCCACGACATTGCGCACGACTTTGCCGAAGTCGCGCGGTTGCTGACTTAGAGTTGGATTCAGCTGCGCCGAATCGCGGCACCGGCCCGCTCCCCCACCCGGCCACCCAACGACAGTGTATTCTATGGGTGGCCGGGTGGGGGAGCGGGCCGGTGCCGCCGCCGTTTCAGCTTTGCTGAAACATACTCTAGGCCGTTCCGCCGACGGTCAGCCCGTCGAGCAGCAGCGTCGGCTGTCCCACACCGGCGGGCACCGATTGCCCGCTCTTGCCGCACATGCCGATCCCTTCATCGAGTGCGAAATCATTGCCGATCCCGATCACCCGGGTCAGGCTGGTCGGCCCGTCACCGATCAGCGTCGCGCCCTTGATCGGGGCGCCGAGCTTGCCGTTTTCGATCTTGTACGCCTCGGTGCAGCTGAACACGAACTTGCCCGACACGATGTCGACCTGACCGCCGCCAAAGCTCTTCGCGAAGATCCCCTTCTTGACCCGGCTCAGCAGCTCGGCGGGATCGTCCTGACCGCCCTTCATGAAGGTGTTGGTCATGCGTGGTATCGGGGCGTGCTGAAAGCTCTCGCGCCGGCCATTGCCGGTCGGTTCGACCCCCATCAGCCGCGCGTTCATGCGATCCTGCATATAGCCGCGCAGGATGCCGTCCTCGATCAGCACCGTCTCGCGCGTCGGCGTGCCTTCGTCGTCGATCGACAACGATCCGCGGCGGTCGGTGATCGACCCGTCATCGACCACGGTGACGCCGGGCGCGGCAACGCGCTCGCCGATGCGGCCGGAAAAGGCGCTGGTGCCCTTGCGGTTGAAATCGCCCTCAAGACCATGGCCGACGGCTTCATGCAGCAGGACTCCGGGCCAGCCCGGGCCGAGCAAAACGCTCATTTCGCCCGCCGGGGCGTCGACCGCGTCGAGATTGACCAGCGCCTGTGCCAGTGCCTCGTCGATCGCGCGGTTCCACGTCTCGGGCTGCATCAACCGGTCATAGAGCGCGCGGCCGCCGGTGCCGAAGCTGCCGGTCTCGCGGCGTCCGTTGGATTCGACCACGATGCTGACGTTCAGGCGCACCAGCGGGCGGATGTCGGTGGCGATGAAGCCATCGGGGCGGACGATCTCGACCACGCTCCACGATCCGAGCAGGCTGACCGATACCTGCACGACGCGCGGGTCGCGTGCGCGGGCGGCGGCGTCGATCGTCTGGCACAGGTTCACCTTGTCGGCGAACGGGACTAGGTCGAGTGGGTCGGCATCGGTGTAGAGGTGGCGGTTGGTGCGCGCGGGGGGCGCCGCCTTGGGACCGGTTGCCGGGTCGATCAGCGCCATCGTCTCACCCGCGCGGCGGATCGCGGCGTCGCTGATCTCATTGGCATGGGCAAAGGCGGTGGTCTCGCCGCTCACCGCGCGCAGGCCGAAGCCCGAATCGGTGTTGTACGACGCGGTCTTGAGCCGCCCGTCGTCGAAGCCGAACGCTTCCGACTTACGATATTGCAGATAGAGCTCGCCATCCTCGGCCGTGGCGAGGATCGATGCGGTCAGGCGCTGCGCGGCGTCGGCATCGAAGCCGTCGCGGTAGAGGAAAGCTCGGGGATCGCTGTACATCCCCGGAATATAGAGTGGTTAGACGCTCGCGCCAGACGCGATGTCGGGCAAATCGCGCTGGTCGGCGCCATCGGCGGGGCCGCCGATCAGCACGAAGCGGCGGTCGCAATAGCCGCAATCGACATAGCCATGCTCGTCGATCTGCAAAAACACGCGCGGATGGCCGAGCGCGGCGGGAATCCCGGCATGCGCGCCGTCACAGGCGACGCGGGCGGTGGTGACGCGGGTGACTTCGGGCGGCGCGATCATGGGAGTGCGGTTAGCAAAG
>CAYMUJ010000108.1:5033-6937 GCA_964393565.1 uncultured Stakelama sp. | reverse complement strand
GCCATCACCTGCGGAATCGCATAGACGCCGCTATGCCCAGACCATGGCACGCGCCCTTCGGGCAACAGGATCGCGATATCGGGGTCCGCCCCCTTCTCCCCCACCACCAGCTCGACCGAATCGATATCGCCATGCGGCGCGAGCCACGCGCGATAGCCATCGGGGTCCGCCACCGTCGCCGACAGCGCCACCCGCCGCATGTCCGGCGCAATCACCTGCAACCGCGCGAGCGCCAGCGCCAGCAAATCGCCGCGCTTTCCGGTGGCAAAGGCATGCACCTCGTCCACCACGACCGTCTTCAGCCCCGCGAACATCCGGAAACTGTCTTCATAGGACAGCAGCAGGCTGAGCGATTCGGGCGTGGTCAGCAGGATCTGCGGCGGCCGCGCGCGCTGGCGGACCTTCTTCTCATGCGAGGTGTCACCCGTCCGCGTCTCGACCCGGATGTTCAGCCCCATCTCCTCGATCGGGGTCAGCAGATTGCGCTGCACATCCACCGCCAGCGCCTTCAACGGCGAGATATAGAGCGTGTGCAGCCCCTCGCCCGGCGCTTCGATCAGTTCGGTCAGCGTCGGCAGAAACCCCGCCAGCGTCTTCCCCGCCCCGGTCGCGGCAACCAGCAGCACATGCTTCCCCGCGCGCCCGGCCTCCAGCATCGCAAGCTGATGCCGCCGTGGTGTCCAGTCGCGCGCGGCGAACCAGTCGGACAGGACAGGAGGCAACGGCTTCAAAGCCCCTCCCCTTCAGGGGAGGGGTTGGGGGTGGGGCGTCTAAGTCTCACCGAGACCGACGTGCTTGGCGGAGAGGCCCCACCCCAACCCCGCCCCTGAGCCGCAGGCGAGCGCAGCTCTACGGCAGGGGCGAAACAGAAGTGGGAACAATGCCGCATCCCGCCCATATAGGCATGATGGCAAAGCTCGGCGACTGGCTCGAACCGCATCCGGAGGGGATGTACGTCCCCGCCGCCGATCTGTGGATCGATCCGTCACAGCCCAAGGCCCGCGCCTTCGTCACCCACGGCCATGCCGACCACGCGCGCGGCGGGCATGGCGCGGTGTGGGCGACTCCCGAAACGCTGGCGATCATGGAGGCGCGCTACGGCCCGCAGACCGGCCGCCCGGTCGCCTATGGCGAAACCGTGAAGGCGGGGGACGTCGAGATCGGCTTCGTCCCCGCCGGCCATGTCCTCGGCTCGGCACAGATCGTGCTCGATCATCGCGGTGAGCGCATCGTCGTCTCGGGCGATTACAAGCGCCGCCCCGATCCCACCTGCGAACCCTTTCGCCCGGTCAAATGCGACGTGTTCGTGACCGAAGCGACCTTCGGCCTCCCCGTCTTCCGCCATCCCGAAACCACCGACGAGATCGACAAGCTCCTCGCCGCGCTGCGCGCCGAGCCCGAACGCTGTGTGCTGGTCGGTGCCTATGCGCTGGGCAAGGCGCAGCGGGTGATCGCCGAGCTGCGCGGCATGGGGTTCGACGACCCGATCTACATCCATGGCGCGCTGCAGCGGCTGTGCGACCTGTATATCGACCATGGCGTTGCGCTCGGCGAACTGCGCCCCGCCACCGGGGTGCCGAAAAAGGAGCTGCAGGGCCGCATCATCCTTGCCCCGCCGGGCGCGCTCAACGACCGCTGGTCACGCCGCCTGCCCGACCCCGTCACCGCAATGGCCAGCGGCTGGATGACCGTCCGCCAGCGCGCGCGCCAGCGCAACGTCGAACTCCCGCTCATCCTCTCCGACCATGCCGACTGGGACGAGCTGACGGCGACATTGCGCGAAATCGCCCCGAAGGAAGTGTGGGTCACCCATGGCCGCGAAGACGCGCTGGTCCACTGGTGCCGCAACCAACAGATCAAGGCGCGGGCGCTGGAGCTGGCGGGCTATGAGGACGAGGACGACT
>CAYMUJ010000108.1:3371-4933 GCA_964393565.1 uncultured Stakelama sp. | reverse complement strand
GTGATCCTCACCGGCGCAGGCATCTCCGCCGAATCCGGCGTCGCTACCTTTCGCGGCCCCGGCGGGCTGTGGGAGGGGCATCGCGTCGAGGATGTTTGCACGCCCCAGGCGCTCGCGCACGACCCCGAGCTGGTCCACCGCTTCTACGACGAGCGCCGCGCCAATCTGGCCAAGGTCGAACCCAATGCCGCGCACCACGCGCTCGCCCGGCTCGACGCGGAGTGGCCCGGCGAGCTGCTGCTCGTCACCCAGAATGTCGATGACCTGCACGATCGCGCAGGATCGAAGCGCATGCTCCACATGCATGGCGAGCTGAAGTCCGCCCTCTGCGCGCTATGCGGCATCCAGAGCGAATGGGCCGACCCGCTCCCGCCCGGCACGTCCTGCCCGTCGTGCGACGCGCCCGCGCTGCGCCCCGACATCGTGTTCTTCGGCGAGATGCCCTATCATATGGAGGTGATCGACGCCGCGCTGGCCCGCGCCGACCTGTTCGTGTCGATCGGCACCTCGGGCGCGGTCTATCCCGCCGCCGGCTTCGTCCGCACTGCGCGCTACCATGGCGCCGAGACGCTAGAGCTTAATCTGGAGCGGTCGGAGGGCAGCGCGTGGTTCGCGGAATCCCGGCTCGGACCCGCAGGCACGCTGGTGCCTGAATGGGTGAACTCGCTGCTCGGTTAGTCGACCCAGTCCAGCCCGATCTCGCGATACAGCGACCGATCCTCTTCCCAGCCCGGCCGCACCTTCACATGCAGGAACAGCTGGACCTTCACCCCCAGCAGGTTCGCCAGCTCGGCCCGCGCGCGCGACCCGATTTCCTTGATCTTGGACCCGCCCTGCCCCAGCACGATCGCGCGCTGCGTCGGCCGTTCGACCAGAATCTGCTGATAGATCTCGACCGACCCGTCGGGCTTTTCGGTATAGCGCTCGGTCTCGATCGCGGTGGCATAGGGCAGCTCCGCGTGGAGCAGGTGATAGAGCTGCTCGCGCGTGATCTCCGACGCCAGCATGCGGTCGGTCGCGTCCGACACCTGATCCGCCGGGAAATGCCACGGCCCCTCGGGCATGCGCTTGGCCAGCTCCGCCTTCAGCTCGGCCACACCATCCCCGGTCGTCGCCGACACGAAGAAGGTATCCTCGAACGCCGCCAGCTCATTCAGGCTCGCGGCATGACCCAGCAGGCGCGGTTTGTCGGCAATATCGACCTTGTTGAGGATCAGGATCTTGCGCTCGCGCCGGTCCTTCAGCCCCGCAACCACGCTGCGCACCTTCGGCCCGATCCCGCCCTTGCCATCGACCACCAGCGCGATCAGGTCCGCGCCCTGCGAGCCTTCCCAGGCGGCAGCGACCATCGCCCGGTCCAGCCGCCGCGCCGGATCGAAAATCCCCGGCGTGTCGACCAGCAACAGCTGGGTATCGCCCTCGATCGCGATGCCCATCAGCCGCGCGCGCGTTGTCTGCGCCTTGGGGCTGACGATCGCCACCTTCTGCCCGACCAGTGCGTTCACCAAAGTCGACTTGCCCGCATTGGGCGCGCCAACCACGGCGATCAGGCCGCAGCGTTG
>CAYMUJ010000108.1:0-3271 GCA_964393565.1 uncultured Stakelama sp. | reverse complement strand
CCAGCAACGCCGCCGCCGCTGCGGTCTCGGCTTCCTGCTTGCTCGATCCCGTTCCTTCGGCCTCGGCCAGCTTGGCGATCTCCGCCTTCACGCGAAAGCGCGGCGCATGGCCCGGCCCGGACCGCTCGACCAGCACATAGTCCGGCGCGCGGCGGTTGTTCGCCGCCGCCCATTCCTGCAGCGCGGACTTGGGATGTTTGGGCGCCGCCGACTGATTGTCGATCCGGCTGTCCCACAATCGCCGCACCAGCGCGCGCGCCGCGTCGAACCCCTGGTCGAGGAAGGTCGCGCCGATCAGCGCCTCCATCACATCGCCCAGCACATTGTCGCTGTCCGACGCGCCATCGTCGCGCGCCTGCTTGCCGAGCTTCAGATGGCGCGGCACCCCGATCTCGCGCGCGACCTCGGCGCACATCGCACCGGTCACCAGCGCGTTGAAGCGGCGCGACAATTTCCCCTCCGGCTCGTCGGGAAAGCGCGCATACAGCCATTCGGCCAGCGTCAGCCCCAGCACGCGGTCGCCCAGAAACTCCAGCCGCTCGTAATTCACCGCGCCCTGGCTGCCATGCGTCAGCGCACGGCGATAGACCGCCAGATCGTCCGGCGCATGGCCCAGCACCCCGGCCAGCCAGCCGGGCAGATCGTCACTCAAAAGCCTTCCCCGATCCGGTCGAACCGCGCCGCGCTGAACCAGGTCCAGGGCAGCACCCATTGCGCGCTGCCATCGGTGGACCAGAAACTGACCACCGCCTTGCCCTGGATATTCTCCATCGGGACGAAGCGGATGCCGCCCTTGTTCTCGCCATACACCATCACCGGCTCGAACCGACTGTCCGCACTGTTGTCGCGATTGTCGCCCATCAGGAAGACATGGCCCGCCGGCACGGTGAACACCTGGGTATCGTCGCCGGTGGTCGGCCCGGAATCGAGCACGTCATAGCTCTTCCCGCCCGGCAACGTCTCGCGGAAGCGCGGGATGCGGCACACCGCAGTGCCATCCGCCGCCGTCTCGATCTCAGCCGCATCGCAATCGGCATTCGGCGTCATCGGCATGACAAAATCCGCCACGCGCTGCTTCGGGATCGCCTGTCCGTTCAGGATCAGCTGCCCGCCGCGCATCTGCACCGTGTCGCCCGGCACGCCGATCACGCGCTTGATCCAGTCGGTCTTGGCATCCGGCGGCGCCTTGAACACCACGACATCGCCGCGCGCCGGATCCTTGGCAAAGATGCGTCCCGGGATCAGCGGCAGGCTCCACGGCAGCGAATGCTTGGAATAGCCGTAATTCCATTTGGTGATGAACAGATAGTCGCCGACCAGCAGGCGCGGCAGCATCGACCCCGACGGGATGCTGAACGGCGCGAACACGAAACTGCGCACGATGAACACCAGGATCACCAGCTTCACCAGGAAGCTGATCGTATCCCGCAGCTCGGAGCGCGGCTTCAGGGTCTCGGCGGGGGCGGCGGGCTGCGCCGTGGCGGAATCGTCCATGACGCTGCTGTGCTTTGGGTGTGTGGCATCGTCAAGGCACTCTTGCGGTGTTGCGGTATCAGTGCGCCTCCCTCAAATCCCGTCACCCCCGCGAAAGCGGGGGCCCATCTCCTGCCGGCTAGGCACATCGCACCGGTGCGGTTGGCGGACAGTCCGGGAGATGGGCCCCCGCCTTCGCGGGGGTGACGGTCGGGTTCTCGCACCCACCCCCAGCCCCTCCCTTGCAAGCAGGGGAGTTCCAACTGGCGAAGCCCCACCCATCACGCTACACGCGCCGCGACCCAAAAGGAGACAGGCACATGGCAACCCCCGACTGGAGCGCGATCGAAACGCTGCCCCGCACCCCGCTCAAGGACCTGTTCGCTGCCGACGCGAACCGCCTCGCATCGCTCACCACCGATGTCGCGGGCATCCATTTCGATTTCTCCAAGACACATCTCGACAGTGCTGCGCTCGACGCCTTCGCCGCGCTCGCCAAATCCGCAGGCTTCGCCGCCAAGCGTGAGGCGCTGTTCGCCGGTGACGTGGTCAACGTCACCGAAGGCCGCGCGGTCGAACATACCGCAGAGCGTGGCGAAGGCAGCGAGGACAGCGTTGCCCGCGCCGCCGCCTATCACGGCCGCATGCGCGGCCTGATCGACGCGATCGAGGCCGAAGCACTCGGCCCGGTCCGCCATATCCTGCACATCGGCATCGGCGGATCGGCGCTGGGGCCAGAGCTGCTGATCGACGCGCTCGGCCGCGATATGGCCCGCTATGACGTCGCCATCGTCTCCAATATCGACGGCTGCGCGCTGGAGGAGGCGATTGCCGCCTTCGACCCCCACGCCACGCTGATCGCGGTCGCGTCGAAGACCTTCACCACCACCGAAACCCTGCTCAACGCCACCAGCGCGCTCGACTGGATGCGCGAACATGGGGTGGAGGATCCCTATGGCCGCGTGATCGCGCTCACCGCCGCGCCGGACAAGGCGGTCGAATGGGGCGTCGACGAAACCCGCATCCTGCCCTTCGCCGAATCGGTGGGCGGGCGTTATTCGCTGTGGTCGTCGATCGGCTTCCCCGCCGCGATCGCGCTCGGCTGGGACGCGTTCGAAGCGATGCTCGACGGCGCGGCGGAGATGGACCGCCATTTCCGCCTGACCGATCTGCGCAGCAACGCGCCGGTCCTCGCCGCCTTCGCCGACCTCTATTACACCCAGAATCGCGGCGCCCAGACGCGCGGCGTGTTCGCCTATGACGAACGCCTGCGCCTCCTCCCCAGCTATCTGCAACAGCTCGAGATGGAATCGAACGGCAAGTCGGTGACGGCGGACGGCCAGCCCGTCGGCCGCGCCACCGCGCCGATCACCTGGGGCGGCGTCGGCACCGACGCGCAGCACGCGGTGTTTCAGCTGCTGCATCAGGGCACGCACCTGATCCCGCTCGAATTCCTCGCCGTGATCGAGGGTGGCGACACGCTGGCCGAGGATCACCACCGCGCGCTCCTGCTCAACTGCTTCGCACAGGGTGCGGCGCTGATGGCCGGCCGCGCCAATGACGATCCCGCCCGCGCCTATGCCGGCGACCGCCCGTCGATGACGCTCCTGCTCGACGAACTCGACCCGCGCACCTTGGGCGCGCTGATCGCCTTCTACGAACACCGCACCTTCGTCAGCGCGGCGTTGCTCGGCATCAACCCGTTCGACCAGTTCGGCGTCGAGCTGGGCAAGGAAATGGCCAAGGCGGCCGAGCGCGGCGGACAGGATTTCGACCCCTCCACCGACGACCTGATCCG
>CAYMUJ010000107.1:0-6948 GCA_964393565.1 uncultured Stakelama sp. | reverse complement strand
GGGCGGACCAATATCTTCGGCTTTTTCCTGCGCCTGCTCGCGCGGTTGCCGTTCCTGTTCATCGCGGGGCGGCTCTATGGCGCGGAGACGGTGGGGCGGTTTGCGCTCGCGGTGGTGGTGGTCGAGCTGGCGGCGTTGCTTGCCACCCTCGGCCTCAAGCGCGGGCTGGCGCAGGCGCTGGCGTCGACCGACCGGCCGCATGCCCATGTCGTGTGGGACGGCATGGTGGTGGCGTTCGTCGTCTCGATGCTGGCGAGCGCGGTGCTGTTCATCTACCCGGACCTGATGTTCCCGAATAGCGGGACGACGGGGCTGGACCGCTATCTGGCGGTGATCGTGTTCGCGATCGCCTGGTCCGATGTGAGCCTGGCCGCGCTGGCCTATCGCCATAATGTGAAGGCGGCGGTGACCGCGCGCGCGATCGTCGAGCCATGGACGATCAGCATCGCGGCCTGGGTGCTCTATTATGTCTCGGCGCGCGACGGGCTGATCATCGCCTATGTCCTGTCGATGGCGGCGGCACTGGTCGCCAGCCTGGTGCCGTTCATCCGCAGCTATGGCCTGCCGCATGGCTGGACGCCGCGCGTCACGCCGCTGCTCCAGCTTGCCCGGCGCAACATGCCGCTTGCCGGGGCGGATGCGCTGGAATGGGGGTCGCGCAACATCGACCGCTTCATCCTCGGCCTGTTGTTTCCGCCGGCGATCGTCGGCATCTATTATATGGCGCAGCAGGTTTCCTCGATCCCGCAAAAGCTCAAGACCAGTTTCGATCCGGTGCTGGGGCCGGTGATCGCGCGCAATCTGGCGGCGGGGAACCGCGTTGCGATTGCCAATCAGGTCAAGCAGGTCGGTTTCTGGATCATCACGCTGCAGGCCGCGCTGCTGCTGATGGGCGGAATCCCGGCGGAAGGGGTGATGGGCGTGGTCGGGCCGCAATTCGTGGTCGGGGCCGGTGCCCTGTGCTTCCTGCTCGCGGCGGAGGTGGCGGCGACGCCCGGCGCGGTGGCGGAGGCGGGACTCGTCTATATGGCGCGGCACCGCAATCTGATCGTGTCGAGCCTGCTGCTCGGCTTCCAGGCGGCATTGAGCTTTGCGCTGGTGTTCCAGATGCGCGCCATGGGGCTGGACGTGCATGTCCAGGCGGTCGGGCCGGCGGTGGCGCTGGTGCTGACGCTGGCGCTGGGGTCGACGATCAAAAGCTGGATGCTGGCGCGGATGACCGGCGCATCGGTGTTCAGCCTGCGCCCCGGTTTCGTCGCGGCGATCCTGGTCGCGGGCGCAGTCGGCTGGGCGTTCACATTGCTGCCGCACCGGCTCGAATGGCTGGAGCTGTCGGTCGGAATCCCGGCGATCTTCATCGCCTATTTTGCGGTGATCGGGAAATGGGCGTTCGGCCCGGAGGACCGCGCGCTGTTCAAGAAGATGCCGAAGAGCGAACCGACGCTGCCCGACGAGAAGGTTTGACACGGCACCGGCCTGCTCCGCCACCCGGCGCCGCATCCGCGCCAGCGGATCGGATCAATGCCGGAAGTGGCGCATTCCGGTGAACACCATGGCCAGGCCGGCTTCGTCGGCGGCGGCGATCACTTCATCGTCGCGGATCGATCCGCCGGGCTGGATCACGGCGGTGGCACCAGCCTCGACCGCCGCGAGCAGGCCGTCGGCGAAGGGGAAGAAAGCGTCGGAGGCGACCGCGCTGCCGATCGTGCGCGGTTCCGCCCAGCCGGCCTTGTCGGCGGCGTCCCTGGCCTTCCATGCGGCGATGCGTGCGGATTCGAGGCGGTTCATCTGGCCCGCGCCGATGCCGGCGGTGCTGCCGCCCTTGGCATAGACGATCGCGTTCGACTTGACGTGCTTGGCGACGGTCCAGGCGAACAGGCAGTCGGTGAGTTCCTGTTCGGTTGGTGCGCGCTTGGTGACGACCTTGAGCGCGTCCTGTGTCACCCGGCCATTGTCGCGCGACTGGACCAGCGCACCGCCCGCGATGGTCTTGAGCATCAGGCCGGGACGCGCGGGGTTGGGCAGATCGCCGCAGATCAGCAGGCGCAGATTCTTCTTGGCGGCGAAGATCGCCTTCGCCTCATCGCTTGCGCCGGGTGCAACCACGACTTCGGTGAAGATATCGGTGATCGCCTTTGCCGTCTCCGCGTCGAGCGGGCGGTTCAATGCGATGATGCCGCCAAATGCGGAGACCGAGTCGCAGGCGAGCGCGGCCTGGTACGCATCGACCAAAGTCTCGGCGGTCGCGACGCCGCATGGGTTGGCGTGCTTGACGATGACCACGGTCGGCGGGCCGTCGCGGAATTCGCTGACCAGTTCGAGCGCGGCGTCGGCGTCGTTGTAATTATTGTAGCTCAGTTCCTTGCCCTGCAGCTGCTGCGCCTGGGCGATGCCCGGCGTGGCGGGGCCGGCGGGGAGGTAGAGCGCGGCGGACTGATGCGGGTTTTCGCCATAGCGCAGCTCTTCGCCGCGCTTGAACACGAGTGGCAGCGTTTCGGGGAACCGCTCGCCCTGATCGGCGAAGGCGAACCAGCTGGCGATGGTCGAATCATATTGCGCGGTCAGGGCATAGGCCTTGGCGGCGAAGCGCTTGCGGTCTTCCAGCGTGGTTTCGCCGGTTGCGATCACGGCATAGTCGGCGGGATCGGTGACGATCGCGACAAAGGCGTGGTTCTTGGCGGCGGAGCGGACCATTGAGGGGCCGCCGATATCGATATTCTCGATAATCTCGTCGCGGCTCGCGCCCTTGGCGACGGTCTGGGCGAAGGGGTAGAGGTTGACGACGACCAGGTCGATCATCCCGATCGCATGGTCGCTGGCCGAAGCCATATGGCCTTCATCGTCGCGCACCGCGAGCAGGCCGCCATGGACCACCGGGTGCAGCGTCTTGACGCGGCCGTCCATCATCTCGGGGAAACCGGTGAGGTCGGAGATGTCGCGCACCTCAAGCCCCGCGTCGCGCAGCACCTTGGACGTGCCGCCGGTCGAAACGAGTTCGACCCCCTTGGCGGCGAGCGCCTGACCGAGTTCGACGATCCCGGTCTTGTCGGAAACCGAGAGGAGGGCGCGGCGGATGGTGATGCTGGTCATGCCCGCGCGCTTTACCTGTCGGAGCCTGTGCTGCAAGTCCCGAGTTGCGGCAGCGGGCGTTCCGCTTTTTGTTTGTCGCGCTCAGGCGCGATACGCACCAGCCTGCTTCAACCGCCCTTTCGCGCGCGGTGGAACAGCCACGAGATGCTGGACCCGCCGGTCAGTGCCTCGCCGGTCAGCACCAATTGCCGGGTTTCACGCGGCATGCCCCTGGCATCGATCCATATGCTTTCTTCGATCGCCAGCGTCGCGCCGCGTGCGCGGAATTGCCAGACCGCGCCTGATCGCGTGCGGAGCAGGGCCCCCGAACCATCGGCGGTGGGGCTCGCTTCGACAGCGGGGTGAAGGTGAAAGCGCACGGCAAAGGGCACCGCGCCGCGCTTGCCGCCGCGTTTGGTGGCGGGGAGCAGGCTGTCCTCGCCGCGCACGTCGCGCCCGTCGGTGCCAAGCGCGATGGTGCGGCGGTGGATCACGCCATGGCGGCGGGCATAGCCGTCATGGCTTGCTTCGATCCGGCTGGCAGTGTCGCTTTCGTTGCGGCTCAGCTCCATCTCGACCACGCCGCGGCCGAGCGTGCCGTCGGGGTGGATTGCGGTGGAGTTGCTGTCGCGCACGATCAGGGTGGAATGGGCAGCGGTGGTCCGCAGCCCTTCGGTCAAGGCGGCGGGCAGGCGCAGATCGGCACCGCGCGCGCCGCCGCAACTGACCACGATCCGATCCGCACCGTCGGAGAATTCAAACGCAAGCGTCGAGGCGCAGCCGCCCGCCATCACCCGCGCAACCGGCGGCGGGGCGGCGTCGATGATCAGCACCGTTCCCTGCTGGGCGAGCCGCTGATAGCCCCATTCATGCGCCTGACGCAGCGGGCGGACGCGCGCGCCGCTCGCGGCCACCGCCTGTTCGATCACGTCCCCGGAAATCGGGATGCCGCCCTGCCAGCTGGCCAGGCCGCCATCGCCATGGCTGACGCCGAGCAGGGCGGAGACCATGCGGTCGACCGCCTGGGTGACGAAACCGGGGGCGTCGAGCCGACGCGCGGCATAGGTTTCGCGCAGCAGCGTGAGCAGCTGGATCGCGTCGAGCAAGGCGGCGGGGGAGCGGCCGGTGATGCCGCCATCCTTGCTGACGGCTCCTGCAATGGCGCGGGACAGGCCGGATTCGCCGAACGCGCGGCGCGGATCGCCGCCGGGAATCATCAGCCCGGCGGTCAGCACGCCGCACCAGGCGGCGATGCGCGGCGCACCGGCCGGGGCACGATCGGCGGCGCGATCGAGATGGCGTGCGCCCCGGGCCAGTACATGCAATACTTGCGAACGATAGACGAGGTCGGTGCTCGACAGGATCAATGGCGCATGTGCCGCCCAGAATTGCAGACGGCGACCCCATAGATCGGCGCGCCATGCGGGATCGGCGACCTTGCCGGCATGCGCCGCGAGCCAGCCGCGCATCAGCGCTTCGGCAATCGGCGCGGCCTGTTGCCGGGTCGCGACGGTGGACAGGTCGCGCAGCCAGGCGAAGCTGTGCAGATGCTCGCCAAAGGGTGCGGACCAGCCGGGACGGGCGAAGTCGAGCGTGGCGACGTCATGGCTTTCGCCACGGAACGTCAGTGTTCCGTCGAGCAGTGCATTGCCGCGTGCCGGATCGCCCATGAACGGATCGTCGGTCACGGCGATCAGCTTGAGCGGATGCCGCCCTTTCAGGCGCAGGCTATGGATCGGGGTGCGCCAGCTCAAGCGGAACAGCTTTTCGGAAATGCGGTCGGCAAGGGACAGCCCACGGTCGCCCCCGATGCGGATGAGCCGCTTGCCGCGCTCAATTCCGTCTCCGGCCGCCCCGCTGGCGGGTTCATCCCCGCCAATACTCACCCCGCGCGCAACGCCGCGATATTGTCGGCATAGGCCGACGGGCCACCTTTGAACGCGGCGGTTCCCGCGACCAGCGCGTCTGCACCGGCGGCAATGACCCGCGCGGCGTTGGTGCGATCGACGCCGCCATCGACTTCCAGGTCGATCGTGCGCCCGCTGGCGTCGATCCGGGCGCGCAGGGCGGTAATCTTGGTCAGCTGGCTCTCGATGAACTTCTGTCCGCCGAAACCGGGGTTCACGCTCATCACCAGGATCAGGTCGACCAGATCCATGACATGATCGACGACATCGACCGGCGTCGCGGGATTGAGCACCACGCCCGCGCGCTTGCCCAGCGACTTGATCGTCTGAAGCGTGCGGTGGAGGTGCGGGCCGCTTTCGGGATGAACCGACAGGCAATCGGCACCAGCCTCGGCAAACGCCTCCAGCATCGGATCGACCGGTGCGATCATCAGATGGACGTCGAACGGCTTGGCGCTGTGCGGGCGCAATGCCTTGATCACCGCCGGGCCGATCGTGATGTTGGGGACGAAATGGCCGTCCATCACATCGATATGGATCCAGTCGGCCCCGGCAGCGTCGATTGCGCGCACCTCCTCACCCAGGCGGGCGAAGTCGGCGGACAGGATGGACGGGGCGATGCGGACCGGGTTCATGACCTTCCCTTTATCACCTCAAGACTCGCCCGCAACACGGATCAGCCGCACCATGAAAAACCCGTCCATGCCGCCATGCTCCGCCAGCATGCCGGGCAGGGTGCGCAGCCAGCCGCGCGGGTGGGCTGGAACGCCTGCGGGCAGTTCGTCGGGCAGGACCGGGTCGATCGCAAAGTCCGGCTGGTCGGCCAGGAAACGCTCGATCTGCTGTTCGCCCTCCTCCGGTTCCAGCGAGCAGGTGGCATAGACCATGAGGCCGCCGGGGCGGACCCAGCGCGCGGCGCGGGGCAGGAGCTGGGCCTGAAGCTCGGCCATCTCCGCGATCAGGCGCGGGCGGACGCGATGGAGCACATCGGGGTGGCGGCGGAAGATGCCGGTCGCGCTGCACGGCGCGTCGAGCAGCACGGCGTCGGCCTCGAACCCCGGTTCCCATTTGAGGAGATCGGCGGTGACGACCTTGGCTGACAGGCCGGTACGCTCCAGATTTTCGTGAAGTCGCGCCAGACGACTTTCCGAGGCATCGACGGCGGTCACGTCCCATCCGGCGGCGGCGAGCTGAAGCGTCTTGCCGCCGGGCGCGGCGCACAGGTCGAGCGCGCGACCTGTGCCGCTGCCGTTGCGGGCACCGATCAGGCGGGCGGGGAGGGAGGCGGCGATGTCCTGCACCCACCAGTCTCCCTCGGCAAAGCCTTCATGCTCGGGAATGCTGGTGCCAGCCGCGACCCTCACATGGCCGGGCAGCAGGCTTTCGCCCTCTGCCATGGCTCCGCCGCGCAATGTCAGGTCGAGCGGGGGCGGGGCGGCGATCGCGGCGCAGGCGGCGTCGGCGGCACGCTCGCCCCAATTGCCGGCGATGCGGGCATAGACATCGCCGGGCAGCGCGGGCGGGTCGGTCAGCACGGCATTCTGACGCATCAGCGTGCCGAACACGCCATGGACCAGCTTGCGCGGCCCGCCATCGACCAGCGGCAGCGCGGTCGAGATCGCGGCGTGCGGCGGGGTGCCGAGCCGCAATGCCTGAACCAGCGCGATCCGCAGCACGAAGCGCGCCTTGGCGTCATCGGGCAGGCGGTTGCGTGTGGCGCTGTCGATCAGGTCGTCCAGATCGACGAGCCGGCGCAGCGCCTCGGCGGCGATGGCATGGGCAAGGCCGCGATCGGACGGGGCAAGCCCCTGGGTCGAGGCGTCGAGCGCCTGTTCGATCGCAAGGCCGCGACGCAGCACGGCATCAAGCAGGCGCAGCGCGGCGCGGCGGGCGGGGGTGCCGGGCGGATCGGCGGGACGGGGCGGGGGGCGATGACCGGTAGGGCGGGGCATCACCGCCCCCTACGCCGAAT
>CAYMUJ010000106.1:0-7051 GCA_964393565.1 uncultured Stakelama sp. | reverse complement strand
TGGCTGCGCTCGCTCTGCACGCCGCGCTGGGTCTGGCGCTTGGGATACTGGATCAGGATCCGGCGCTGCGCCCGCTCCATGAAGCAGATGAACAGGATCAGGCCGGCCACCGCCGCGAGAATTGCGAGCAGCGTGACCGGGTTCATCGAACCCGAACGCCCGCCCTCGAACAGCTGGACCAGCGTGGTGGGCAGATGCGCCACGATACCGGCCATGATGATCAGCGAGATGCCGTTGCCGACGCCGCGGCTGGTGATCTGTTCACCCAGCCACATCAGGAACATCGTGCCGCCGATCAGTGAAATCACTGCGGCGACGCGGAACAGCATGCCCGGCTCCACAACCGGGGCCAGCCCCTGGCTTGCGCCCAACGTCTCGAGGCCCACGGCGATGAAATAGCCCTGGATCGCGGTCAGCGCGACCGTGCCGTAGCGGGTATACTGGTTGAGCTTCTTGCGCCCGCTCTCACCTTCCTTCTTGATCGCAGCCAGTTGCGGCGACAGCGACGTCGCGAGCTGTACCACGATCGACGCGGTGATGTACGGCATCACGCCCAGCGCGATCACCGACATGCGCTCCAGTGCACCGCCCGAGAAGGTGTTGAAGAAATCGAGAACGCCGCCCTGCGTGCGGTCGGCCAGCAGGCCCAACTGCGTCGGATCGACGCCCGGCAGCGGGACGAAGCTGAGCATCCGGAAGATGATCAACGCACCAAGCGTGAACCACAGGCGCTTCTTGAGTTCGGTGGCCTGTCCGAACTTGGACAGGTTGAGGCCGGATGCCATTGAATCGGCTGCGGATGCCATTGAAATTCTATCCCGGAAACCAAAGCGGCGGAGAAGCGTTCGCCGCTCCCCCGCCGCCCATATAGGTTACTGTCAGATCAGGGCAATGCACATCCATCGCCCCGTCCACAGCTAAAGTCAGGCCTTGCCGGCCTTCTTCGCGGCGATTTCCTTCTGCTTCACGCG
This sequence comes from uncultured Stakelama sp., assembly GCA_964393565.1. Classification (GTDB taxonomy): domain Bacteria; phylum Pseudomonadota; class Alphaproteobacteria; order Sphingomonadales; family Sphingomonadaceae; genus Sphingomonas. Next base: position 6,080 of record CAYMUJ010000106.1, on the reverse strand, counting down.
ATGCTTGGCAGCATGCTTATCAGCAGCAGGGACGATCGTCGGGATGGTGACGGTGCCGCCAGCCTTCTCGACCGCCTCGATCGCGCCCTTCGATGCGCCAGCGACAGTGAAGTTGAGCTTCGCCTTCAGCTCACCCTTGCCGAGCAGGCGGACGCCGTTCTTGCCGCCACGGGCGAGGCCAACGGCCTTCAGCGCCGCATGATCGATTTCGGTCGCGGTCAGCTTGCCGGCGTCAATCAGCTTCTGGATCATGCCCAGATTGACCTCGGCATAGTCCTTCGGGTTCGGGACGTTGAAGCCGCGCTTCGGGATCCGCATGTGGAGCGGCATCTGACCGCCCTCGAAGCCGTTGATCGCGACGCCCGAACGTGCCTTCGCACCCTTCTGGCCGCGGCCGGCGGTCTTGCCCTTGCCCGAACCGATGCCGCGTCCGACGCGCATCCGGCCCTTACGGGCACCATCATTATCGCGGATATCGTTGAGATTCATGTCGTGCACTCGCTTTCGCTTTTGTCGCGCTGGTCAAATTCCCGGACGGGCCGGGAAAATCGGAAAGGGGGCCGATAGCCCCCTCCCCTCATATTGTCACCTGGAAAAGATGCCGGGGGTTCAGCCCTCGACGACCTCGACCAGATGGGGCAGCTTCCGGATCATGCCGCGAACTTCGGGAGTGTCCTCCAGTTCGCTGACCCGGTGCATCTTGTTGAGGCCCAGACCGATCAGCGTCGCGCGCTGGTCCTTGGTCCGACGGATCGGCGAACCGATCTGCTTCACCTTGATCGTTGCCATGTCGCTTACTCCACGATCGCCGCGGCATCAGCCTCGGCGGTCTGCGAACCGCCACGGCCGAGCAGGTCGGCAATCTTCTTGCCGCGACGCTGGGCCACTGCCTTCGGGGAATACTGGTCGCCCAGCGCCTCGAAGGTCGCGCGGATCATGTTGTAGGGGTTGGAAGTGCCGACCGACTTGGTCACCACGTCGGCAACGCCCAGGCTCTCGAACACGGCGCGCATCGGACCACCGGCGATGATGCCAGTCCCGGCAGGCGCCGAGCGGACGGTCACCTGGCCAGCACCGAAATGGCCCTTGCCGTCATGGTGCAGCGTCCGGCCCTCGCGCAGCGGCACGCGGACCATCTTCTTCTTGGCAGCGGCAGTCGCCTTGCTGATGGCTTCCGGCACTTCGCGTGCCTTGCCATGACCGAAACCGACCCGGCCCTTGCCGTCGCCGACAACAACCAGAGCCGCAAAGCCGAAGCGCTTGCCGCCCTTCACGGTCTTGCTGACGCGGTTGATGTGGACCAGCTTTTCGATCAGCTCTTCGCCCTGCTCGTCGCGCGGGGTGCGATCGTCGCGACGACCACGGCCGTCACGGCCACGCCCACCACCACGATTGTCGCCACCACGGCCGCCACGGCCACGACGGTTCTCGGTGCCGGCTTCGGCTGCTGCGCCCTCGACGGGCGTCTGGTTCTGTTCGTCAGCCATCTTAGAACTCCAATCCGCCTTCACGCGCGGCATCCGCCAGCGCCTTGACGCGCCCGTGGAACAGGAAACCGCCACGGTCGAACACGACCTGCGTCACGCCGGCCTTCTTGGCGACTTCCGCAATGCGTGCACCAACAGCCTTGGCCGCTTCGATGTTGCCACCGTTCGTGCCGCGTACGTCCTTGTCCAGCGTCGAAGCGGCGGCCAGGGTCTTGCCCTGGGCGTCGTCGATCACCTGCACATAGATGTGCTTGCCCGAGCGATGCACCGACAGCCGCGGACGGCCGCCCGAACGCGCGCGCAGCGCGGTGCGGTTGCGGCGACGCCGCTTCTCGAAGAGAGAGAGACCCTTGCTCATTACTTCTTCTTCCCTTCCTTGCGGAAGATGAACTCGCCCTCGTACTTGATGCCCTTGCCCTTATAGGGTTCAGGCTTACGCCAGCGACGGATTTCCGCGGCAAACTGGCCGACGGCCTGCTTGTCGTTGCCCGAGATTTCGACGGTCGTCTGGTCGGGGGTCTTCACCTCCACACCTTCCGGCACGTCCAGATCGACGTCATGCGAATAGCCGAGCTGCAGCTTCAGCTTGCGGCCCTGTGCGTTCGCACGATAACCGACGCCGGTGATGAGCAGCTTCTTGGAGAAGCCTTCGCTCACACCCGTCACCAGATTCTGGACCAGCGTGCGCTGCATGCCCCAGAACGCCTTGGCGCGCTTGGTGTCGTTGGCGGGCTTCACCGTGATCGTGCCCTCGCTCACCTCGTACGAGATGTCGTCGGCGGTCGGCATGGTCAGGGTGCCCTTCGGGCCCTTGACGCTGATCGTGCCGCCCTCGACGCTAGCGGTGACGCCAGCAGGAACGGTGATCGGCTTCTTACCGGTGCGGCTCATCAGAACACCTCCGCGAGCACTTCGCCACCAACATTCTGCTCGCGCGCCTCGGCGTCCGACAGAACGCCACGCGGCGTCGAAACGATGGTGATGCCCAGGCCATTGCGCACCTTCGGCAGTTCCTTCGAACCCGAATAGACGCGGCGGCCCGGCTTCGAGACGCGCGCGATCGACTTGATCGCGGGCTGGCCCTCGAAATACTTCAGCTCGATGCGGATGCCGGCCGCGGGGCCCATCTGCTCTTCGCTGTAGCCACGGATATAACCCTCGCGCTGGAGCACGTCGAGGACACGCGCACGCAGCTTGCTCGCCGGCGTCAGGACAGAGTCCTTGCGGGCGCGCTGGCCGTTGCGGATGCGGGTGAGCATATCACCCAGAGGATCGGTCAATGCCATCTTCGTGATCCTTACCAGCTCGACTTCGTGACACCCGGGATCAGGCCCTTGTTGGCCAGATCGCGCAGCATGACACGTGCGAGACGGAACTTGCGGTAGTAACCGCGCGGACGACCGGTCAGCTCGCACCGGTTGCGGATGCGGGTCGGGTTCCCGTTGCGGGGAATCTCGGCCATCTTCAGGCGCGCGATCAGACGCTCGGTCTCATCGAGCGACTTGTCGTTCGCAATCGCCTTCAGCTTCGCATAGCGGCCGGCATATTTCTTCACCAGCTGCTTGCGACGCTCGTTCTTGAGCACGGAACTCAGTTTCGCCATGACTTAAGTTCTCTTTCCCTTACGCTGCCTGCTTCGCTTCGCCGTTCGCCTCGATCGGGAACGGGAAACCGAAGAGACGGAGAAGCTCGCGGGCTTCCTCGTCGGTCTTGGCGGTGGTGGTCACGATCACATCCATGCCGCGCACCTTTTCGATGCGGTCATAGTTGATCTCGGGGAACACGATCTGTTCCTTGATGCCGCAGGCATAGTTGCCACGGCCGTCGAACGACTTGTCCGAAAGGCCGCGGAAGTCACGCACGCGCGGCAGCGCGATGGTGATGAAGCGGTCCAGGAACTCGTACATGCGCTCGCGACGCAGCGTCACCTTGCAACCGATCGCCATGCCTTCACGCAGCTTGAACTGCGCGATCGACTTCTTGGCCTTGGTCACGACAGGCTTCTGGCCGGCGATCAGCTCCATTTCGGACGCTGCCTGCTCGACCTTCTTCTTGTCCTGGGTCGCTTCGCCGACGCCCATGTTGAGCACGATCTTCTCGATCTTCGGCACTTCGAGCGCGTTCTTGTAGCCGAACTTCGCGGTCATCGCCTTGACGATTTCCGCGTCGTACTTCGACTTCATGCGCGGGATATAGGTGTCAGCCATCAGATGACCTCCCCGGTCTTGACCGCAACGCGGACCTTCTTGCCGTCGCGCTCTTCGAAGCGGACGCGGGTCGCCTTGCCGTCCTTGGTCACATGCGCAACCTTCGACACGTGCAGCGGCGCCTCGGCGCGCTTCAGGCCACCCTGCGGGTCGCCCTGGCTCGGCTTGGTGTGACGCACGGCGATGTTCACGCCCGACACGACGACCTTGTCGGCCTTCGGCAGCGACTTGACGACTTCACCGGTCTTGCCCTTGTCCTTGCCGGACAGGACGATGACCTGGTCGCCCTTCTTGATCTTGGCAGCAGCCATCACAGCACCTCAGGGGCGAGCGAAATGATCTTCATGAAGCCCTTCGAGCGGAGCTCGCGGACCACCGGGCCAAAGATACGGGTGCCGATCGGCTCCTCGTTCTTGTTGACCAGGACGGCGGCATTGCCGTCGAAGCGAATGACCGAGCCATCGGCGCGGCGAACGTCCTTGGCGGTGCGGACGATGACGGCGCGGTGCACGTCACCCTTCTTCACCTTGCCGCGGGGCTGTGCTTCCTTGATGCTGACGACGATGACGTCGCCCACGCCGGCGAAGCGACGCTTCGACCCGCCCAGCACCTTGATGCACTGCACCCGCTTCGCGCCGCTGTTGTCTGCGACGTCGAGATTGGACTGCATCTGGATCATTGATCCGGTTCCTTCTCGTTCGGCCTACCGGGACATGTCCCGGCGGTTCCAGTTGAACTCTCGAGACCCGAGGGTCTTAAGCGATGTCGGCCCGCTCGGGGGTCGCGTGGGTGTTCACCCGCTCGATCACCTTCCAGGTCTTCAGCTTGCTGATCGGCGCGGTCTCTTCGATGCGCACGGTCTCGCCAGCCTTGTACTCGTTCGCCTCGTCATGGGCGTGATACTTCTTCGAGCGCCGGATGATCTTGCCGTAGAGCGGGTGCTTGACCTTGCGCTCCACGTTCACGACCACCGTCTTGTCGCCCTTGTCGGACACGATCTGCCCGGTCAGCACGCGCTTCGGCATGGTTCAGTGTCCTCTTACTTCGCAGCCGAGCGCGAACGCTCGTTCTGCAGCGTCTTGATGCGGGCGATGTCCTTGCGGACTTCCTTCACGCGGCTCGGCTTCTCGAGCTGGCTGGTCGCCGCCTGGAAACGCAGGTTGAATGCCTCGCGCTTCAGGTTGCCCAGCTCCTCGGTCAGCTGATCGTCGCTCTTCGCGCGCAGATCGATTGCCTTGGTCATCTCTTAACCCTCCAGGTGCGACGTGTCGCCGAGGCGGGCCACGACCTTGGTCTTGATCGGCAGCTTCATCGCTGCACGCTCGAACGCTTCCGCTGCGAGCGGACCGGGAACGCCGTCCAGCTCGAACAGGATGCGGCCGGGCGCAACGCGGGCCGCCCAATATTCAGGCGAGCCCTTGCCCGAGCCCATGCGGACTTCGGCCGGCTTGCTCGACACGGGCAGGTCCGGGAAAACGCGGATCCACAGGCGGCCCTGACGCTTGATGTGGCGCGTGATCGCGCGGCGGGCCGCTTCGATCTGGCGGGCGGTGATCCGCTCCGGCTCAAGTGCCTTAAGGCCGTACGAGCCGAAATTCAGCGTCGCGCCGCCCTTGGTCTCACCCTTGATCCGGCCCTTGAAGGCCTTGCGGAACTTGGTGCGCTTCGGTTGCAACATTGTCTCTAACCCTTAGCGACGGTCTTCGCGCGCGGGGCGAACGCCCGACGTCTGCGATTCCATGTTCAGGCGATCGGTCGCCATCGGATCATGGCCCAGGATCTCGCCCTTGAAGATCCAGACCTTGACGCCGCACACGCCATAGGCGGTGTGGGCTTCGGCGGTCGCATGGTCGACGTTCGCGCGCAGCGTGTGCAGCGGAACGCGGCCTTCACGATACCATTCCGAACGCGCGATTTCCGCGCCGCCCAGACGGCCGCCACAGTTGATCCGGATGCCTTCCGCGCCCAGACGCATCGCCGACTGAACGGCGCGCTTCATGGCACGGCGGAACGCGATGCGGCGCTCCAGCTGATCGGCGATGCCCTGCGCGACGAGCTTGGCGTCGACCTCGGGCTTGCGGATCTCGACGATGTTCAGCGACACGTCCGAGCTGGTCATCGACGCCAGCTTCTTGCGAAGCTTTTCGATGTCGGTGCCCTTCTTGCCGATGATCACGCCGGGACGCGCAGCGAAGATGCTGACGCGGCACAGCTTGGCCGGACGCTCGATCACCACCTTCGAGATCGCGGCCTGGGGCAGCGTCTTCATGATGTACTCGCGGATCTTCAGATCCTCGAGCAGCAGGCGACCATAGTCGGCACCTTCGGCGAACCAGCGGCTGTCCCAGGTGCGGTTGATCTGCAGGCGCAGACCGATCGGATTGCT